>CAZHCG010000059.1:0-26546 GCA_964530995.1 uncultured Myxococcales bacterium
GTATTATGCCGTTATCACACAGCTTTTGTTTTCGAACTGTAGAAGATGAGTCAGACCGGCAGAAACGGAAACTCCAATTGTGTAGATGGTGAATATTGCGATAAATGAAACTCGCATATCGCTTTTCATGGCGTACCCCCTTTTCTGATGAGTGGTCAACAACGTATCTATTTAGCGGCGAAAGCCGCTTGATGCCGACTGTCTGATCAGCCGGCTGCCGAGGGGTTTTCAAAGAAAATGGGATCGTGTCTGATCGTGATGTTGATCCCGGGTTCCAATCTTTTCCCAGCCGTGATCTACAATGGTCATGCCGCCTATCGACCAGACCCTCCGCGAGGAAAACGAGGCGCTCCGCAAGCGGGTCGCGGAACTCGAAAGAATCGTCGAGGAATTGAAGAGGACGGTCGATGAGCAAGCGCGGACAATCGAGGAGCAGGCGCGCATCATCGAGGAGTGGAAGCGCGGACACCGCTCGCGGCCTCGGCCCAACTCGCGCAAGAAGCGCAAGAACAAGGCGAAGAAGAAGCCGGGGCGAAAGAAGGGCCACGAGGGCTCGCAGCGCGAGATACCGGACAAGATCGACAAGGAAGTGGAGCGCACCAAGGAAGAGTGCGACGACTGCAAAGGCGCCCTGACCCCCACGGGCAAGACCAAAGAGGTCGTCATCGAGAACCTCATCCCGGCGCACCTCGAGGTCGAGCGGAACGTCCTGTTCGAGTACGTGTGTGAGGGCTGTGGGCAGATCCACTGGAGCGAGCTGCCCCCCGAGTACGGCGACGAGCCGCTGCCAGGGACGTCCAAGCTGGGGCCGGGCGTGCTCGGGATGGCCCTCAATCTTCGCTACGACATGCGGCTGAGCTTCCACCAGATCGCGCGGTACTTCGAGAGGCACGTCGGCCTGAAGATCTCCCCCAGCGGCGTCTACCAGCTCATCGCGCGGGCCGCCCGGCGCACGAAGTCGGTGCCCGCGGAGATCCTGGAGCGCGCGCTGATGGACGCCTGGCTCAACATGGACGAGACCACCTGGTGGCAGGACGGCGAGAAGCTCTGGGCCTGGCTGATGGCCAACCTCGGCCTGTCCTACTTCCACTTCGACAAGAGCCGCGGCCACGAGGTCATCGAGCGGCTTTTGTGCGAGCGGGACGAAGACGGCAACGTCGTCGCGCCGTACGAGGGCACCGTCGTCTCGGACTTCATGGGCGCGTACCGCACCTGCGAGTGGATGGTCCACCAGTTCTGCCGGATCCACCTCCTGCGGGACGCGGACAAGGCCCTGGAGATGGCGCCCGACGAGCGGATCGAGAAGTTCGCCGACCGGCTGCACGCGATCTACACCGACGCCCTCGTCGCGCAATCGACCGGAGACGGTTCGAAGCAATGCGGGATCCGCATCCGGCTCGGCCGCCTGATCGCCGACGCCGAGCTGGGCCGCCACCCCGACGTGGCCCGGCTCCAGGCCCGCTGCCAGGAGGAGTTCCACGGGCTGCTGCGTTTCATGAGCGATCCCGACATCCCGGCGCACAACAACGGCGGCGAGCTGGCCGCCCGCGCTTTGGTGGTGATGCGCAAGATCGTCGGCGGGACGCGATCCGAGCGCGGGACCGAGGTCCACGCTCACTTCATGACGACCTCCCAGACCGCTCGAAAGCAGGGGATCGATCACGCCGACTTCATCATCGAGGTCCTCGCCGCCCAGCACTCCGGCAAGCCACCGCCAAGCATTTTTAGGTCCTGACACAGCGCTGGTCGGGTGTGGTATCATCACGCTTAATAGCTACTCAACAACAGAGTGTATTTTAACCGAAAACTGGAGTAGCTGTCATCGATAAAAAAAGAAATCATATGGAGGCCGGGTCAGAATGGGAGCGAGTGTTTAAATGTAGGAAGGATGAAGCACCTCCCAAGCCTCCTCGCCGTAGCCCGCGAACCTTCGCAGAACACCTGATCCACCCCCTCGGCAGCCGCCGATCGCGGCTGATCGGACGCTCGCCGGCGGCCGTGGGGCGAGCTCGGCGCTCGCGTAGGTTCGATTATAACCGAAAAGTCCGGCGAGCGAGTGAGAAACCCGACCGAGGGCGAACCTGGGCGTCGGGCCGCCTTCGCCGCGGCTTCGGCGCCCAAGCCCGCGGCAACGAAGGTGAGGGCTGGGAGAGCGGTCAGTAGTCGTAGGCTTCTTGGTCGACCTCATCGGCGAAGTCGGCCTCGTCGGTGAAGTCGACCTCGAGGTCCAATTCCGTCTGCGGCGGGGCGCGGGCGGGGGCAAGCGTCGGAACCTCGGCGGACTGGCCGGTCCCCTCGAGGTATCGGCGGACCGAGGCCGGGTCGGTGACGGCGGCGACGATCCTCATGCGGCCGCCGCAGTCGCATTGCAGGACGTCGATCTGAAACACGCGGGCCATCAGCGCGGCCCAGGCCAGGCGGTTCTTGCTGGCGGCGGCGCGACCGGCCTCGTCCCGCTCCCGCTTGCCGGCGGGCACGATCTTGTCCCGGTCCTTGGCGTTGGCGGCCAGCACGCCGTGGTAGCGCAACAGGTTGATCCGCGGCGGGGGGACCAGCGCGGCGAGCTTCTCCAAGAGCTCGAAGGGCGACAGGATCAGGTGTGTGGTCCCGTCCGACCACGGGTTTTTCAGGGCGAAGGCGAGCCTCTCCGCGTCGATTTGCGTCAGCCGGCCCGCGGCCAGGGGCGGGCGCGCGACGTACTTGCACAGGCGCTCGAGGTGGGCGCGATCGTCGGCCCCGACCCGGGTCGCGGCGTGCAGGAAGAAGCCGCGGGACGCGTAGCACAGGTCGCCGGTGCGGACCGCCTCGGCCGGGTCGGCGAGCACGCGCCTGACGAGCCTGCCGGCGCGGTCGCCGGTGGCCACCAGGCCGCGCACCGAGGCCGCGGTCACGCCGGCCAGCACGGGCGACTCGTCGGCCAGCGGGTCCAGCTCGCCCGGCGCGAGGATCCCGCGGCGCTCCAGCATCCGCAGCACGCGGCTCGCCGTGGTCTCGACGATGCACTTGACGTGCGCGTCGGTCAGCTCCGGGGCCGGGAGGAAGAGCGGCGCGTCGGCGCTCTCGTCGTGGACGTAGATCCCGTCGAGCTGGAGCTTGTGGAAGTGCGGGTTCAGGTTGAGCGCCGAGCCGAACCGCTGGCAGAACGTGACCGACCCGCCGCGGCTGTCAGCGTGCCCGGCGGCCCGCGCCCGCTCCCGGTACCAGGCGTTCACCGCCCGGTCGAAGACCGCCAGCACGTCGGAGAGCAGCTTGCCGTCGTACGCCAGGCGGTAGCGCAGGTCGATCGGCAGGCTCAGCACCCACTGGCGCACCGGCACGCCGAGCGGGAAGACGTCGTCGACCAGGCGCGCCGCGGTGTCGGCCATACGGCGGCCGGTGCAGCTCGGGCAGAACCCGCGCCCCTTGCACGAGAACGCCACCGCCTTCTCCCTGCCGCAGTCGGCGCACCTGATCCTGACGAACCCCGCTCCGAGCACGCCGCACTGCACGTAGTCCCGAAGCTCCTGCTCCACGTGCCGAGGCAGCTCGTGATCCTCGGTCCTCGTCCTCTCCAGGAACGTCTCCAGGTGCTCGGCGAGCATCCGGTGCAAGAGCTCCTGCTCCGGCACCCGGCGACGGTAGGTGAAGTCATTGAGCCGTTCGGCGACCAGCATCGCCGCGAGCACGTGGCAACTCGCGGGCCAGCACCGACCGAGCGGGCTTCTCTACGTTGTCGTCATCAGGGAGTGGCGGCGGCGGGAGGCGGCGAGCGGCGGCGCCGCCGAGGGGCCCGCCGTTCGAGATCAGCCGTAGCTGCGCCCTGCAAGAGACGCAGAGCGCCCTGGCCGGCTGAGCCTGCCTGCCAGGCTTCTTGATACTGAATTTTGTCGGCGTCGGTGGCTGAGCGGTCGCTCAGATCGCGAAGTCCAGCTCCAGGCTGGTGGTCTGGCCGGCTTGCACCTCTATCGGTATCGCTCCGGAGGCGTTCTCCTGTCCGGTGTCGTTGACCGCGTCCAGGCCGTCGACCGGGGCCAGGCCGTCTTCCGGGTCCATGTCCACGTAGGCCATCAGGCACCACTGACCGGGCTCCACCTCGGGCGCCAGCGCCTGGACCTGGCCGCTTTGGGGGTCGTAGTCTCCCTCGACGAACAGGTCGGGCGGCATCGTGAACGGGCACTCGAAGATCGCCACGCGAAAGCCGGCCGAATCCGGGGCGGCTCCGTCCCAGGCTCCGCTCACCTCCACCGCGCCGTACTGGTCCGTGCCATCGCCCGTTCCGCCGTCGTCGCCCCCGCCGCCGCCGTCGCAGCCGGCCAGCAGGGTCGAGATCAGCACCATCGTCGCCATCTTCCGCTTCATCTCTCTTCTCCGTCGGCCCGCTCGCGGCGGGCCGTCATCTCGTCCATCCAGCCGGGCGGCGAAAAGAGGAAGGCCGGCCCGACCAGGAAGTAGGTGTTGGTCACCGTGATCTTCTGGCTGTACTCGAAGTAGGCGGTCAGGCCCATGTTGCGGTGGAACAGCAGCGAGCCGATCAGCCGCACGGTCCAAAGATCGTGGGAGGTGTTGTAGTAGACCTTGCCGCGCAGCTGCAAAAAGTAGTGGAAATCGAGAAAGAAGTTCGCGCCCACCAGGTGGGAGTGGTAGCGCTTGTTCAGCGTGGAATCGAAGGCGTCTATGTCGATCTCCAAAAGGGGCGATCCGCCCGTGTCGGCCGACTGGGGGCCCTCGGCCGCGTAGACCTCGACGAGCCCTCCGTCCGAGCGGGCGCGCGTGCGGACGTCCTCGAACATGTAGCTGTAGAAAGGCAGCACGTACCAGTGCTGGAGCGGAATCGCGACCTTGAGGCCGACCTTGGGAAACGGCGCCAGCACGCGGTTGTCCACCGAGATGCGCGGAAAGTGGGCGTAGCCCACGGCCGGCACGTCGACCTGGTGGCCGCTCTCGTCCACGGTGGAGAAGTCGTCCTCGCGGCGGTAGCGGAAGTCGTCGTAGTCGGTGTCGGTGCCGACCGCGACGAAGCCGAGCCCGAGGTAGGGCTCGACCGGGATGCCGGTCGGAATCGATCCGGAAAGATAGGTGATGTTTCCCAGAAGATCGCTCTGGTTGACGTCGGGAAAACCGAAGAAGACCGAGGTCAGCGCCACGCGCCGGTAGAAGCCCATCAGCACGAAGCCGCCGCCCCAGGTGTCGTCGGTCATCGTGGCGTGGTCCTCGCGAAAGACGTACTCGCCGTCGGCGTCGCGGCCCGAGGGAACCTCGAACTTGAACTTGGTGGTGTTGCGCAGCCAGCCGCAGGTGGGCGTGACCAGCAGCAGCCAGTCCGGGCCTCCGATCGAATCTCGCGGCGCCTCGCCCGCCCCGTCGCTCCGCGGCTCCGAGCCCTCGGCCCGCGCGGCCGACGCGAACGAGATCGCGGCCGAGGCCAGCAGGACCGGTAGCGCTGTGGCGAGACGGGAACTCATTGCGAGATGAATAGCATCGACGGCGCTTTTTGCCACGCCCTGTCAGCGGCCGCCGAACGAGCGAGCAGAGCACACTCGTCCGGTCGAAAGCCCGCAGGGCTTGCCTCGAGCCATCCTGACCGCGCCCCTCGTGGGCGCGGCGGACGGCCGGAGACGACGAATTCTCTCTGCGCCGGGAACGAGCCGTCGAGGCTCGCCGCTTCCAGGCCGCGGGATCCCGCGGTCAGACGACCGGAGACGACGGATTCTCTCTGCGCCGGGAACGAACCGTCGAGGCTCGCCGCCCCCAGGCCGCGGGATGAATCCCGCGGTCAGGATGTCGGCTCCGCCGACAGGCCCCGAGGGCTCCGAGACGCACTCTGCCCGCGCCTTGCCCTGTGGCGCGCTGCGTCTAGAATTGACCGCGAAAGGGGATGCGGATGCGACGTGCTGTTGCGATCCTTCTCGCGTTGCTGCTGGCCGGTTGCGGATGCGACGCGATCGAGCGCTACCAGCAGCGCTCCGAGGCCGCCGAGCTGGTGGAGAAGGCCTGGCTCGACCTCGAGCTCGAACGCTGGGAGGAGGCGCGCGACAAGCTGAGCAAGGCGCGCGACCTTTACCGCCGGGCCGGCGACGACGACGGTCTGGCGCGCGCGCTGGCCGGGATGGGCGCCGCGGCCGACGGGATGCGAGACTTCGACAAGGCGCTCGACTGGTTGCGCCGGGCGCGCGACGTCTACCTGAGGCAGCACGACCCCGACTCTCCGTGGCTGGGCACGCTGCACACCCGCCTGGGCAAGGTGCTCTACGACATGGAGCGCCACGGCGAGTGCGAGAGCGCCCTCGAGGAGGCGATCCGGATCTTCGAGAGCTCATACGGCGAGCGGCACATGGCGCTGATGGAGCCGCTGGCGCTGCTGGCCACCTGTCGCTGGACCAGGGGCGATGTGGAAAAGGCGCTGGCGCCGGCGAAGCGCGCCGAGAAGATCATCGACTCGCGTCCCTCCCCGCCTCCGCTGGCGACGATCATGGCACGGATGACGGTCGGCCACGCCCTGGTGGAGCTGGGCCGGCTCGACGAGGCCGAAAAGCGCTTCGACGCCGCGCTCGAGCTCGCCGGCCGCCGGCTGGCGGGAACGCACCGGATCGCGGCCAACCTGCACAACGAGATCGGCTACGTGCGGCTCTACCGGGACGAGGCGAAAAAGGCGCTCGAGCACTTCGAGCGGGGCCTGTCGATCGCAAGGGAGCTGGCCGGCGAGAAGTCGGCCCTGGCCGCGACCCTGAAGGACAGCGCCGGCGAGGCGACCTGCGCGCTGGGCGACTGCGAGAAGGCGCTCGAGATGCACACGCAGGCGCTGGAGCTGATGCGCGCCGAGCGTCCCGAGTCGCGCGGATCGATCGCCTGGATAGTCGACAACATCGGCGTCGCCGAGACGCGCCTCGGCCGCCACGCGGACGCGCTGGAGCATTTCGAGAAGGCCGCCGGGGAGCTGAGGAGCCTGCACGGCTCGAGCCACCCGCTGCTGGCCAGGGTCTTGCGGCACCGATCAGAGGCCGAGCTGGCCGCCGGAGAAGAGGAGCGCGCCTGCGAGACTTTGCGCCGCGCCCTGCGCATGTACCGCCGGGAGCTGCCCGAGGGCCACTTCCGAATCGAGCAAGCCCGCGAGGCACTAGCAAACAACCCCTGTTCGGGATATAATGCTTTCAATCGACAACTTCGTGGCCGGGGAACGTCTTGGGCAGAGGAAATAAACACCTTGCCGGCCGACGCCGGTCGGTGAGAAACTCAAACTCTGCCTCGGGGGCCGGGGTCATGATTCTGGATATCCCCGGGGTCATGATCGTGAAAAGTGACAGTTCGTTGTTTCGCCGTTTTCGGACGGTAAAACGAGTGTGCACACGACGACGTGATTCCGCATACTTAGCGCACACGCGGACCCGAGTTTGGAGACGTTCACGGAAACGATTTCTTAGACACGTCCAACTGCCAGGGGCGTCATCCTCCATCACCCGCCGCCCGCCAGATCCCGGATCTCGGCGCGCAACCGATCCGCGAGGGGCTCGTTCCAACCGCTCTTGGCGTCCGCGATGATCTCCAGCTCGAGATCGGTGAGCCGACGCAGCGAGTCGAACCGTGTTTCCACGGACCGGATGATCTGCTCGGGCTCGATGACGTCCGCCGTGCGGATCAGACGCCGCACGTCCTCCCAGTCGTAACTGCCGCCGCGCAACCTCTCGAAGAAGGCGTCTGGGTCGAACGGATCGCGCGCCTGCCACAGCTTGAGCACGGCCAGCCGCCTGAGCAGCTCGCCGTCGAAGGGCGTCGTCGCGAAGCAGTGCAGATCGTAGAGGTCGCGCACCTTGGCTCGCTGGAAGGCTGCCCGGACCTTCTCGGCGATCATCTCGATCACCTGCAGCGACCTGATCTCGAACGGCTCGATCTCGAGGTGGTTGAAGTAAGCCTGATGCTGCATCGCCATCAGTGCGACCGGGAGCGTGGGGCGCTCGCGGAGGCTCACCTGCAGACGGAAGCGCCCCGCGTCGTTCCAGGCGTGGCTGTATGTGACGTCGCCGCCGAACGACGTATCCCCGTCGGTCTTGTAGTACTCGTCGAGGGTGAAAACGATGCCGTGGTGCTCGCGGCCCAGGCTCTCGACCAGCTCGAGCAGCACGTCGTCCTCCGGGCGCTGCGAGTCCAGGGTGAAGTCGAGATCCTCGGAGAAACGGCCCGCCGATCCGAAGACCATCTTGCGCAGGCAGGTGCCTCCCTTGAACGCGAGGTGATCCATAACGCCGTCGTCGATGAGCCCCCGCAGCGCGTAGGTGAGCACGACGTCACGCTCGGCGACGAGCTTGTCGCGCAGCCCGCTGTTGCGCGCGTAGAGATCGACGAACTTCTCATCGATCATCGGGCTCTCCCCTTCGCGCCCAACACCACCCGACGACGCCCGGGCTCACCGCCGGGGACCAGCACGTCGAGCGGCACGTTCACGACGACGTTCCACGGGCTGACGAGCTTGCCCGTCGTGCCCCACCTCCGGCGCGGACCGAGCAGGATCTTGCTGCCCGGGCGAACCAGCGCGAGGAGATCGGTCCTGATCTCTTCCGGGATGCTCGCGCGATGAAGACCCAGCAGGCAGCCCAGCCGCTGGACCAGCGCCGACGAGCCCCAGCGGCGCGCCAGATCGGCGAGCGCCTCCCACGACACCCGGGTCGCCGCCCGCATCGCGACGCGGGATACCTCGCCGATGCCGCCGGCGTGCCGTGGACGGTCGACCGCGTCGAGCAGCGCGCGCTCGAGGCTGGCCATCCGCACCGGCGCTCCGAGAACGCGCACCTGATCAAATCCGAAGAACAGCCGATCGGGAACATGAACGAAAACATAACGCATCCCTCGGACGTGCGCGGCCGGCCGCTGTTCCCGACAGGCGACGTAGACCTCGGAGAACCGCTGCTCGGTCAGCCCATGATGGGTGCACGCGGTGCCGAACGAGAAGAAGTAGGGCGAGACGAGCGCCGCCCCGGTCGCGAGCGGGTTGGTGTCGGGTACACCGTCACGCCCCCGGCTCGCCGGTACGAGCTGGAACAGGCCGGGCCGGAGGCGTTCGAGCCACCCCTTCTCGACCAGGCGATGAGCCACGTAGCGGGCGTAGCTCTCCGACGCGTCGAGCAGCTCGCGCACGTCGGCCAGGGTGACGGTGGTTCTCTCGTTCCACTCGAGATCCAAGATCACCATCGCTTCGTTTTTGGAGAGGGTCCGTTCCATGGCCGTGCCCTCGACACCTCACGGGGTGCCGGTCGGTTGCAACCAAGCTCTACTATTTGTGTTTTACTAACAAATCACAATTTTTGCAACCTACACCCTCCCGCAGTATTTTATCGCTGTGTGCCCTGATATGAACCGCCCCGAATTTCCCGCCGATCCGTTTGGGGCACACACACATTGCAATGATGGTGCAATCCCTGCAGATACATACTCGGGATGCACTCTGGATCTGGCAACTGTTCTGTATCACCACGATTAAAAAATCATTTACGTCGGAAATGGCAAAGAAATGCTTGTCCAGGAAAATACAGTATAAAATATATATGAGAAACCCAGACGAATAGCCAAGCGGATCTGGCAAGGGCTTTGATCTCTGGTGTTGCTGGTTTCGTACAGGAGTAGAAATAGAAGCGTCCGGCGAAATAAATATATCAATTAACCCTGAGCTCTTGGCGCGGGTTTTGGTGATCTTTTCTTTGATGGTGGATTGCAGAAATCGGTTTGTTCACGCTATTATCGATATAAACATGGCAATCGAAAGAGCGTGGGGATGAGAGATTCTGTTGTTTTCTGTGCGGCCGTGGTCTTGCTCGGCTGCGGGTCGGCCGCGGGTGGGGGCGGCGAGGCGGCCTCGGCCGAGATCGCGTCGGGCTCGGCCGAGCCGGCGGTCTCGGTCGAGCCGGCCGAGGGGATGATCCCCTGCGAGGTGGTCGACGTGCGGCCCCAGCCGATGGGCGGGGCGCTGGTGCTGGTCGCCGAAAGGTCGGGCGAGCGCCGCGCGCTGCCGATCATGGTCGGCGACGCCGAGGGCATCGCGATCCGGCTGCGCCTCGGCAGGCAGAGCTTCAGCCGCCCGCTGACGCACGACCTGCTGGAGAGCATCCTGGCCGAGTACGGCGTCGAGGTGCTCAAGCTGGAGATCGACGCGCTGGAGGGCGGCGTCTTCTTGGGACGCCTCTACCTGGTGGACGGCCAGGGCGCGGTCTCGCGGCTCGACTGCCGGCCTTCGGACGGGATCGCGCTGGCGCTCGGCGCCGAGGCTCCGATCCACGTGGGAACCGCCGTGCTGGACGAGGCCGGGGAGCCGGCCGAGCGCTGGCAGGGAGGCGCGCCCGCTCAGCTCGGAGGCTCCGAGGCGTTCCGCGGTCTGCTCGAGGCGCTGCGCGCCCAGAGCGAGGAGCAGGAGCAGCCGTTGCTCACGCCCGGCGAGGCGCTCGACGGCGAGGCGCGGCGCCGGCTGGGGGATTGCTGGTTCGAAAAGCCCTACAGCTACATGTTCGGCGGCGGCGAACAGATCGCGATCGGCTCGGGCAGCTTCGGCAGCTTCAGGGCCGGAATCGGCGGAGTGATGCACTACGGCAGCCTCTCGGAGTGCGCCGGCGAGCTGATCGGAGTGCCGCAGAAGTCGTACAGCGACGACGAGCCGATCGCGGCGCTGGCCGGGATGCCGCTCTATGGCGAGCGGATGAGCGAGGACAAGCCGTTCGGCTTCTACAACCCCGAGCTGGTGCGCTGGGGCTACGAGAACCTGGTGCCCGACCCGGAGACCGAGATCGACGGAGTACCGGTCCGCGAGATCTACCGTGTGGTCTTCGCGCGCTTCTTCCGCCTGATGGCCGAGAGCTACCTGTACCTGAGCGAGTCGAAGAAGCTCGAGCGCGAGACACGGGCCTACTGGCGCTTCGCCAAGCGCAAGAAGCGGGGCGGCGACGGCATCGAGTGGCTGCAGAACCGCTACGCCGACGCCCTGCCGCAGTACGGCGGCGGCTGGGACGGCACCACGATGACCCCCCAGATGGCGATCGGCTTCTGGCTGCGCCGCCACAAGGACGGCACCGACGGCGAGCTGTGGACCGGGCTGAGGATGGTGCTGGACACCTACGACGCCGACTGGTACCGCGAGCGCGCCTCCCGAGATACCGCGGAGGGTCGAGGAGCGCTGGCCTCCAGCTCGCCGTAGCCGCGGATCACGTCCCGCATCTTCAGGATCTGGACCTCGATCAGGGACGGCATCAACCCGTCGATCAGCGAGCTTTTGGGCAGCTCCTCGTCGGACCAGTCGAGCGCCGCGGCCAGCGCCTCCAGGTCCTCGGGGCGCTCGGCCGCGGCCAGCAGCGCGTCGGAGTAGAGCTTCTCCATCCACAGCAGCTCGCGGCGCAAGGGGCCCCGCTCGTCCGCGCCGGCGGCCCGCAGCATGCGCACGTTGCAGACCAGCTCGCGGGCCACCACCGGCAGCACCTCGTCGGCGCTCGGCCGCGCCCGGAGCAGCAGCTCCGGCGACGGCGCGCCGTGCTCGAGGTGCTGCTCGAGAGCCAGGTCGGCCAACCTGGTTCCGACCATCGCGGTCAGCAGCGCGCCGCACTCGCGCAGCCCGGACGCGAGACGCAGCGCCGCGCGGGCCTCGCTCTCGCCGCCCGACCCGCCTCCCACAGCCAGGGCGACCTGTCCCAGGCGCAACGCCGCGATCGCGTCGATCGCAGTGTCGCAGGGAGAGTCCAGCGGCATGCCCGCCCCGCCCTCGGACCAGGCGACCAGCCCGTCCAGCGCCGCGCTCGCCGCCGGCGGCAGGTCGCCGCGCCCGAGCCTCGGAACGCCGCGCTCGGCCGAGACGAGATCGTCCAGCTCGAAGGCGATCGGCTCGATCCTCTTCAGCGCGCCGAGCAGACGCGCTCCCTCGCCGCCGCAGTCGGGACCGCTCTCGGCGATCCGCATCGCGCGCCGCCAGCGAGCCTGGATCCGCTCGGGAGGATCGTCCGGCAGCTCGACCCAGGGGTAGACGAAGACGGCGAACAGGACCGCGGAGATCACGACCAGCAACGCCCCGGCGCCGACCGCGATCTGGGAGGAACGGATGCTCATCGCGGCGAATGGTAGCACGGATCGACACAGCCGGCGGAAAGGACCGGACAGGCTCGGATCGGCCCCCTCCCTCGGCTGTCCCGCGGGGGTGAACCCCGCGGCCACGAGGCGCTTCGCGCAGCCCCTTCGGGGCAGGGCCGGAGCGGGGGACCTCTTTTCCGGCCCCCTTCCCGCGGGGAAGGGGGTGCGAAAGCCAGGGACGATCAGAGATCGATCACCCTCCCCCGGTATCAATTCCTCCAGCGGGGGAGGGCCGGGGTGGGGGCCGGCGCGGACGCGACAGGGAGGCGGTCCCCTCCCGGCCGGCTCACTGCCCTATCTCGATCACCGGATCTATCATCGTGTAGCTGTCTCCGTCGGTGTGGAACAGCAGGTAGTAGTCCTGCCCGGCCGAGAGGGATACTCCGCTAAGGGTGATTGTCTTGCTCGAGGCTGTCTCGCAGGCGATCTCGGTCCCGGCCGGATCGCAGGAGCCCTGGTAGATCACGGCTCTGGAGTATGCCGAAGTGCTCGTGGCGTTGTCGAGGTCTATGTCGTACCAGCCCGTCGCCGGCGGCGAGTAGAGAAAGTAGACGAAGTTGTAGCCCGAGTAGCTGCAAGAGCCGGTCGGCCCGGTGTCGTCCTCGAAGCTGCCGGAAAGCTCGTACGGAAACGCCTCCGACGACACGTCCGCCGCTGTCTGGCACTCGTGTCCCGTGTAGTCCACCTCGGTGATCGAGATCGTGGGATTTACCATCGTGTACTGGTTTCCGTCGGTGTGGAACAGGACGTAGTAGTCAACGCCGGCGCTCATCGGCACCGAGCCCAGAGTCAGCGACTTGGCGTTCGCCGTCTCGCAGGCGATCTCGGTCCCGGCCGGATCGCAGGAGCCCTGGTAGATCACGGCTCTGGAGTATGCCGAAGTGCTCGTGGCGTTGTCGAGGTCTATGTCGTACCAGCCCGTCGCCGGCGGCGAGTAGAGAAAGTAGACGAAGTTGTAGCCCGAGTAGCTGCAAGAGCCGGTCGGCCCGGTGTCGTCCTCGAAGCTGCCGGAAAGCTCGTACGGAAACGCCTCCGACGACACGTCCGCCGCTGTCTGGCACTCGTGTCCCGTGTAGTCCACCTCGGTGATCGAGATCGTGGGATTTACCATCGTGTACTGGTTTCCGTCGGTGTGGAACAGGACGTAGTAGTCAACGCCGGCGCTCATCGGCACCGAGCCCAGAGTCAGCGACTTGGCGTTCGCCGTCTCGCAGGCGATCTCGGTCCCGGCCGGATCGCAGGAGCCCTGGTAGATCACGGCTCTGGAGTATGCCGAAGTGCTCGTGGCGTTGTCGAGGTCTATGTCGTACCAGCCCGTCGCCGGCGGCGAGTAGAGAAAGTAGACGAAGTTGTAGCCCGAGTAGCTGCAAGAGCCGGTCGGCCCGGTGTCGTCCTCGAACAAACCGGTCAGCGAGAACGGCAGCGGCTCGTCGGAGATATCCGCGGCGGCCTGGCAGGTCTGGCCTTCTCCCACGCCGGTGTCGGTATCGGTGTCCGTGTCGGTGTCGCTATCCGTGTCCGTGTCGCTATCCGTGTCCGTATCGGTGTCGGTGTCGGTGTCCGTGTCCGTGTCGCTATCCGTGTCCGTGTCGCTATCCGTGTCCGTGTCCGTATCGGTGTCGGTGTCCGTGTCCGTGTCGCTGTCCGTGTCCGTGTCGGTATCGGTGTCCGTGTCCGTGTCGGTGTCGGTATCCGTGTCCGCGTCCGTGTCCGTGTCGGTGTCGGTGTCTGTGTCCGTGTCCGTGTCGGTGTCGGTGTCCGTGTCGCCGTCCGCGTCGGTTCCGGCGTCCGCGTCGTCGTCTCCGCCCGTTCGCATCGTGCTCTTGGCGCAGCCGCCGACCAGCCATGCCAGGCCGAGACAGAGCGCCATCAATACAGCCTCGCGCTTCATGTCGTCCCCTCCCTCCGTCCCGATACGGGGTCGGCGATCACGGCGTGCCCGAGACCTCCACGTTGTCGATTCTCCAGTACCAGTCGTAGTAACCCTCGTACTGGAACTTGATTCGTATCTCGTCACCGTCCCACTGGTCGCGGTGCAGATCGAGCTGGACGTGCCCCTCCTCGTCCGCGTTCCAGCTCTGCAGCTCCACCCAGTCGGAACCGTCGTTGGTCACCAGCACGCGGGCAAAATCTGTGCCGCTGTAGTCGTAGTAAAAGTGCTCGAAGTCCAGCATCACGGACTGGCAGCCGCTGCCGTCGTACCAGTCGGTGGCCAGCCCTTCCAGCATGTCCCACGAGCCGGCGTCGTCGGAGTTGACCTCCCAGTAGCCGCCGCTTCCGCCCGCGGGCGCGGTGTCGTCGGCCCACTCCCAGGTCCGGCCGTCCGCGGAGTAGTAGCCGTCTCCGTCGTAGATCTCCCAGCCGGCCGGAGGCGAGGAGTCATCGAAGGTTTCGCTCACATCCAGCTCGCAGGGCTGGGTGTCGGTGTCCGTGTCCGTGTCCGTGTCCGTGTCGGTATCCGTGTCCGTGTCGGCATCGGTGTCCGTGTCCGTGTCGGCATCGGTGTCCGTGTCCGTGTCGGCATCCGTGTCCGTGTCCGTGTCGGCATCCGTGTCCGTGTCCGTGTCGGTGTCCGTGTCCGTGTCGGCATCGGTGTCCGTGTCCGTGTCGGCATCGGTGTCCACATCCGAATCCGAGTCGCCATCCGAGTCGCCGTCGGAATCGCCGTCCGAGTCGCCGTCGGAATCGCCGTCCGAGTCGCCGTCGGAATCGCCATCCGAGTCGCCGTCGGAATCGCCGTCGGTGTCGGCGTCCGAGCTGCCGTCGTCATCGCTGCTGGTGTCCATCGTGCTGGAGGTGCACCCGCAGGAGAGCCAAACCAGTGCGACGCATAATCTGATCCATCTGGCCATCTCTTTCAAACCTCCGTCTTTTCTTATCGGAACCTTCAGGGAGTGCCCGAAAGCTCCACGTTGTCGATCCGCCAGTAGAATCCGTATTAGCCCTCGTACTGGAACTCGATCCGTACCTCCGTGCCGGTCCACTGCTCGGTGTGCAAATCCAGTTCCACGTGCCCGTCCGTGGTCGAGGTATAGGTCGTCAGTGTCACCCACTCCACCTCGTCGTTGGTCATCAGCACGCGGGCGTAGTAGTACGAGTCGTGATCATGGTAATAGTGATCGAAGCTCAGGGTCGCCGAGGTGCAACCGCTCCCGTCGTACCAGTCGGTATCCGTGTCGCTGTCAACGTCGCTGTCGCTGTCGGCGTCGGTATCGCCGTCGGAGCCGCTGCCGTCGTCGTCCCCGCCGGGATCCATCGTGCTCGACGTGCAGCCCAAAAAGGAGCCGACGACCATCCACATGACAAAAAGAGTCGACTGTTTCATCGTCTTCTCCTGAGCGTCATCAAATACTGTATACGAAAACGTGCGAAAAAGCGCGTGCTTTGGACGGACGGCAGGACACCCGACGAATATCGTTTAACAAAACCACTGTTTCGGCGAACAGAAATTTGGCCGGCAACAGGAGCGAAGGCTCGCCGCCGCATGGTATGATGGTGCGACGAAAACTCTTCTGGAGCCAGGAGGCGAGCATGAAACGAGCCGCATGGACATGGTTGTTGACGGGCGGGCTCTCGCTGCTGCTGCTGACGGCGGCCTGCGACGGCGGGGGAGGCTCGGGCGGCGCCGGCGACGCGGACGCCGATTCCGACTCGGACGCCGACTCTGACGGCGACTCCGATTCCGACTCCGACGCGGACGGCGATCCCGGCGCCGCGCTGGTCGGGAGCTGGGGCGCGCTGCAGGTGACCGCCGTCACGGTGGACACCGGAATCCCGCTGATCGGCGAGCAGTGGTCGAGCAACCGCAGCTGGTCGCTGGTCGAGATCGTCTCCGACGGCTCGGGCGGGCTGACGCTGACCGATCGGCCCTGCATGGCCAAGGTCAAGAGCGGGATGGCCGGCTCGCAGGTGGAGGTGCCGACCTCGATGTTCCAGTACCTCGATCCGAGCGAGCGTCACGTCAGCGTCGAGTCCTCTGATCCGGGCGGCGCCTTCGTTTCCGACGTCGCCCACTCGGTGCGCGGCGCCAACCTCTGCGACGAGGTCGAAGATCCGCTGCCAGCCGGCCCGGCGCCGGTCGACGACTCCACCTCGTGCGACCAGGAGTGCACCGGCTCGCACTGCGACGAGGACCAGGACGGCCACCCGGGCGTGACCTCGCACATGACCAGCTCGGTGATCAACTGCTCGGTCTACGCGGCGGCCCGCTCCTGGTCCAAGCTCGACGGCCAGATCGACGACGCCGACACGATCTCGGGCTCGGTGGTGGAGTGGGGCTCCGAGCAGGTGGTGCTGGCCGCGACCCGCCAGCTGTGCGTCACCGACGCGCCGTCCGAGCCGGACGGCTGCCCCGAGCATCACTACTTTCGAATGGTGCGCCTCGAAGAGGGAGCCACCTGCCAGGACGTGCTCGATCGAACCGACTGCGACGAGGACGAGGCGACCTGCGACTCCAACGACCCCCAGCCGCTCGACCCCGACGCCGACACCGAGGGCTGCCCGTAAGCGGCGGTGCGAGGACCTACCCCCCGGCCCCCTTCCTGCCAGGAAGGGGGCGAAAAAAGCAGGGACGGGCGATCACCCTCCCCCAACGGCCGATCGTCCAGCGGGGGAGGGCCGGGGCGGGGGCCCGCGGGCTCAGTCCGGCTGCTCGAGCGGGCGCATCAGGATGTCGTGGATCTCCACGTGGGGCGGCGTGCCCAGCGCGTAGATCACCGCGTCGGCCACGTCCTCGGCGGACAGCGCGCGGTAGGGCGGCCGGCGGCGGCGCGCCTCCTGCTCGCTGCCGTAGAAGCTCGCCATGAACTCGGTGTCGGTGTCGGCCGGGCTGATCGCGGTCACGCGGATCGCGCTGCCCTGCTCGCGCAGCTCGCGCCTGAGGCCCTCGGTCAGCGCGCGCACCGCGTGCTTGGTGGCGGCGTACATCCCCAGCGGTCGCTGCACGCGGTAGGCCGACATCGAGGAGATGTGCACCACGTGGCCGGCGAGCTCGGCCTCGCGCATGCGGCGCACCACCTCGCGCGTCAGCGCGGCCAGCGCCAGCACGTTTACCTCCAGCATCTCGCGGAACGCCGCGGTCTCGCCTTCCAGCAGCGGCGCGTCGCGCCCCAGCCCGGCGCTGTTGACCAGCACCTCCACCGCTCCCAGCTTCTCGGCCACGGCGCGCAGGGAGAAGGCCACCTGCTCCTCATCCGTGACGTCGGCCGCCAGGCAGAGCGCCTCGCCTCCGCGCTGCTCGATCTCGCCCGAGAGCTGGGCCAGCCGCTCGATCCGCCGACCCATCAGGCCGACCCGCATCCCGGCCTCTCCCATCGCCAGCGCCACGGCGCGGCCGATCCCCGACGACGCCCCGCTCACCAGCGCGACCTTGCCCGCCAACCTCCGGTCGGTTCGCATCGATCCTCTCTTCTCGCGAAAATCGCGGCGCTACTCGACGACCACGGTCGGGCAGCCGAACTTGGCCGAGATCGTCTCCACCTCGTCGTTCTGCAGCTGCAGGCAGGCCTCCTCGCAGAACTCGACCTGGGTGTGCTCCTCGTCGACCCAGGTCCAGCCGATGCCCTCCTCGCAGTCCTCGTCGTAGGGGACCACCTCTCCGTCGAAGTAGAAGTTGACGTTGTCCGGGTCGGCCGAGGCGTCGGGCTCGTCGATGTTGTAGACGCAGGAGACCACCGAGGCGGCGATCGTCTCCAGCGCGTCCTGCAGGCTGGCCTCGTCGTTGGCGTCGAAGAAGCTGGTGAAGCTGGTCCCGCCGTGGGAGGCGATCGCGTTGAGCTGACCCTCGTCCACGCCGTCGCCGAAGCCGATCACGAACACGCCCATCCCGGCGTCGACCAGCTGCTCGGTGAGGTCGGCGAACTCGTCCTCGCTGGCGTGGCACTCCGGGTTGAAGATCTGGGCGCAGCACCCCTCGCCGCAGTTGTCCACGCCGTCCGAGACGACCAGCAGGTAGCTGTCGGCCTGGGGATCGGTGAAGGTCGGCGCGTAGCTCGGATCGAGGAAGTTGGCCATCCCGCAGTGCATCGGGGTCGCGGCTCCGCCCGGAGTGTTGTCGTCCAGGTAGTCGATGATCGCCGCCTCGTTGCCCGCCGCGCAGTCGAAGACCACCGGCGCCTCCACGTGGCAGCCCTGCAGCGGCCCGGCGCTGTCGTCGGGGAAGATGTCGAAGCCGAACTCGATCTGCTCGCCGGTCCAGTTGTTCAGCATCGTGGTCAGCGCGGGCTTGGCCTGGGACCAGTTGGTGGGATCGGCCACATCGGGGTCTGCCATCGAGAACGACATGTCCTCGAAGATCATCAGCCGCACCGGCGCGACCTCGATCGGGAAGTCCTGCTCGTCGCAGACGCTGCTCGAGCCGGAGTCCGTGTCCGCGCTGTCGGTGTCGCTGTCGCCGTCCGCGTCGCTGTCGCTGTCGCCGTCGGCATCGGCGTCGCTGTCGCCGTCGGCATCGGCGTCGCTGTCGGCGTCCCCTCCCGCCTCGCGAATATCGTCCGAGTCCTCGCAGCCGACGGCCAGCAGAGCCGCCAGCGCGATCCAGATCGCCGCCAATCTCATGGCTGCACCTCCCTAGAAAGTCCGCGCCCGAGCGGACGTACCTTTCAATACTACTGCATTTGACTCCAAGATGGAGTTCGGCGTCAAGCGGTCCCGACCGATCACCGCAAAGCCCATGCCCCCCGGCCCCCTTTCCCGCCGGCGGGAAAGGGGGAGGCGGCACGCTGGGAATCCTACCGGAGGCAGCCGGAATCACCCTCCCCCGAGATCCGATCGTCCAGCGGGGAGGGCCGGGGTGGGGGCCCGCGAATTTGTCGATTCGGAGCATCGATCCTATGCTGGTCGTCGAGGTGCAGCGTTGAGCGATCGGGACGGACCAGAGGACAGAAGGGACGCCGGCGAGAGGCGGCCGCTCAACCTCCAGCAGCGCCTGCGGGGTCTGCCCGCCGGCGAGCGGATCGGAATCGCCCGCCGCGGGAGGCTCGAGGAGCGCGTGGCGCTGGAGAGGATCTACGGCAAGGCGGTCTGGGAACAGCTGATCGACAACCCGTCGATCACGATCCCCGAGGTGGCGCGCATCGCGCGCAAGGGCACACTGCCGCTGCCGCTGGTGGAGAAGATCGTCTCCAACCGCGCCTGGCTCAAGGCGCCGCGGGTGCGCCGCGCGCTCCTGTCCAACCCGCGCCTGCGCGGCGGGCTGATCGATCGCGTGCTGCGCGCCATGCCGGCCCACGAGCTGAAGCTGGTCCACCGCCAGACGGCTTACCCGGCCGCGGTCCGCCAGGCCGCCCGCCGCCTGGTGGGTCGCTAGCGATCGATCACCGCGTAGTCGATCGCGATCTCCTTCCAGCTCCCTGGATCGTACGCCTCGCCGTCCTTGTCCCAGGCCTCGAAGTCGACGTGGCTCTCGTCCTTGACCGTGCCGCGCACCGAGATCGGCGTCTTCTTGCCGTCCTCGTCCACCTTGTGGCCCGTGGCCAGCACCGAGGCGCTCGCCGGTCCGGCCCCGGACAGCGGCGCGGCCATCTCCAGGCCGTCCAGGTCGGGCGGGCTGCCCGCGTAGCTGCCGACCACGACGCGCTTGCGCCGGGTCAGGTCGGTGACCGTGTCTGCCAGCTGCTTCAGCTTGCCGCGCAGCACATCGGAAAGCTCGCCGCCCCGCTTGAGCAGCTCGTCGAAGAGATTGTGGTCCGGCATCGTTTCCCCTCCTTGTTCTCGTCGTTGTCGTCTCGTTGAACCGGGGGGATTGTAGGTCGCAAACGGCGGGTCGTCGAGCCGGGCCCGGTCTCAGCCGCGCCTAACAAGTTTAGCCGCAACGGCTCGCTTCGAGCGCTTTCCGGCACGTTGCCCCGCCTCGGGGTGTTGTGATCCAAGCATCCTGCGGGTATAGAGAAGCCGGCGGGCCGGGGGGAATCTTTTCCCGCCCCCGGGTCGAATCCCGGCGCATACGGAGCGGAAGGGAGATTCGAATGAGCATCGATCTTGCCAGAGTCGACGCGATCGTCGACGACGTCGGAACGGATCCCACCAGGGCGATCCCGGTCCTCCAGCGGGTTCAAGAGGAGTTTCGCTACGTTCCGCTGGAGGTGATCGAGCGGATCGCGGCCAGGACCGAGATGAGCGAGACGCAGCTGTACGGGGTGGCGACCTTCTACACGCAGTTCCGCCTCACCCCGGTGGGAGAGAAGCTGGTCAAGGTCTGCCACGGCACCGCCTGCCACGTGAGCGGCGCGGACGGCCTGACCGAGTCGCTCGAGGAGCGGCTCCAGATCGAAGAAGGCGAGAACACCCCGGACATGAAGTACACCCTGACCTCGGTCGCCTGCGTGGGATGCTGCTCGCTGGCGCCGGTGGTGATGGTGGAGGACAAGACGTTCGGCAAGCTGGATCGCAAGAAGGCGGCCCGGATCATCGACAAGCTCGACGCTGAGGAGGACGGCGGTGGCAAAAGCTGAAACTGAAGCGAAAAAGACCGTGATCGTCGGCATGAGCACCTGCAACATCGCCGCCGGCGCCGGCGAGGTGCTCGATGTCGTCGAGCGCAAGATGAACGAGGGGATCGACGCCGAGTTGGCGATCACCGGCTGCCTGGGCATGTGCTACGCCGAGCCGCAGGTCCAGATCATCGAGCAGGACGGCACCCGCCACGTCTACACCGACGTGACCCCCAGGCGCGCCGAGAAGATCATCGACCAGCACGTGGCCGGCGGCGAGCCGATCGAGAAGTGGATCGCCAAGCTCGACCAGGGCGAGTTCGAGGAGCTGCTCGGCGGCCAGCACCGGATCGTGCTGGCCAACTGCGGCCGGATCGACCCGGAGAGGATCGACGACTACCTGGCGGCCGACGGCTACCGGGCGCTGAAGAAGGTGCTCGAGCAGAACGACGCCGACGCGCTGATCGAGGAGATCACGAACGCCGGTCTGCGCGGCCGGGGCGGCGCCGGCTTCCCCACCGGGCTGAAGTGGAAGTTCACGCGCGGCTACGAGTCGGAGAAGAAGTACATAATCTGCAACGCGGACGAGGGCGACCCGGGCGCGTTCATGGACCGCACCACGCTGGAGAGCGATCCCCACGCCGTGCTGGAGGGGATGGCGATCGGCGCCTTCGCCACCGGGGCCGACGAGGCCTACATCTACTGCCGGGCCGAGTATCCGCTGGCGATCGAACGGCTCGAGAAGGCGATCGCCCAGGCCGAGGAGCAGGGCTACCTGGGCCGCGACGTCATGGGCACCGGCTTCGACTTCGAGGTGCACGTCAAGGCCGGCGCGGGCGCCTTCGTCTGCGGCGAGGAGACCGCGCTGATCGCCTCGATCGAGGGGCGCCGCGGCATGCCGCGCGTGCGGCCGCCGTTCCCGGCCGAGTCCGGGCTGTTCGGCAAGCCGACCACGATCAACAACGTCGAGACCTGGGCCAACGTGCCCTGGATCGTGCGCAACGGAGCCGAGGCCTTCCAGGCCATGGGCACCGAGAAGTCCAAGGGCACCAAGGTCTTCGCCCTGGCGGGCAAGATCGCGCGCGGCGGCCTGGTCGAGGTCCCGATGGGGATCACGCTCGACGAGATCATCCACCGGGTCGGCGGCGGGACCGGCACCAACCGCGAGGTCAAGGCCGTCCAGATGGGCGGGCCGTCCGGCGGCTGCGTGCCGCGCGAGCTGTTCGACACGCGGATCGACTACGACGAGGTCAACAAGACCGGCGCGATCATGGGCTCGGGCGGAATGGTGGTGATGGACGAGACCACCTGCATGGTCGACGTGGCGCGCTACTTCCTGCAGTTCACCCAGCAGGAGTCGTGCGGCAAGTGCACCTTCTGCCGGGTGGGCACCAAGCGCATGCTCGAGATCCTGGAGCGGATCTGCGACGGCCACGGCAAGCCGGGCGACATGGACGAGCTGGAGGACCTGGCCCAGCAGGTCAAGACGACCAGCCTCTGCGGGCTGGGCCAGACCGCGCCCAACCCGGTGCTGACCACGCTGCGCTACTTCCGCGACGAGTACAAGGAGCACATCTTCGAGAAGAAGTGCCGCGCGGGCAAGTGCCGCAACCTCTGCTCCTACGAGATCACCGACGACTGCACCGGGTGCATGGTCTGCGCCAAGAACTGCCCGGTCGACGCCATCGCGGGCGAGAAGAAACAGAAGCACGTCATCGACCAGGACGCCTGCATCCGCTGCGGGGTCTGCCGCGACGTCTGCAAGTACGACGCCGTGGTGGTGGTCTGAAGGAAGGGAGTCCACCGTGAAGAAGATTGAGCTGACACTCGACGGCGAGAAGATCACGGTCGACGAGGGGACCACGATCCTCGAGGCGGCCCGGGCGCACGGCAAGTTCATCCCCACCTTCTGCCACAACGAGGAGCTCGAGCCGTTCGGCTCGTGCTTCGTCTGCGTGGTCGAGCTCGAGGGACGTCCCAACCTGGTACCCTCCTGCTCGACGAAGGCGGCGCCCGGCATGTCGGTCAAGACCGAAAGCGAGCGCGTCGATCGAGCGCGCCGCACCTGCGTGGAGCTGCTGCTCTCCGACCACGTCGGAGACTGCCTGGCGCCCTGCATGACCGCCTGTCCGGCCGGGATCGACATCCCCGGCTACATCAACCTGCTGGCGCGCGGCGAGAACCGCGAGGCGCTGAAGCTGATCAAGAACAACATGCCGCTGCCCGGAGTGCTGGGGCGCGTCTGCACGCGGCCCTGCGAGGACGCCTGCCGGCGGCAGCTGGTCGAGGAGCCGGTCGCGATCTGCCAGCTGAAGCGCTACCCGGCCGACGCGGTCGCCGAGTCGGGCGACGAGCACATCCCCGAGAGCGCCGATCCCTCGGGCAAGAAGGTGGCGATCGTGGGAGCCGGCCCGGCCGGGCTGAGCGCCGCCTACTACCTGCAGATCATGGGGCACGCCTGCGAGATCGTCGACAGCCACGAGGCGCCCGGCGGGATGCTGCGCTACGGGATTCCGAGCTATCGCCTCCCGCGCGACGTGATCGACCGCGAGACCGCCGTGATCGAGAAGCTCGGCGCCAGGCTGCGCTACGAGACCGAGCTGGGCCGGGACGTGACCCTCGAGCAGCTGCGCGAGCAGAACGACGCGGTCTTCCTGGGGCTGGGCGCGCAGAAGGCCTCCTCGATGCGGGTCGAGGGCGAGGACAGCGAGGGCGTGCTGACCGGGATCGGCTTTCTGGCCGACTCCTCGCGCAACGAGAAGCTGCCGATCGGGCGCCGGGTGATGGTGGTCGGGGGCGGCAACACCGCGATCGACGCGGCCCGCACCGCGCTGCGCCTCGGCGCCGAGGAGGTCTCTATTCTCTACCGCCGCACGCGCAAGGAGATGCCGGCCTGGGAGGAGGAGATCGACGCGGCCGAGGCCGAGGGCGTCGCGCTGGAGATCCTGGCCGCGCCGACCAGGGTCGCCAAGGCCGACGACGGCAGCCTCGACGTGACCTGCGTGCGGATGGAGCTGGGCGAGCCGGACGCCTCGGGCCGCCGGCGCCCGATCCCGATCGACGGCAGCGAGCACGTGCGCAACGTGGACAACGCGATCGCCGCGATCGGCCAGAAGGTGATCCCGGACGCGGCCGAGGGCGTGACCCAGACCAAGTGGGGCGACCTGGAGGCCGACGAGCAGACCTGCCGCACCAACCTCGAGGGCGTCTTCGCCGGCGGCGACTGCGTGACCGGCGCCGACATCGCGGTCAACGCCGTGGCTGCCGGTCGCCGCGCCGCGATCGCGATCGACCAGCACTTGCGCGGCCAGCGGGTGATCGGCGATCCCAGGGTCTACAACCACTCGATGGGCGAGCTCGAGGACATCCCGGACGAGATCCCCGCGAAGTTCGACGAGCTGAGCCGCACCGAGATGCCGCACCTCGACGCGAAGAAGCGCGCCGGGAGCTTCGGCGAGGTGGAGACCGGCTTTTCCGCCGAGGACGTCGAGCGCGAGACCGGGCGCTGCATGGAGTGCGGCTGCCGCGAGGCGCGCGACTGCCGGCTGCGCACCTACGCCACCCTCTTCCACGCCGACGCCAGGCGCTTCGCCGGCCAGCACCGCGACTACGTGCGCGACGACAGCCACGAGCGGATCGTCTACGAGCCGCACAAGTGCATCCAGTGCGGAACCTGCGTGCGGATCGCCGACGAGATCCTGGGCACCAACGCGCTGGGCTTCGTGGGACGCGGCTTCACCGCGCGGATCGAGCCCGCGCTGGGGCGGGCGATGGCGCTGGTCGACTGCGAGGGCCTGGAGAAGATCGTGGACGCCTGCCCGGTGGGAGCGCTGACCTTCAAGGACGCCAGGGTCGCGACCCTGGAGAGCAGGTTCAAGAGACCTCCCGTCCGATCTCTGTAGACCCCGCCCGATCCCCCTGAGAATTCCAGGCGCTCCGGCTTTCCCCTTCGAAAAAGGGGCCGGGGGGCGAGGCCCCCACCCCGGCCCTCCCCCACTGGACGATCGGCCATCGGGGGAGGGTGATCCAGGCGCTCCCGCTCCCCCTTTGAAAAATGGGGCCGGGGGGATTTCCTCCCCGGCCCGGAGCCTCAGCTCCCCAGCAGCCGGGCCAGGCGCTCCGGCTCCACCCGCACGTAGATCGTCTTCTCCCTGAGCAGCCGCACCGCTCCGGGCGGGGCTCCCCTGGGCTTCTGCACGTAGCGCCGCCGGGTCCAGCCGACCTCCACGTCGCGCTCGCCTTTGGCCTTGGAGAAGTGGGCGGCCAGGTGGGCGGCGTCGATCAGCAGCTCGGGGCTCGGGTCCTCGCCGCGGCCCAGCGGGACCACCACGTGGCTGCCGGCCAGCCCGCGGGCGTGCAGCCACAGGTCGCCCGGCCTGGCGTGGCGCAGGGTCAGCTCGTCGTTCTCCCTGGCCGAGCGGCCGACCCGGGCGGTGCGTCCGGCTCCGATCGCGAACTCCAGGTAGGGCGTCCGCCGCTCGGGATCTCCGCGCCTGCGCTCGGCGCGCCGGGCCAGCCGCGGAAAGCGCTCGCGCAGCTCGGCCAGCAGCTCGGCCAGCTCGCCCGCGTCCGCCTCCGGGATCCGGGCGCGCAGCGAGTCGAACCGCTCGCGCTCGGCGCGAGTCTCGGCGAACCGCTCGCGCACGCGCGGCAGGGCGCGGCGCAGCCGCTTGGCGCGCTCGAAGAGGCGGTTCATGTTGGCCGCCGGATCCAGCGCCGGGTCGAGCGGCACGCTCAGCTCGCCTCCCTCGAAGTCGGTCGCCTCCAGCTCGCGCATCCCGCGCCGCGCGCGGTGCAGGTTGGCCTGCAAGGCGAAGGCCTGGGCCTGCAGGCGATCGGCCTCGGCGGCGCGCTCCAGGTCGCGCTCGAGGTTGCGCTCCAGCCGCGCCAGCCGCTTTGCCGCGGTGCGGGCAGCGCGCGCCACCGCGGCGCGGCGAGCCTCCAGCTCGGCGTCCCGCTCGGCGCGGCGGTAGTGCTCGGCGATCCGCGATTCGAGCTCGGGCCCATCGCCGAAGCGGTCGTCCTGCTCGCCGGCCGGGTGCGGGATCGGCGGCCGGTACGGCTCGCCGGGCACCAGCTTGCGCTTGTGCGAGCGGTTGGGCAGAAGCGAGCCGGCCACGGTTCCCTCGCCGTCCAGCCAGAACAGGTTGGCGTGCCGCGAGGTCAGCTCGGCCAGCAAGGTGGCGCGCTCCTCGCCGCGGACCAGCTCGATCGCCACCGCCCGGTCGCCGTCCAGCTGGCGCACGGCCGCGACGCGCGAGCCGACCGCGCGGCGTCTGAGCAGCATCGCGAAGGGGTGGGGCTCGGGCGCCCTGGGCGGAGCCGAGGGAACCCGGTAGATCCGGCTGAAGCGCGCCGAGACGCAGATCTCCAGGAAGTGATCGCGGCCGCGCCCCCGCAGCTCCAGCACCACGCTCTCCTCGTCGCGACCCAGGGGCGAGAGCGCGCGGCGCACCGAGGCGCCGGGAAGATCGGCGGCCAGTCGATCGACGACCCTCCCTATCTCCTTGGCCGAGAGGCTCATCCGGTTGCCTTTCCCTGCTCCCTTCCGGTCGAAAAAAGGGAGCGAAGACTCCGCTCGGACCAACAGTAATACCCCCCTATCCGTGGGGGAAGGGGGTGATGGAAATCCCCCCGGCCCCCTTTTTCAAAGGGGGAGTAGGAGCGCCGGGAGCCCGAGGGGGGATTGGGGCCCGCGGGGGCCGCAGGCTGCCAGAATCACCCTCCCCCGATATCAGATCGTCCAGCGGGGGAGGGCCGGGGTGGGGGCCTTCGGCCGGTGCGGGGCCGTGCGCCCCGCCTCAGCCGATCGAATCCAGCAGAACCCCGACGATCCCGACCGGCCTCGCCCGGCCGCCGGTCGCCTTGCAGTCGCAGCCGCCGCCGCCGCTGGCTCCCAGCCCGACGACGCCGGTTTCGCTGTCGGTTTCGCTGTCCGCGTCGGTATCGGCGTCGCCGTCGGCGTCGGTGTCGGCGTCCGCGTCGGCGTCGGTGTCGGTGTCGGCGTCGGCGTCGGCGTCGGCGTCCGTGTCGGTGTCGGCGTCCGTG
>CAZHCG010000060.1:0-288 GCA_964530995.1 uncultured Myxococcales bacterium
GCACGTCCGGATCTGTGGGAGCCCCGGGAGGGCGACCTCCCGGGGCCACCCGAGCCCGCGGGGTGGGACTCCTGGATCACTGAAGGCTCGTTGCTTGTCGACGAGTCGTTGGTCGAGCCCTGGCTATCGCCGTTTCCTTCCGCAGGCGTCGACTTTCCGTTCCTGGCCTTGCGTCCTCTATGCACGAACAGGCTGGGGTATCCTCCATCCTGAGCTCCTCCTTGCGGAAAAGGATCAAAGAGCCGAGATCACGGTCCGGTACGAACCGTAGCGCCGGAAGAACGGAGG
>CAZHCG010000060.1:388-26345 GCA_964530995.1 uncultured Myxococcales bacterium
GGAACGGTCAACGGTCTCTAACCGTAGCGCCGGAAGAACGGAGGGGAACGGTCAACGGTCTCTAACCGTAGCGCCGGAAGAACGGAGGGGAACGGTCAATGGTCTCTAACCGTAGCGCCGGAAGAACGGAGGGGAACGGTCAATGGTCTCTAACACAGCGAGCGTAGTTGGCGTTCGTCTGTCGCCCCCGTCGCCCTGGCCGCCGTCGCCCGCGTCCGCGCCTCCGCCCCCGCCGCTCTGCCGGCACGCCACGGCCAAACAGCAGCACAGCGCGGCCGGCGCCCAGGCCCTCATGACCAGCGCCCTCCAATCGCTCTTTTCTAACATTTCGCAATCGCCCCCTATCGGCCGGATGACAGTCGGCGAAAGAATAGACGGATCACAAAGTCGAGATCAAGCCCCGCCGCGTTTGAGCCATTCGCGCTGTGAGGTTTTTCCCCGAAAAGGCCGGCTCACCAGCTTGGGACCTGGGTATCGCGATCGACCGCCGGCCGCCCGAGCCCCGGCCCGAAACGATTTCCCCACAGCGCAAAGTGCTCTCCCAAACGTCGGTCCTCGACGACCACGAAGGCGTCGGCTACACTGCGCCTGCGAGCTGACGACGGATTTGCGATGAGCCAGAGCGATGCCAGCGGGAAGCGGCGGTACGATCACGATCTGGTCGTGGTCTCGGACCTGCACCTCGGCGAGGGCCGGCGCCCCGGCTCTCCGCGCTGGTCGCCCACCGAGGACTTCTTCCACGACGAGGCGTTCGCGCGGTTCCTCTCCCACCTGCACGAGCGCTACGCCGAGGATCCGTCGCGGCTGGCGCTGGTGATCAACGGCGATCTGCTGGACTTCCTGACGGTGACCCGGGTGCCCGATCCCGCCGAGGCGCGGAGGCGCGGCTTTCGCGTCAGCTCGGACGAGCGCAAGTTCGGGCTCGATCCCAGCGAGAAGAAATCGGTTTTCAAGCTGGAGGTGATCGTCGAGGGCCACCCGCGCTTCTTCGATGAGCTGGCCCGCTTCGTCGCCGCCGGACACCGCGTGGAGATCCTGCGCGGCAACCACGACCTGGAGCTGTATTTCCCGAGCGTGCGAAGCCGGCTGCTGGAGGTCCTCTCCGAGCGCGAAGGCGGTCCCGACCCGGAGACGGTGCGCGAGCGCGTGCGCATCCACCAGTGGTTCTACCTGGAGCCGGAGCGCGTCTTCATCGAGCACGGCAACCAGTACGACACCACCAACTCGATCAGATACCCGCTCAGGCCGTTGTTCGCCAAGCGTCGCTGGTGGCGCCGCGACAGCGACGGCGAGGCTGGCGAGGGCGACGGGGACAAGGCGGTCCTGGACTACCCGCTGGGATCGATCTTCGTGCGCTTTTTCTACAACCGCGTCCGGCGCCTCGACCCGCACGCGCCGCGCCTGCTGTCCTTCGACCAGTACATGCGGTTCATCAGGCGCTACAACCTGTTCGATGTCTGGCGCGTGCTGCGCGATCACTACCCCCACTTCGTCTCCGCGCTCGGCTCCTCGGCGACCACGGGCAGCTCGCGCTCGAGCGAGGAGGCGGATCTGCGCCAGGAGGCCGATTTCGTGCGCTTGGAGCAGGAGGACGAGGGCGGCGGCATCTACCGCCGGCTCAACGAGCTGAAGATTCACCCCGCCGCGGCCAGCAAGCCGGCGGTGGTGCGCAAGATGATCGAGCCGCTGGCAAGGCGCGCGGCCTGGTTCGGGCTGTACGCCTTCATCGCGCTGACCCTGTGGCTGCTGGTCTTTCAGCTGATCCAGGCGATCCCCTGGTTCGCGGCCAACGTGGTGCTGATGTCCCTGTTCGTGGTGGTCACGCTCGCGGCCGCGGGCTGGGCCTGGCTGCACCTGGATCGCAAGCTGCGCCGCCGCCGGCAGGTCGACGTGCTCAACTGCGCCGAGAGGGCCGAGGAGGTAGGCGAGCTGCTCGACGTGCCGCTGGTGCTGATGGGGCACACCCACACCGTGGATCACCGCGTTTCGCGCGGGGGAGCCGTCACCTACGCCAACAGCGGGACCTGGACCTCGGTGGCCAACCCCTGGAACCGCCTGATGAGGGACGCCAGGAGGCTGACCTTCCTGACGGTCGAGGGGGACGAGGTCGAGCTGAAGCGCTGGAACGACGACGCCTGCCGCATCGACGACGTGCCGCTCTTCTTCGTCGAGGAAGAGGAGGAGGTGGCTCCGGCCGAGGAGAGCCCCATGGCGCGGGAAGAGCTGGACCGGGTGCTCGGCGAGGGAGACGAGAACGAAGCGCTGGAGCCCGACGGGGAAGGGGAGCACGGGCTGGCTCCGATCGAGGAGGAGCACGTTCCCCCGGACCGCGACTCGACAGTGATCTGAAGCCCGAGGCCGACGGCAAGAATCCTCTGCGTCGCCGGGGTTGATATCACAATTAGAGTGCGCAATGATATCATAGAACGCATCAAGAGGAGCCGAGATGGGTACGATGTCTTTGCGAGGGGTCGACGAGGAGCTGACCGCGAGATTGAAAAGCGAGGCCGCCGAGTCGGGCAAGAGCGTCAACCAGCTGGTGCTCGAGCTGCTGCGGCGACACGCGGGGCTGGAAAAAACCAAGAGATTCACACGAGCGCACGACGATCTGGATCATCTGTTCGGTGCCTGGTCCGAAGAGGAGCACGACCGCATCCAAGGGACGATAGACGAGAACCGCACAGTCGACGACGAGCTGTGGCGATGAACAGGTTCCTGATCGACACCAACATCTACTCGGCGGCTCTCCGGGGAGATCCGAAGATAGCGCGAACTCTCTCCGCGGCGGAGCGGATCGGTTTTTCCGTGATCTCCGTAGCCGAGCTGTTGGATGGGTTCGCCCGAGGCGGTCACGAGTCGAAAAACCGCGATGAGCTGAAGTCGTTCTTGGATTCACCCCGCGTGACCCTTTTCGGAATAGACGAGCATACCGCCGAGCACTATGCGACGATCATCGGTCTGCTCAAGAAGCGGGGCACGCCGATCCCGACAAACGACATCTGGATCGGCGCCGTGGCTTTTCGACAGGGGTTGCCCCTGATGACTCTCGATCGGCATTTCTCCCAAGTCCCGGGGTTGACCCTGTCCGCACTTATATAGCGAGGTCCCGGCGGGCTACTCGACCGGGGTGACGTTGCGCAGCTGCATGCCGGTCATGTCGGAGTAGGTGTAGGGGTGGATCCCGATCGGCACCTCGACCACGTCGTAGGAATCGGGATCGACCTTGTAGGCGGCGTTCGAGTTCTTGCCCACGGTCCAGACGTAGCCGTCGTAGTCGATCGCGACGCCCACCATCTCGGGCTCGCCGGCGGTCGAGATCGGCCCGCGCCAGGTCTCGGTGACGGTCTCCTCGTCGACGCGCAGCAGGTCTCCGCCGGTGCTGGCCACCCAGACGCTGCCGGCTCCGTCGACCGCGATCCCGCGGTGGAAGTCGGCCAGGCCCGTGCTGAAGAAGTCGTTGATCTGGGTTTCCGGGTCGAAGCGCGAGACGCAGCCGCCCCCGGCCATCGCGTTGGTTCCCGAGGTCCAGATCCGGCCCTGCGAGTCCACGGAGATCCCGTACCCGCAGTGCACGTTGTGCGTCTCGTGGTCGTCGAGATCGTCGAGGCTGATCCGCTCGATCTGGCAGAGGCCGATCGTGCAGCCCATCGCCACGGTCCAGAAGTTGCCGTTGCCGTCGATCGCGCCGCCGTAGTGCGAGATGCCGGTCGCGGCCTGGTCCAGGATCTCGCCGCTGTCGCCGTCCAGCTTGTAGACGGTCTTGTTCAGAAACGCGCCGATGAAGACGTGACCGCCCTCGCCGGTATCCTCGTCCTCCTCGCCGTCCCAGGCCGTGGCGCGCGCTCCGATCGCGGCTCCGTCGGTCAGCTCGGTGTACCACGCCATGCACTCGTCCTCGCCGAACGGGAGCACGTCGTCCGGTCCGAAGGATGTCTCGATCGTGCCGCTCTCGTCGCTGTCGATGCACTCGTAGATATCGGCGATGAACTTGGTCACCGAGGACGGGCCGGCCGGGTCGCGGTTGGTGACCACCATGTCGCCGTGCAGGTTGACCGAGGTGCGCGACGGATCGCAGCTCGAGTAGGGGCAGGTCTTGTAGCGCGCCACCTCCTCGCCGGTGATCGTGCAGACCTTGGACAGCGTGCTCTCCCCGGTGTTGGCGATCCAGATGAACGACTGCACGTCGCCGGGGCACATGTTGTCCCCGTCCGAATCGCTGTCGGAGTCGGAGTCGGAGTCGGAGTCGCTGTCGGCGTCGCTGTCGGCGTCCGAGTCGGAGTCGGAGTCGGCGTCGGCATCGGTCGAGCTGCGGCCGTCTCCGGCGCTGCTGCACGCCGTCGTCCAGGCAGCCAGCAGCGTCAAAGCGCTCCAAAGGCAGATTCGTTTGCACTCCATAGGTCCGCTCCTTTCGTTTTCGACCGGATCTGATTTTCAATCCATTGTACCAGACTTTTCCCTTGAAACGGATCGGCGCGGGTTGATGCCCGGTCGATTTGGCTCTATAGAGCGCACGAAGCCGAAAGGAGAGCCCCATGGTTCAGGTCACGCAGGTCGAGAAGGAACAGTGCAGCACCGGTCTCGAGCAGCCCGTGGCGGTGATGCTGGCCTACATGTTCGGCTGGATCAGCGGTCTGATCTTCTTTTTGGTCGAAAAGCGAAACCGCTTCGTGCGCTTTTCGGCGATGCAGTCGATCCTGATAAACGGCGCGCTGCTGGCGGTCGTGATAGTGCTGACCATCCTGAGCATGATTCCGGTTTTGGGAATACTGTTCGGTCTGATCAACCTGTTGCTGATCGTCGGAGCGATCACGGGAATCGTGTTTCTGATCGTTTTCGCCTGGCAGGACAAGAAGGTCTCCCTCCCGGTGCTGGGCGAGCTGGCCGAGAAGTGGAGCGCCGGACCTCCGGCGGCCTGAGGCCGGCGGGGTGGCGGCCGTCCGGCCCGCGCCCGCTTTTGCTTTTCCTCACCGGACACTGTATCGAAAAGGAGAGCTGGCCCGTCGTCGGGACGGGCTCGCCGGGAAAGGAGTTTTTCCATGCGACGCATTATCGGGATGGCGCTTTGCATTCTCCTCGCCTCGGGCCTGTGCGCCTGCGGCGATAGCGGCGGCGGCTCCGGCTCCGACGCGGACACCGACACGGACAGCGACGCGGACAGCGACAGCGACGCGGATACCGACAGCGACACCGACACGGACAGCGACACCGATTCCGACGGCGACTGCGCGCCGGTCGAGGAGGCGGCGCTCGACCGCGGCGAGGCCGTCATGCTGACGGTCGACGTCGGCGCCGGCAGCGACCTGGTCACCCTCGGCTGCGAGGAGGAGGCCGGCGGCGCCGATCGAATCGTCTCGCTCGATTTGGCACAGGAGGGGGATCTGGTGGTGACCACCGACTCCGCCAATCACATCTTCGCCCTCTTCCCCGGCGGCGAGACCGAGAACGCCTGCCCCGAGGCGGCGGACGAGCTGGACTGCTTCGATCCCTACTATGACGGAAGGTACCTGGTCTTCGCCGGCGCGCCCGCCGGGGAGGCGCTGCTGGTCGTCTCCGAGTTCGCGCCCGACGCGGCCGGAGAGGACACCTTCAGCGCGGCGCTCTATCCCCCCGGAGGCGAGATCTGCAACAACGGAGCCGACGACGACGACGACGGCGATTCCGATTGCGACGACGCCGACTGCGCCGAGGTTCCGTTCTGCGCCGACGAGGTCTGCGACAACGGAGCCGACGATGATCTGAACGGCCTGGTCGACTGCCTCGACCACGAGTGCGTGGGCAGCGAGGCCTGCACCGGGGGCGACTGCGCGGCCGACACCGAGATGGGCGTGCTCGCGGTCGAGCAGAGCCACCCGATCGCTGGCGTCGACACCTCGACCAGCAGCGACGATCACGAGCTGACCTGCAACTCCGGCGGCGGAGCGGAGCACGTGGCCTCCTTCGCCCTGGACCACCTCGCCGACGTGGCGCTGACCTTCGAGCAGCAGGCGGCCGGAGATCACGCCGTGGGCTTCTACTTCGAGGGCGGGGCCGGGTCGGACTGCACCTCGCACGAGTCGTTCTGCATCCTGCCGGACAGCACCACGCTCGCGGGCTCGCTGATCTCGGATCCGCTGCCTCCGGGCACCTACTTCCTGGTGTTCGAGGCCGCCGGAGCGGGCGGCGCAGTGACCGCCGGCCTCGAGGTGGCGCTGGTCTGCCCCGACGGCCAGCACGTGGAGGGCGCCGAGTGCGCCTGGGACACCTGCGAGTACCTCGATTGCGAGCAGCTCAACATGAGCTGCGACGACGCACCCCAGCCCTCGCTCTGCGACGCCTGCCTCGACGGCCACGAGCCGGCGCCCAGCGAGGAGTACTGCCACGTGGAGGGCGCGGGCTACGGCGATCCCTGCGAGAAGCCGGCCGACTGCCCCGGCACCGGCTCCCTCGAGATGGAGATCTACTGCGACTCTTCCGCCACCGGAGGCTACTGCTTCTCGGCCTACGCTCCCGAGTGCGAGACCGCCGGCGATCCCTGCGGCGGAGATCCGGACAGCGTCTGCGCCGTGGTTCCTGGGCTGTTCGGCGACATACCGCAGTGCGGGGCGGCCTGCGGCGAGGACGGCGACTGCCGGCCGGGCTACTTCTGCGATCCCGACTGGCTGGGCTCGGGCGAGCCGGCCTGCGCGCCGATCACGGATTGCTCGACGAGCGGCTGCAACGATCCCGACGAGACCCTGATCTGCGGCGACGACGGCCAGTGCTGGATCGACGGCTGCGTCGGCAATCCCTGCTCCGGCCTGGCGAACAGCACCGAGACCTGTCTCAACGAAGGCGACGGCTACGTCTGCGAGTGCCTGCCGGGCCATGTCTGGAACGACCTCGACGCCTGCGAGGAGTGGCCGTGCCCGGCCACCGACCTGGGCGCCTTCGACGGCACTCCGATCGAGGAGTCGATCGACACCTGCGAGGGGACCACCGACTACGGCAACGAGAGCATGGAGTGCACCGGCTACTCCGCGCAGGGCGAGGAGCTGCTCTTTTCGCTGGAGGTGCCGGCTGGGGAGACGATCGCGGTCAGCGAGACGCCCACCGGCGCCAACGGGCAGGACTCGGCGCTGTACCTGATTCCGATCTGCGAGGACCTCGACGGAGACCAGTGCCTGGCCGGAGCAGACGATACAGTGGGCGGCGAGGCCGAGACGCTGGACTGGGAGAACACGGCCGCCGAGCCGCAGACCGTGTACATCGTCGTGGACGCCTTCTCCGGCTGCGGCCCGGTCGATCTGCTCGTGGAGTGATTCGCGTCCGGTCCGGCCCGTCCTTCGACACACTTGCAACATATACTTTGGGATCTGGCGCCCGTCGGCTATTATCGACGCGTGCTTGAAGACGATTTCATCGTGAGCACGCCCCCCGGAGAGCTGGGAGAGGAGCTGGCCCGGCTCCGCCTGGCGCTCGATCGGGAGATTCCTCCCAGGGGCGAGCGCCGCAACCTGCTGCTCGCCAGCTGGAACCTGCGCGCGATGGAGGGCTTGACCTACAAGTGGCGCTCCGCGCCCGGCGACTTTCCTTCTCGAGACGTGTACGCGATTCGCTGCATCGCCGAGATACTCTCGCGGTTCGACGTCGTGGCGCTGCAGGGGGTGCGCGGGGATCGCTCCGCGCTCGACGCCGTCAACCGGGTGCTCGGCTCTCACCGCTGGTCCTGTTTTCTCACCGGCCCGGGGCCGGCCGAGCTCGATCCGTCGCGGACCGCGCTGCTGTTCGATCGGCGGCGGATCAATCCCTCGGGAATGGCCTGCGAGCTGGTCTCGATTCCCGGCGATCCGATGCCCTGGGACGCCTTCGTGCGCCGGTTCCACGTCACGCCGTACGCCGCCTCTTTTCACCGGGCCGGCTCCCCGTTCATCGTGCTGTCCGCTCCGTTTCGTTATCGCGGCGCCGGCGACGAGAGCGGAAAGGACGCCGAGCGGGTCGCGGATTGGATCGCCGAGTGGGCTCGCGACGAGATAGCCGCCGGGCACGGGCTGTTCCTGGTCGGCGAGCTCGGCGAGCGGCGCGCCGGAGAGCCGGCCTACGACGCCCTTGCGGCTCGCGGTCTCGAGGTGCCCGCGCAGCTCCGCAGGCCGCCTCGCCCGATCGTCGACGACGGAGAGCGCGAGCCCGAATACAGGCAGATCGCCTGGTTCGAGCCGGAGCCGGACGGACCGCCGGCGCGTTCGGCGCGTTTCGTCCTCGCCGCTTGCGGCACGTTCGATTTCTCCGAGCGGGTGATGCTCGATCTGAGCGAGAGCGAGCTGGCGGCGCGCATCTCGGACCACATCCCGCTGTGGGTCGAGCTGCGGCTCGAATCTGAATTCTCCGATTGACAGGCGGCGCTTCGAGGGGCTTATCTTCTTGTGAGAGGGGCGGTGTGCCCGGAGGTGGCGATGGACGAGATCTTGCAGATTCCCGAGCCGTCGAGAAGGATCCTGTTCGTCGACGACGATGCGTTGGTGGCGCGCGCCTTCGCCCGCGAAGTGGAGCGCAACACCGACTACGTGGTCACCGTTTCCTCCTCGGGCGAAAAGGCGTTGCAGGAGGTCGACGAGCGACCTTATGCGATCGTTTTTTCCGACTACAAGATGCCGGGGATGGACGGGATCGAGCTGCTCGAGAATGTGCGCTCCCGCGCCCCGGACACGGTCAGGATTCTGGTCTCGGGAAAGGCGGACTTCCAGGCCGTGGTCGATGTGATCAACCGCGTGGGGCTGTTCAACTTCGTGCTCAAGCCGTGGGATCCCACCGAGCTGAAGACCACGATCGAGCGCGCGATGAAGCACTACCATCTCACCTACGAGAACCGGCACCTGACCGCGCAGCTGGCCGACAAGGTGGGCCAGCTGAGACGCCTGACCCACTCGCTGGAGGAGGAGGTGCAGCAGCGGACCACCAATCTGCTGCTGGGCCTGATCAACTCGCTCGACCTCAGGGACACCGAGACCCAGACCCACTCCTGGCGCGTCTCGCTCTACTCGCGTCGGATCGCCGAGGAGATGAGGGTCCAGGGCAACGAGCTGCTCGAGATCGAGCGCGGCGCGCTGCTGCACGACATCGGCAAGATCGGCGTCTCGGACACGATCCTGCTCAAGCCGGGCAAGCTGACCGACGAGGAGTGGGAGGAGATGAGACGCCACGCCGAGTACGGCTACCGCATCCTCGAGGGGATAGATTTTCTGGGCGACGCCCGCCGCCTGGTCCACGAGCACCACGAGCGCTGGGACGGGACCGGCTACCCGAGGCAGCTGAAGGGCGAGGAGATCTACCTGGGAGCCAGGATCTTCGCGGTGGTCGACACCTACGACGCGATGACCACCGATCGGCCCTACCGCAAGGCGCTGCCCCACGAGGTGGCCGACGAGGAGATCGTCAAGATGCGGGGCTCGCAGTTCGATCCCGAGGTGGTCGACGCCTGGCGGCGCCTTCCCCGCTTTGAGATCGACAAGCTTCGGATTCAGGCGGAGGGGGGCAGGAGCATCACGCCTTTCCAGCGTCTCGCCTGACGCGACTTCGGCCGGTCGAGGGCGGTTGCGGCACGCTCGACGAAGAGTTGTGTGCGGCATCCGCACGATTTTTCGGTTGTGCGCAAGCCGCACATGTTCTATTGATCACGGGGTAGCACGCCGGAGGAGACGATGTCTGTCGGGACGCTGATCATCGAGGACGACGCATCGTATGCAAAGGTGCTGGCCCGGATCGTGCGCGAGGAGAGGTTGCTCCCGTACGTCGCGGCCTCGGCCGAGGAGGGCCTGGAGATGCTGGCCGAGGTCCGGCCCGCGCTGGCGCTGGTGGACATCCAGCTCCCCGGCCTGAGCGGAATCGAGGCGATCGGCGAGATCGCCCGGCGCGAGCCCAACGCGGTCTGCATAGTGGTCAGCGGCCTGGTCACCGTGCGCCGGGCGGTGGAGGCGATGCGGGCCGGTGCTTTCGATGTGATCGAAAAGACCTCGGAGATCGACGAGGTGCACCTCAGGTTGCGGCGGGCGATGGAGATGGCGGATCTGCGCCGCCGGATCGTCTACCTCGAGCAGCGGGACCGCCACCTGGACGAGATCGTGGGCGAGTCGGACGGTATGCAGCAGGTGCGCCGCCGCATCGAGGAGGTGGCCACCGCGCCGCGCAGCACCGTTCTCGTCGTGGGCGAGACCGGCACCGGAAAGGAGCTGGTGGCTCGCGCGATCCACCGGCTCTCCGAGCGTCGCACCCACCCGATGATCACGATCAACTGCGCCGCGGTGCCGGACAACCTGCTGGAGAGCGAGTTCTTCGGTCACGAGCGCGGCGCTTTCACCGGAGCGGATCGGGCGCGTCCCGGTCTGGTGGAGACCGCGCATCGCGGCACGCTGTTTCTCGACGAGATCGGAGAGCTGGACCTGAGACTCCAGGCCAAGCTGCTGCGCGTGCTCGAGGAGCGCCGCTTCAAGCGTCTGGGCGGAGTCAAGGAAATCCAGGTCGACATACGATTGATCGCTGCGACCAACAAGAACCTCGCCGAGAAGGTGGAGGCGGGAGAGTTTCGCGAGGACCTGCTCTACCGGGTCAAGGTGTTCGAGATCCGCGTTCCTCCCCTGCGCGAGCGCGGCGACGACGTGCTGCTGCTGGCCCGGCACTTCGCGCGGGAGCTGTCCCGCGAGATGGGCAAGCGGATCGTCGGCTTCGACGAGGGCGCCGAGCAGGTCCTGAGAACTCACGGCTTTCCCGGCAACGTGCGCCAGCTTCGCAACCTCGTCGAGCAGGCGATCATCCTGGCGCGCGGCAATCGGCTGAGCGCCGATCTGCTGGGCGGACATTCGCCGGACGAGGCGTCCGAGAGCCTCGCGCCCCGGCCCGTCGCTGAAACGGGCCGGGCTGCGGAGCCTGCGTCCAGGGACGCGCCGATGCCGCCGGGCGCGATGGTGCGGCTGCTGCGCGAGCGCGAAAAGGAGCTGCTGCGCTTCGAGCGGCGCGTGGTTCAAAGGGCGCTTTCGAGGGCGGGCGGCAACCAGACGCGCGCGGCCGAGCTGTTGGGTGTCAGTCGCTACGCCCTGCGAAGAACACTGAAGCGCCTGGAAGACAAGCTGGGGTAGCTCCTTTCTGTACCTTGCCTGAACAACTCGGATTTTTGTGAAAAAGGGAGCGGCTTCCCGCCTGTTTTTCGTGCGGCTTCCGCACAGCCGGCCCCCTGGATCGACAGTTGCATTATTACAGTGCCAGGAGAACGCGCGGACGGGCCGCGCAGCCGGGAGGCGCTGGAGATGTCGATTGCGGGACGAATCATGATGACGATCGGAGCCGCCGTCCTGTCGGCCGCGATGCTGACTGCCGAAAACGCCGCCGCCTTCACCGTCTGCGAGGCGCGGGACGGCCGCAACGCCCACTGGAAGAAGGACGAGGTGCGCGTGGTTCTCGATCACACCCTGGCGCGCATCGGCGAGATGGACAGAGTCGAGCAGGTGCTGACCGAGGCGTTCGAGACCTGGGTCGTCGAGGCCGAGCTGCCGCTCGACTTCACGCTCCTGCGCGGGAGCTGCCGCGCGGGCGGGCTCGATGCCCGCGGCGAGAGGACGAACTGCATCACGGCCAGGTCGGCGGGCGTGGAGCCGGACCAGGACGTCGGCGCCACCGCCTTCGTCTCGTACATCTACGAGACCGGCGAGATCATCGACGGCGACATCGTGCTGTTCGCCGAGCAGGGAGACTGGGAGTTGGGCGACGGCGACGGTGAGATCGTGCTGTGGGACGTGGCGCTCCACGAGATCGGTCACCTGCTGGGCCTGCGTCACTCGGAGATCGAGGCGGCGCGGATGTATCCGCTGCTCGAGACCGGCTCGGAGCACGCGGAATCGGCGCTCCACGCCGACGACCTGGCCGGCGCCGAGCTGCTCTACGGCGGCGCGGCCTCCGAACTGGAGAGCGCCGGCTGCGGATGGCGCTGCGCGGTGGCGGGCGGCTCCCCGGAGGGCGCCGCCCGGGGCACGTTGCCGTTCGTCGCGCTGGCGACCCTGCTGCTGCTCGTATCGCGCTTGCGGCGCCGCGGGTAACGGAATCTTTTCAGGAGAAAAGCAGTCGCTCGACAGCCGCGGACACCTGGGATCTGCTCGCCCGCGGTCGCAGCAGGCACTCGACCTCCGCCTCGTTGATCGCGCGGGCGGCGAGATCCGTGTCGACCCGATCGGCGACGAGGACGCGGCGCACCGAGGGGAAGCGCTCGCGGGTCCAGGCGAACAGATCGATCACGGCGGAGTCGTCTCCGTCTCCGGCCGGCAGGACCAGCATCGCCACCGGCAGGTCGCGCAGCGCGGCGCGGACCTGGTCGGCGTCCGCGGCGGCGCGGATTTCCAGCTGGCAGGACTGCAGAGACCCGCCGATCTCTCCGTTCGTTTCCTCGCCTTCGAGCACGACTGCCAGCGGGTAGCCGGTCAGCGCCTCGTCGGCCAGAATGCGGTCCCCGCCCATCATCTGCGCCCCGGTGCAGGTCTGCAGCGCCTGGGAGCGCAGATCCTCGGGCGACTGGCGCACGCCCGCGGGACGGCAGGCCACGCCGAAGCTGAAGCTCAACGCAATCGGTTGCTCCAGGTTGCCGAGCTCGATCGCGGACAGCACCCGCCGCAGGCGGCGGCCCACGGCGGTGGCCGCGCCGCGGGGAGTGTCCGGAAGAACCACCGCAAAGGTGTAGTCTCCGTGGCGCGCGATGCAGTCGCGGCTGCGCAGCTCGCCCTCGACCACGCGCGCGATCCGGCGCAGCACGTCGTCGGCCAGCTTGCGGCCCCGCCGTTCGACCAGGCGATCGAAGCGGTCGGGAACGAAGGCCAGCAGCGAGAGCGGGGTGTTGTCCCGGTAGGAGGCGACCGACTCGCCCAGCAGCCGGCGGTTGAGGTAGCCGCTCGCCGGCAGGCCGGTCAGCGGGTCGGTGTCCCCCTCGAGCTGGCGCACGTAGCCCGTCGATTCCAGCGCGCGGCGCTTGCCGTCGTCGGCGATCATCCCGGTCAGGGCGCCGATCAGCGCGTCGATGTCGTCCGACTTGGCGTGGAGCCCGGCGGTGCCCGCGTTGATGCAGCGGGACAGCAGCGCCGGAGAGTAGTGATCGCCGACGATCAGCGCCGGAGGCGCGTCCTCGCCGTGCAGGCGACGGATCTCCTCCCAGATCTCGATACCGTCGCGGCTGGGCAGGTCGTAGTCGAGCAGCGCGGCGTCCACCTCCAGCTCGGCGAGAATCTGAAGCGCCTCCGCCTCGCTGCGCGAGACCACGATGTTGAACCCGGCGCCGCTCAGCCGCCGGCGCGCGCTGTTGGCGAAACCCGTGTCGCCGCTGAGCAGCAGCACCGTGGTCACGAACGTCGGCTCGACGGTCGGGTTGGGCTCCAATCCCAGGGATTGATCGTACATTTTTCGAGCACCCCTTTCCGGCCGGCGCTGCTCCGATCCGCGCCGGTTGAAGGGATCGGGATGCAAGCGGAGTGCCAAGCGCGCGCCGGCTGGCAGCATTCTTGCAAGCCGTTTTGGGGGCGCGGGAACCTGCGGTATCTTGTCGCAGGGGTCCGCTTCGATCGGGAGGTTTGCAGATGAGCGAGAGATTCTGTTTCATCGGAGATCCGGGACCGCACAAGAGCGGGATGCTGGAGACCCTCAGGTCGGCGGGGCTGCATCCCACGCGTGTCGAGCCGTCGGCGGAGGGGATCGAGGAGCTGCTGGCCGAGCCTCCGGCGGCGGTGGCGATCGGCACCGACGTGGGCAACCGGGCGGCGTTGGTCGTCGGGCTCCGCGAGCGATCGGCGCTCGACGGCGTGCCGCTCCTGGCGCGCGTCGAGGAGCCGGACTCGGCTTTGGTGGAGGCGGCCTTCCTGGACGGCGCGGACGACGTGCTCGTCGACGGAGCGATCGCTCAGTTCTCTGCGCTGGTCTCGCGGATCTCCGACCGGGACAGCTGGGACGCCGTGCGGGCGCCCGCCGGGCTGGTGCTGCTCGCCGACGCGGATCGCAAGGAGCGGATCAGGCTCGGTCACGTGCTGCGCCGCAACGGCTTCGATCTTCGCTTCGCGGCCTCCACCTCCGAGCTGGAGAGCTGGCTGAGCGAGGAGGAGGAGCCGCGCGCGGTGGTAGCCTCGGCCGAGATCCCCGGCGGATCGCTGGCCGAGGTCTTCACCCGGATCGCGGGCGAGCGCCGCGGCCGTGTGCCGTGGGTGGTCGTCAACGCGGTCGAGGACGTGCGCGAGGCGATCCGGGAAAGGAGCGGAGATTCTCTGCGGGTCGTCTTCGACAGCGGCAGGAACGCCGAGCGGATCACCTTCCTGATGAACGAGCTGCTGGCGCCGGAGCCCCAGCGCGAGCGCAGGACTCCGCGGCTCCTCTACGAGACGCTGGTGACTTTCGTCCACGAGGAGTCGACGGCGCGCTTTTTCGGACACTCCTACAACGTGAATCTCGGCGGGGTTTTCATTCGCACCTTGACGCCGCCGCCCAGCCAGAGCCGGATCGAGGTCCGCTTTCGGCCGCCCTGCGGGCGCGGCGACGTGGTGGGGGTGGCTCAGGTGGTCTGGCGCCGCGAGTTCGCCTCCTCCGGTGGGCCGGCCTCTCCGCCCGGGGTGGGTGTGCAGTTCGTCGAGTGGTCTCCGGCCGACTCGGCCGGCTACGAGGGCGGATACAGCGCGCTGCTGGAGATGCACGGAGTCGAGACCCGCGCCCCGGCGGCCAGCGACCTGCCGACCGCCTACCCGCCGCGACCGCCGTACTACACCGATTGACGATCAGCGGAAGCGGTAGGCGAGGCCCAGCTCGAACGCGATCGAGTTGTGGTGCGCGTCGAGCCGCAGGTGGCTCGCGCCGCGGTGCTCGGTCCACGACGGTCCCCAGGGGTTGATCATCATGATCTCGAGCTGAGAGGTGACGAACAGGTTCTCGTCCACCTGCAGGTCGCAGCCGGCGAAGAGGGGAAAGCCGAGGTACGGTCGGTGCAGCTTCTCCTTGTAGTACGCGCCGAGCCCCGCTCCCAGCCAGGGCTCCACCGAGAGGAAGGGGTCGCCGTCGAGCTCGATCTCCAGCCGGTAGCGCGGCATCGCCGCGACCCCGAACAGCGGGCCCGGAGCGCTGGCTCTGCCCGTCAGCCGGATGCCGACGTTGCCCGGACCGGCGGGGAAGCCGAAGCCGATTGTCAGCCCGCCGGTGAACGTCTGGCGGTGGAAGACATCCTCGTTCTCGGTGCGGGTCGCGCCCGAGCTGGCGTCCACGATCGCGGTCTGCCCGCCGTGGTAGGCGTATCCGACCAGGACGCCGGCGTACCCCGCGCCGCCGTCGCCCGAGACCGTCGCCGGCACGAGCGCGCACAGCAAGACGGCGACGGAGCTTGCCGATCGAACGCGCTGGGGTCTGCGGGGGAGCATCCAAATAATTATACCCCGGACGCCTCCCGGGAAAAAGTTCTCGCCGTCGTTCTTCTGCCGCTTCTTGAGCGTCGGAAGTCGTCGGCCGTGAGCCGAGGTCGGCAGCATAGTTTGTCGCTGTTGGAGTTGACACACGTTGCTTTGTGTGAACCTTTGTGTAAAGGAGGTTCTGCATGGCCACCAACCTGGGTCTCGACGACGACTTGATCCGCGAGGCGGTGCGTCTCGGCGGGCACAAGACCAAGCGCGAAGCGGTGACGCGCGCGCTCGAGGCCTACATCGAGCGGATCCGCCAGCGCCGCGTTCGGGAGATCTTCGGCAAGATGGATTTCGACCCCGACTACGATCACAAGCCGGGACGGCACCGGTGAAGGTGCTGGTCGACACCTCGGTCTGGTCGCTCGTTCTGCGCAGGCGAGCGCCCGACGCCTCGCTGGAGAAAGCGCTGGGCGAGCTGGTCGACGAAGGGCGAGTGCTGGTGATCGGTCCCGTCCGCCAGGAGATTCTTTCGGGCGTGCGCGAGGAAGCGCAGTTCGAGACTTTGCGCCTCGTGCTCGCCGCCTTCCCCGACCTTCCTCTCGAGACCCGCCACTACGAGCAGGCCGCCCGCTTCTTCAACGCCTGCCGGCGAAGCGGAATCCAGGGCGCGCACATCGATCTGCTGATCTGCGCGGTCTCCCAGCTGGAGCACGCGCCGGTCTTCACCGCGGATCGAGACTTCGATCGCTACGCCGAGCACCTGGGTGTCCGCCTATATCGCCCATAGCGGGAGGCAGGGGCTCGGCAGGGGAGACTCGAGCACGCGCTGAAGGTCTGATGAAGACGGCGACGAAAACGGAGATGACCGTGTAAAAGCGGATTTTGTGGTACGATCCGACGATCTTCCATCTTTTGAGAACAGGCTCGGCGTCGTCGAGCGGGAGGATGATCATGACTGCAAAGATCGGTTTGATTTCGATTCTGCTGGCTGCGGCGGCTTTCTGCTGCTCTCCGGCCGACAGGGGCGGCGGCGACGGCGAGGGGGACGCGGACGCCGACACGGACGGCGACAGCGACAGCGACAGCGACGACCCGGTCGGCGAGGAGTGCGATCCGGGCGAGGTCTGGTGCTTCGAGAACTGGGTGGCGCAGTGCGACGAGGACGGTCAGGGCTGGATCAAGCTCGAGGACTGCGGAGAGCAGGGGCTGCTCTGCGCGGCCGGCGAGTGCGAGGAGATCAGCACGGAGTGCGCCGTGGCGATCAACCAGCGCTCCTACATAGGCTGCGAGTACTGGGGAGTCACCCTGGCCAACGGCGTCGACCCGTTGAGCTTCTTCTACTCGATCGCGATCGCCAACGCCGGCCAGGACCAGGCCGAAGTGGAGATCAGCGACGGCGACTCGATCAACCACTCCTACGACGTGGAGCCCGGCGACCTGAAGGTGGTGACCCTGCCCTGGAAGAGCGCGATCAAGTCGCCCAGAGACGTGGACACGCTGGAGCACGCCACGCGCAAGGTGGCCAACGCCGCGTACCACATCGTCTCGGATCGGCCGGTCACGGTCTACCAGTTCAGCCCGCTGCACTACATGCACGATCCCGGGTACACCGAACCGATCTACTCCTACACCAACGACGCCTCGCTGCTGCTGCCGGTCCACGTCTACCGCGACGAGTACATCGCGGTCTCGCGCGCCACGCTCAAGGTGCAGGACTACTCCTCGACGGTCAGCTCCAACCCCGGCTACGTCGCAGTCGTCGGCCCGAAGGACGGGGCGACGACCATCGAGATCACCACCTCCTCCCACACCGAGGCTTCCGACGACGTCTCGATCGTGCCGTACGACGCGCACTCGCCCGGCGACACCTTCCAGGTAACCGTCGAGCCGTACGAGGTGTTCCAGCTGCTGTCCGCCTCGGAGCCGGGCTGCACCGGCGGCACCAGCTGCGCCTCGTACTACACCTGCTGCGACACGCCACCGGACTACGATCTGACCGGGACCGAGATCCGGGTGGTCGACGGGCCGAAGCCGGCCGTCTTCAGCGGCACCGAGTGCTCGTTCGTTCCCTACGACAAGTGGGCCTGCGATCACCTCGAGCAGCAGATGTTCCCGCGGGAGACCTGGGGCTCGAGCTACATCTGCGCGCACAGCGAGACGCAGGCCGCGGGCGAGCCCACGGTCTGGCGCGTGCTGTCCGGATCCGACGGCAACGAGATCGCCTTTTCACCCTCGGAGGTGCACCCGGGCGTGACTCTCGACCGCGGCGAGTTCGTCGAGTTCGAGAGCCAGGCCGACTTCTCGATCGAGGGCACCGGCCGCGTGGCGGTGGCGCAGTTCATGGTGGGGCAGAACTACACCTCGGACACCACTCCGCCGGAGAACGGGGATCCGGCGATGGCGCTCGCCGTGCCGGTCGAGCAGTACCGAGAGAGCTACACCTTCCTCACGCCGGACACCTACGTGATCAACTACCTGACGATCGTGCACCACAGCGGGGTCTATCCCGAGCTGGACGGCGAGCCGGTGCTGGGCAGCGGCTACACCGTGGAGATCGACGGCGAGTGGGCCAAGACCAACATGGAGATCGAGGCCGGAGCGCACTACATCGAGTCGGACGAGCCGTTCTCGATCATGGTCTACGGGGTGGGCTCGTACACCTCTTACATGTACCCGGGAGGGCTCGACCTCTCCAAGGTCGACGTGCTGGTGGAGTGAGCGGATTCGGATAGGCCGGCCGACGGAATGAATCCCGTGGGAACCGAAGCGAGATCGGAGCGCTGCATCGCGGCGGCCGGGGACGTCCACGGCGCGATGCACGCGCTGGTTCGGGGGCTGGAGGCCGCCGAGGAGCGGGCGGGGCGCGCGGCGGAGCTGGTTCTGCAGGTGGGCGACTTCGAGCCGCAACACTCGGGCGGCGCGCGCCTCGGGCGGCCGCTGTGGTTCATCGGCGGAAACCACGAGCCGCACCGTTTCCTCGAGCGGATGCCGGACGGCGGCGAGATCGCGCCCGGCTGCCGCTACCTGGGCCGCGCCGGGGCGGCCGAGTGGCGCGGGCTGCGGATCGCCTACCTGTCCGGGATCTTCGATCCGGAGCGCTACGACGGCGAGCGTCCGGACCTTGACGTTCCGGGCGGCGCGCCGCCTCGAGAGCTGCTCTGCTTCCGCCGCGGGGACGTGGAGCGGCTCGACGCTCTCGACTCGGCCGACGTGCTGCTGCTCCACGACTGGCCCGCGGGGCTGGAGCGCTTCGCCGATCCGGACCTGCTGGCCGAGAGGTTGGAGCGGATGGGGCTGGAGCGGGCGGGAAACCCGGTCGCCGGCGAGCTGGTGGAGCGGCTGGCGCCCCGGCTGGTGCTGTGCGGGCACATGCACATGCCCTGCCGGGCCGAGCTGCCCACCCGCGAGGGTCACGCGGCGCGGGTGATCTGCCTGGACAAGATCCAGAGGGCAAACCCGTTGCTGCTCGTCCTCGGCGAGCGCGGAGAGCCGGACGAAACGACGAGCTAATCGATACCGGGAGAGCACAGAACGGGGGTTGTCGAGAGTGATACCTCTCACCCGGGTCGCTGCCCTTGACTGCCGTCGCGGGCAGCGGGGTCCTTGTTGTCCGGCGCCGGGGCGCGGAAGCGATCTTGCATCTCTCTCGTGCGCGCCGGAGACGCCCGGCGCAGCAGGGCGCCCATGTAGAGCCACTGCAAGCGCAGCTCCGGCGGCTTGGCGCGGTAGCGGCGAATCGTGTCGTCGTCGAGCTCGTAGTCGAAGCCGACGCCGGCCAGCTCGCCAGTCACGGCTCCTCCTTGATTCGCTCGAGGTGGCGGATGTCCGCCGCGTCCTGGGCGCGTCCCGTATCTCGCTTCATGGCGATCAGGTCATCGATTTCTACCGCGGGCACGCGTACGCCAGAGAGCACGAATGTCTTGGCGCGGGCGAGAATCTCCTCGATGGGCACCGGCGGATCCACCAGCACGTCGATTTCGGAAACGGCCCATCGCTCGTTGACCAGGTTGAGCGCCTTCATGTTCTTGTCGCGGATCCAGCCCCGTCGGATTTCCCCGACGGCCAGATCCGAGATTCGGACCGGAATCTTCGGCGAGAAACCCCATCCCTCCACGAGGGAGACGAATGCGGCCAGGTTTTTGTCCTCGAGCGCCAGGACCAGGTCGATGTCGTAGGTCATCCGCGGAATTCCGTGGAGGTTGACCGCCGTCCCGCCGGCCACGGCGTAGCGTACACCCGCCTCGTTGAGCGCCCGGAAGATCGCCAAGTAGTCCAGCATCGAATCAAGGCTACTCGGTGCCCCTGCGGCGGTCAATGAGCGCCACGTGAATCCCGATACGAGGTCTGAGCAGGGCTGTGCTCGGCGGGCCGGATCTGGTAGCTTGTCGATCGCGCCGGCCGGCTGGTCGGCCGGCGTCTCTTGCGAGGCAGCAGATGCGCGAGTCCGAGTCGGGACCTTTCGATTCTCATCCGATCCTGATCGGAATCGCCGGCGGGACCGGCAGCGGCAAGACCACTGCGGCGCGCAGGATCCTGGAGCGGATCCCGGACGGCGAGGCGGCGCTGATTCAGCACGACTGGTACTACCAGGACCACAGCGATCTGCCGCCCGCCGAGCGGGCCGGGCTCAACTACGACGAGCCCGAGGCGCTGGACAACGATCTGCTGGTAGCGCACCTGGTGCGGCTGCGCCGGGGCCGCGCCGTGGACTGTCCCCAGTACGACTTCACCTCGCACGCGCGCCTGTCCCGTACCGTGCGCGTGGAGCCGTGCCGGATCGTGGTGCTGGAGGGGATCCTGGTCTTCGCCGTGGCGGCGCTGCGCGAGATGCTCGATTTGCGCCTCTACATCGACACCGACGACGACATCAGGCTGATGCGTCGTATCCGGCGCGACATCCTCGATCGCGGGCGCGACATCGACTCGATCCAGCACCAGTACTACCACACGGTCCGTCCCATGCACCGCCTGCACGTGGCCCCGCACCGCGAGCACGCCCACCTGATCATCCCAGAGGGCGGAGAGAACCGCGAGGCGCTGGACGTGATCGTCAGCTTTCTCCTGTACGGGCTGGAGTCGACCGGCTGAGCGCGGTCAGAACAATGTCTGCTGGCCGCCGCCCTTCTTCTTTTTCTTCTTGCGGCGCCGCGAGCCGCGCTCGGGCTCGGGTTCGGGCTCGGGCTCGGGAGGGGAGATCTCGTCGTCGTTCTCCGGCTCGGCGTCGGCCGCCTCGTCGCTTTCTGTCTCGCGGGCCACTTTCCTGATGCGCGAGATCGGCTTGGGCGCGATCCGGGTCCCGCGCGTGGTCACGCCGCTGTAGTCCAGCTCTGACAGATCGAACTCGCCCTCGTTGACCCGCTGGCGCTTTTTGGGCACGAACTTGAGCTGCAGCAGGTCGTCGGCGTCGCCGTCGAGCAGCAGGTCGAGCTTGCCGCGCTTGCCCTTGATCAGCTCGTACTCGCGGTCGCGCACGAACTTGGCGATGTGCACCTTCTTGGCGAAGCCGAAGCGCTTCTCGTCGCGGTAGACCACGGTGAGGCGACGTCCCGCCTCCTGGTCGAACAGCTCGCAGCAGAGCGGCTTGCCCGGAATCAGCATCTTGGCCTCGGGGCCCACCACGCGGAAGCTGCCGTCGTCGCTGACGATCAGCACCCGGTCGTACTCGCTGAGAGTAATCTGGTGTTGCGGGCCCTTGACCTCGTGGCCGAAGAAGCCCGACTCGGGATCGTAGCTGACCTTGATGCTGCGCGTCGCCACCTCGCGCAGGTCCACGCTCTCGAAGCCGGTGATCTCGGTGCGGCGCGGGTAGCTGTCCCCCCAGCGCGCCAGCAGCTCCTGCAAGTAGAGCACCGCGGTCTGGGTCAGGTTCTCCAGCTTGGCCTTGACGCCCTCGATCGCGTCGCGCACCTCCCCTAGCTGGCGGCGGTTCTTGGAGATGTCGTAGGCGGAGATGCGGCGGATGCGCAGCCCCAGCAGGCGGTCCACGTCTTCGTCGGTGAGGTTGCGCAGCATCTTCCCTCGAAAGGGCTTCATCCCTTCGAAGACCTCGAGGCGCATCGCTTTCTCGCTCTTGGCCTGCTCGATCCGCTTGTAGACCCGCTTCTCGACGAAGATCTGCTCGATGGTCAGCCAGTGGCGGCGGTCGCGGAGCTTCTGCAGCTCGAGCTCCAGCTCGGCGCAGATCTGGTCGCGGAGGCGATCGGTCAGGTAGCGCAGCACCTCGCCGGTGGTGATCTCCTCGGGCCGGCCCTCGCGGATCGCGACCAGATTGGAGCTGAGCGTGATCTCGCAGTCGGTGTAGGCGAACAGCTGCGGGATCACCTCGTCGGCATGAGCACCGCGGGTCAGCATCACCTCGATCTCCACCTCGTCCGTTGTGAAGTCGCTGATCGAGGCGATCTTGATCCTGCCCTTCTGGGCGGCGGACTCGATCGAGGCGATCAGGCTCTCGGTGGTGGTGGTGAACGGAACCTGGCGGATCACGATCCGCTTGTCGCCGTCGGCCTCGACGCGGGCCCGGATCGTGACCTTGCCGCGGCCCTCGTCGTACTCGGAGACGTCCATCAGGCCGCCGGTGGGAAAGTCGGGGTGGATCTGGAAGCTCTCGTGGCGCAGCGCCTTGATCTGGGCCTCGAGCAGCTCGGGCAGGTTGTGGGGCAGCACCCGGGTCGACATCCCGACAGCGATCCCGTCGATTCCCAGCATCAGCAGCACCGGCAGCTTGGCCGGGAGGAAGACGGGCTCGCGTCGGCGGCCGTCGTAGCTCGACTGCCACTCGGTCAGCTCGGGGTTGAACAGCGTCTCCCGCGCCAGCTCGGTCAGGCGGCACTCGATGTAGCGCGGCGCCGCGGACGGATGGCCGGTCACGATGTTGCCGAAGTTGCCCTGCTTCTCGACGAAGTACTCCTTGTTGGCCAGCACCACCAGCGCGTCTCCGATCGAGGCGTCGCCGTGGGGGTGGAGCTTCATCGTCTCGCCGATCACGTTGGCGACCTTGTGGAACTTGCCGTCGTCCATCTCAAAGAGCGTGTGCAGGATGCGGCGCTGGACCGGCTTGCAGCCGTCGCGGACGTCCGGGATCGCCCGGTCCACGATCACGTAGCTGGCGTATTCGAGGAAGTTGCGCTCCATCAACGGTTCGAGGTTGGCCATCGCTAGTTCGCCTCCCGAGTGGTCACGGCGTGTCGACCGCGACCCTCCGACCCGCCGCGGCCGAGCACTGAGCGAATATACAGCATCGGAGCCGCGATTCCCAAACCGAGGCGTCTTTTACTCGGAGACCAAGAAGGGCAGTGATTTCGCCTTGATCCATTCACCCCCCACGCGGATCGATACGGCCCCAACAGGCGGCCGGCCGCCGTCGAGGGCAAGAGCCCCATGAGCCCGACCCAAAACTCTACCAGTCTCATGGATTCAAGATACCACGGTTCCCGTTCCCGAGGGCGAGCATTTAGCCAGTCGGGACTACGAGTACCATTTTAGTGAATGATTTCAGTTTGATCCATGTAGCCCCCACGCGGATCGTCGGAGGTCATAACTCGACGCCCAGTGGAACAAGATCGGGATGCCGCGCGGCAAGTGCCCGTGGTCCTCCTCCGGCACCGCGAGCGACTCCGGAATCATCTGGGTAGTAAACTTCCTGGGCGGCAGGGTTTGTCACCGCTGCTACAGCGGTGATTCGTACGTGCGCTGCGTGCGCGGCGAGCCGGAGATTTGTTTCACCCACTGTTCGGCATCTAGCGCAGCGAGACCTCGCCCTTCCCGTCGGCGGGCTCGAAGTCGAAGCGGACCTTCCTGTACCTGGGTCCCCCTTCGTAGGCGGGAAACAGGCTCCGCTCGCGCACCGCGCCGGCCACGCAGGTCGCCACGTCCCAGTCTCGCAGGCCGATCTCGACCGGCACGACGGCCAGCACGCGCCCCTCGCTGCCGATCGCCAAATCGAAATCGATCGACCCCGACAGCTCGTCGTTGAAATCCAGGCCCTCGTTGCGATAGCAGCGCCTCACCTCGGGCAGGCACTTCTCGATCAGCCGCCGGCTCTCGTCGCCGAGCGAGCCGCGCCGGTCGTTCACGCCGCCCAGTCTTCCGGAGTACGCCTCGGGCGGAGGCTCCGGCGCGGCCGCCTCGTACCGCTCCTGCTCGGCGTCGGCCAGCAGCAGATAGCACGAATCCCGGTCGTAGTCGTAGGCGACGGCGACCGAATCGGTGCCCTCGTCGTTGAGCGCCGCCAGGAAGGAGGGACGGAGCAGCTTGCGGCGAAACCTGGCCTCCAGGTTGCTCGAGTAGGACCAGTGACCGGTGAGGATCTCTCCGGCCCCGTCCTCGGAAAAAGCGTGCGCCAGATCGCCGAAGCCCGGGTCGTCGAAGCTCTCCATCCGCTGCCGGATCAGGTCGGTGCCGAGCGCGTGGGCGAGCGCGTTCCAGCGCAGGGGCGGTCGTCCCGCCTCGGCGCGCGCCTGGTTCAACAGCTCCAGGATCAACCCGCTCCAGTCGGCCTCGTTTCGCGGGTTGATCGCCGGGTCGACGACGATCTCGTCGATCCCGCGCGGCTCGTCGACTCCGACGTGGAAGGAGAGGACCGCGATCTGCTCCAGGCTCCTTTCCAGCGTGCGGCTGTCGAGGTCGATCTCGTCGTAGGCGCTGGTCAGCTCGACGAGATAGCGGCCCGGCTCCCGGGGAAAGGCGACCTCGACCCGGAAGCGCCCCGACGACTTCGGCTCGATCTCTACCGAGCGGACCGAGCCGTCCTCGGCGAAGTGATGCAGGAGGGGATCGTTGGTCTCGACGAGGAACCTCCCCGCGATCTCGAGCTTCTCGCCGGGCTCGAGACGCTTGGGCAATGGATCGAATTCGACCTTCCTTTGAACGAAGACCACCGTCTGGAGCATGATCCCGGGCTCCACCTCGCTCAGCGCTCGCCCGAAGCTCAGGCGCGGGTCCGGATCCCCCTCGTCTCCCTCGGCAAAGCAGCGCACCTCCTCGGCCAGGTAGGGGCTGACGTCCGCGCTGCGCGTCAGCCTGCGGTAGCGGTAGCGCACGTCGCCGGTCAGGCCCAGCTTCCACAGCACTTCCAGGCCCAACGGGTCTTTGAGCCTGCCGCGCGCAGCGTACAGCTCGGCGAGCAGGTCCAGGTCGGGCTCGTGGCGGATCGGACGCGCTCCCAGGCCCCGGAGCTTCTCCTCGATCGCCAGGCCCGCGGCGGATTCGCTGCGCGCCGAGAGAGGTGGATCCTGGTAACTCGTGGCAGCGCCCTCGGCCAGCCGCCGGGCCGTCTCGGGCGGCAGGCGGCGATCTTCGGGCAGGGGCTCGTAGGCTTGCATCACGTAGGCGAACCTCTCGCGGTCCATCCAGTCGAAATCCGAGACCGCGGCGAGCCCGCGCGAGTGGCGCTCGTCGAAGAACTTCTCGCGCGACGAGGGCTTGAGCAGGCGGCGCCAGACGCTCTCCGCCATGTACTCGAAGCTCCCGGTGCCCTGGTAGCTGTGGTTGCGGGGAATGCCGGCGCGCCTCAGCTTGGCCCACAGCGAGGTCTCCGGCAGGTAGTAGCGGTCCGCGCGGCGCCGCGCAGTCGCTCTCGAGATCTCGGCGAGGCGATCGTCGGCCTCCAGCGGGGAGAGCCCCACCTTCTCGCGCTCGCGGTTGTACAGATCGAACAGCGCCGCGCCCCAGTCCGACTCGGGCGGCGGGTTGGGCGGCGGCTCGAGCAGGATCGGATCCGGCTGCGGGGGCTCCTCGACCCCCACGTAGATCGGCACGTTGAGCACGGTCGTGCGTTCGATCGGCTTCGGGCTCGTCTGTATCTGCAGAAAATGCCGGCCCGGCTCCCGGGGTGCCGGCAGTCGCGCCAGGAACCAGCCGCTGTCGTCGGTGTCGAGCGAGACCTCGACCACCTCCAGATCGGTGGCGTCCATGTACAGATCGGTCTGCTCGCCGGGGATCGTGATCCTGCCGCGCAGCAGGATCTCCTCTCCCGGGCTGTAATGCTTTTTCAGATCTCTGATCGTCACCGCCTTTTCGACCACGATCACGGCCTGGGCGTACTTCTTGGTGTCGACCTTGGTGCGGGCCACGCCGAACGAGTATCCGTCGCCGCGGATCTCGAGCCGTCGCACGAAGTCGACGATGCGCCCGTCCAACCTTTCCCTGGCCGTGTTTCCGTAGGCCCAGACGACGCTCCTGTCTTCCAGGCGACCGGCGACGCCCAGTTTGCTTATCGACCAGTCGATCAGGCCGGTCGCCGGAGTCGTATCGTGTCTCCCGAACGCGTAGGCGTAGATCCAGGCCACGCCGTCGAGGCGCGGATCGTGCTCGAACTTGGGATGATCCTCTGCCTCCAGGGCTCCCTTGAACTTGCGGGCCAGGCACGCGTAACGCTGCTTCTCGTCGTCGAACAGCCGCTTTGCCCGCGAGCTCTCGTAGGCGTCGATCTTCTTGGAGGTGTAGCGGCTGGCCTCGGGCGGCAACGCGCGAAAGCGGCGCTGCATCTTGCATCGCGCGACACTCGTGCCGAAAACGATGCACAGCAGCGTGAAACCAAAAGAGATGACCGGCGCCGAAAACCGCATCGTTGCCTCCCCGAATCCGGTGGACCGTCTTTGTTTTTA
>CAZHCG010000061.1:0-26182 GCA_964530995.1 uncultured Myxococcales bacterium
GGGCGCGGCGCACGGACGCGGAGATGAAAACGGCTGGATCCGGATGAGCCAAAAATCTCCCGTGATTCGTCCGGGAAGATTCGGGCCGGGGTGATTCGGGCCGGGGTTGGCTTGCGCGGCTAAAAGGGGTAATAAGCGACGCGGATATAGTTGAATAAAAGGTAAACCAAAGATGACTGCCAAACCTGCCAAGCGAGTGAGCTCGATTCCCAAATCCGCAATTCACGAGATGACGCGCAGATCCCGCCAGATCGACGACGTGGCGTTCCTCTCCTGGGCCAAGCCGACCTCGGCCGCTCCGGAGCACGTACGACGGGCCGCGGCCGAGGCGATCGAAAAGGGTCTGACCGACGGCTACTCGGTCAACGCCGGTCTGCCAGAGCTGCGCGAGGCGATCGCGGCCAAGCTACGCCGCGACAACGGGATCGAGGCCGAGATCTCGCAGCTGATGGTGACCGTGGGCGCGATCGAGGGATTGACCTCGGCTCTGCTCGCGGTGGTCGATCCCGGCGACGAGGTGATTCTGCCCTCGCCGACCTACTCGACGCACGTCAACCAGGTGCGGCTAGCCTCGGCGGTTCCGGTCTTTGCGCCTTGCGACGAGGAGCAGGGCTTCCGCCTGGACACAGAGGCGATCCGCGAGGCGATCACTCCGCGAACGCGAGCCGTGCTCTACTGCTCGCCGTGCAATCCGACCGGCACGGTTTACGCAGAGGAGGACCTGCGCGATCTGGCAGCGATCGCCCTGGAGAACGAGCTGATGGTGATCACCGACGAGGCTTACGAGTACTTCGTCTTCGACGGCAGGCGGCACTTCAGCATCGGCTCGATTCCAGAGATGCGGCACAACGCGATCAGCTGCTTCACATTCACCAAGTCTTACGCGATGACCGGTTGGCGGATCGGATACCTGCACGCCAGTGAGCCCTGGATATCCGAGATCGGCAAACCGCACATCGCCTGTGCGATCTGCGCGCCGGTCGTCTCCCAGTACGCGGCGCTCGCCGCGCTGCAAGGTCCGCAGGACTGCATCGCCGAGTTTTGCGAGCACTACCGCTCGGCGCGCGACCTGATGTGCGAGCGCCTCGACCGCCTGCCAGAGGTCTTCGACTACCGAAGGCCCGGCGGCTCCTACCTGATGTTTCCGCGGATCCGCGCGGAGGGCGGAGACGACTCTGGCTCCTTCTGTGTGAAGCTGCTCGAGGGAGCGCGCGTTTCGACCACGCCGGGCGCCGACTTCGGCAGCAGCGGAGAAGGGCACCTGCGCATGTCGTTTTGCGTCTCGGAAGACATGATCAATACTGCCTTCGATCGGATGGAACGCTACTTCGAAGCTTAGAGAGGATGGATGAGGAATCTGACGGGCGGCGCGATTTGCGTCGCCGTGGCCGCGGCGCTCTGTGTCGCTCTTGCGGCGGACGGGAACGAGGAGCCGCGGCGGAAAGGCGAGGGGTCCGAGATGGACGAGATCTCGATTCGGGTGCTCTACGACAATCGAGCTGACGTCCCGCGGATGCGCTACGGCTGGGGTCTGGCCTGCCTGGTGCGCAAGGGCGGAACCACCCTGCTGTTCGACACCGGCTCGGACGGCGGGGCGCTCTTGAGCAACATGGAGTTTTTGCAGATCGATCCGGACGAGATCGATGGCGTGGTGCTCTCGCACGCCCACTGGGATCACGTCGACGGCCTGCCGGCGCTGCTGAAGGCCGGCTCCGACGTGGATGTCCATATGCTCGAGTCGTTTCCCGGCAAGCTGAAGCGAAGCGCCGAGCGAGCGGGCGCCCGCGTGGTCGAGCACGGTCCGCTGCTGGCTGCCGGAGCCGCTGTCGACGAGATGAGGATCGCTGCGGGCCTCTACACCACCGGCGAGCTGTCCGGACCGATCAGCGAGCAGGCGCTGGTGATAGAGACCGACGAGGGCCCGGTGATGGTGACCGGCTGCAGCCACCCGGGGATCGGAGAGATGGTCGAGAAGGTCAGCGAGGCCTTCGGCGCGCTGCGCCTGGTGCTGGGCGGGTTTCACCTCTTCCGCGACAATCCGGCCGAGATTCGACGCGCGATCGCGGTCTTCCGGCGCGCGGGGGTGAAGCGAGCCGCGCCGATTCACTGTACGGGCAAGCGGGGGATCCGGATGTTCGCCGAGGCCTACGGCGAGCGCTTCGTCGAGGTCGGGAGCGGAACGCTGATCGAGCTGTAGCCACCCGGAATCCGAGCCGGGCTCCCGGCCCGGCTCGGGAGGTGGGCGCGATCCTTCAGATTGCCGCGCGGCTCATGCGGCCCGGCGCCGCTTGAGCGGGCGCCGGTCCTCGTTGGAGACGTTTTGCGATCGCGCGCCGATCTGCATCGTGTAGTTGCCTCCCTCGAGCTCGTCGGCGACGCGCATGTCCGGAATCACGGCGACGTGATCGGGAGCCGCGGCTGCATATATCTGAAGGTGTAGTAGTTGAGGAACTCCCAGACGCGGATCTCGGTGGTCATGAAGTCGCCCAGCCCGATCTGCCAGCGAGCCACCACCGGAGAGGCCATCGAGTTGGAGTCGTCGGCCGAGAGCCAGTAGGTGAGCTGGGCCTCGGGGTCGCAGTCCAGCTGTTCGGAATCGGTGTCGATCTCGGAATCCGTGTCTGTGTCTGCATCGGTGTCTGTACCGTCGTGGGAGCGGGGAGGTGCGACTTTCGAGTCAGCATGGTTTTTGTCTACGATGAAGTTTTCGGCAGAAGCGGGAACAGCTCGCGGCGGTGGAACTCGATCAGGCGCTCGACGTCCGCCTCGACCAGCTCGCGCTCCCGGCCCCTGGAGTACTCGCGCATCTCGCGCAGGGCTCCTCCGCCGTCGCGCTCCCGGCTGCCGAGCAGCACGCCGCCCACCGAGCCGATGTAGTCGTCCTCCACCTCGGCGTCGCACAGCACCGACCAGGTCAGCGCCCAGCCGCGGGCCGTGCGGGACGGATCGTAGCCGCCACCGCCCAGCACCAGCATCGGAACGTCGAGCCCGCGGATCCGCTCGGCCGCATCGGCCATCCCGTTGTTGGTCAGGCGCAGCGAGGCGAGCGGATCGCCGGAGAGCACGTCCATCCCGATCTCCAGCACCAGCACGTTCGGGCGATGGGCGCGCAGGAGCGGTATCACCACCGCGTCGATCACGGACAGAAAGGCGTCGTCGTCCGCGCCGGGAAGTAGCGGCAGGTTGACGTTCGTGCCGCGCGCGGCTCCCTCGCCGAGCACCTTCTCGCTTCCGCTCCACGGGTAGAGCGTCTTGCCGCTCTGGTGCGTCGAGACGACCAGCACGCGGGGGTCGTCGATAAAGGCGGTCTCGGTTCCGTTGCCGTGGTGCACGTCGAGATCGACGCAGGCCACCTTGGCGCCGCGCTCGGCCAGCTCCATGCAGCTCAGCACAACGTCGTTGACGTAGCAGAACCCCTCGGCGTTGGACGGCCCGGCGTGGTGGAAACCACCCAGAGGGCTCAGCACCGCGTGATACACCCCGCCCAGCAGCAGGCGTGCGCCCTGCAGCGAGGCGCCAGCCGCCAGCCGGGCCAGCTCGTAGACCCCGCGAAAGGCCGGGCAGTCCTCGCCTCCCAGACCGTGGCTCAGCATCTCGGCCGAGATCTCTCCGCGCCCGGCCCGCTCGATCAGATCCAGGTATTCGGGCAGGTGAAACCGCTCCAGCTCCTCGCGCGAGGCCGGCTCGGCCGGCAGCAGGTCGCACCAGCTCTCGTCGATCAGCCCCTCGCCGGCCAGCACGTCAATCAGCTGCGCGGCGCGTTCGGGGCGAAAGGGATGTCCGGGAGGGTAGGTCAGCTGTTCGTCGAGCTCGAAGGTGACGATGCCGTATCGACTCGCGGCGCGGGTCAACTCGGCTGTTCCTTGCCGTAGGCGTAGCCGCGGTCGAAAGCGCGCAGGTTGAGATCCTCGGTGCCGCCGGGCACCGAGTCGGCCACCGCCTTGCGCATCGCGTCCACCTCGACGAGATCGGTGACCGCGGTGAAGAAGCCGAGCATCACCATGTTGAACACGATCCTCCGCCCGAACTCATCTTCGGCGATGCGCGTGCCGGGGATGCCGAACTTCTTGGCCTTGGCTGGCACGCGGTCGTCCGGGGAAACGAGCTCGTTCTCGTAGACGAGCACGGATTCGTCCTTCATCTCGTGAACGAACTTTTCCAACGCCGACTGGCTGAACGCCACGAACACGTCCGACTCCCGGATGTAGGGAAAGGCGATCTGGTCGTCCGAGATCATCACCTGCGCCGAGCACTCGCTGCCGCGTGCTTCCGGGCCGAAGGACTGCACGAGCGTGGCCCAGCGATCCTCGAAGATCGAGACCGCCTTGCCCACGATCATCCCACCCATGATCACGCCCTGTCCGCCGAGACCGCAGATCCTGATGTCTTGCTTGCTCATTTCGCCTCCTCGTACGGCACGAAGGCGTCGCCGAGCACGGTCCCCATCCTCTCGTCGTATCTCTCGCGGAAGGAGGGAAGCTGGCGTTCGACGAACTCGCCGACCACGATCTCCGATTGGAAGGAGAGTTCCACGTCGGCGGTGTTGGCTCCGTTCTCGATTCGCGACTTGTCCTTGAAGTACTGCATCATCATCACGCCGTCGCCCAGCTTGTTGCGTCTCTGGTAGAGCGTGGGGCAGGGCGTGATCACCTCGATGAAGCTGAAGCCCTTGCCCTGGAGGGCCTTCTTCATCGTGCGCGTCAGCTGCCGCACGTGGTACGCGGTCCAGCGCGCCACCAGGTTGGCGCCGCACGAGTCGACCAGGTTCGGCATGTTGAAGGTGTTCTCGAAAGCGCCGTACGGCGTGGTCGAGGCGCGCGCGGTCAGCGGCGTGGTGGGCGTCACCTGTCCGCCGGTCATCCCGTAGGTGAAGTTGTTGATGCAGATCACGGTCATGTCGATGTTGCGGCGCGCCGCGTGAATCAGGTGGTTACCGCCGATCGCCGCCAGGTCGCCGTCGCCGGAGTAGACCACCACCTTGGAGCTCGGCCGGCTCAGCGCCAGCCCGGTCGCGAAAGGAATCGCGCGACCGTGGGTTGTGTGGAACGAGTCGGCCGCGACGTAGCCGGCCACCCGTCCCGAGCAGCCGATGCCGCTGACCACGTGCAGATGATCGAGGTCGATTCCGGTCCGCTCCACGGCGCGCGCGAAGCAGTTGACCGTGGTTCCGATTCCGCAGCCGGGGCACCAGATGTGCGGAATGCGCTCGGTGCGCAGCAGCTTCTCGACCGGGTTGACCGGGGTCTCGTCGCTCATGAGACCACCTCCTTAAACTTCTCTACGATCACTTCCGGCTCGATGATCGCTCCCCCGGCGTGACCGACCAGGTGCACGGGAACCCGGCGGCAGGTGGCGCGCTCGACCTCGTGGACGATCTGGCCGAGGTTCATCTCGGCGACGATGATCGCCTTGGTCGAATCGGCGATCTCCTCGATCAGCTCGTCGTTGAACGGCCAGAGTGTGATCAGCCGCAGCAGGCCGACTTTCAGCCCCTGCTGGCGGGCGAGCTGCACCGCGTAGGACGCGACGCGCGCGGTGATCCCGTACGAGATCACGGTCACGTCCGAGCCGTCCACCTCGTCCTTGTCACAGAGCGTGATCTCGTCGACGTGATCGAGCACCTTGGACTTGAGGCGCCGCACCAGCACGTCCTGGGCGTCTGCGTTCATCGATGGGTAGCCGCGTTCGTCGTGCGTCAGGCCGGTGCTGTGGATGCGGTGACCCATTCCGACCCGCACCATCTCGGGCTGATCGCCTTCGTAGACCCGGTAGGGCAGGTAGTCTCCCAGCGGGCGCTCGGTCATCTTGCGTTCCACCAGCTCGATCTCGTCGGCCGGCGGAATCTTGACCTTGCCCAGCATGTGGCCGACCGTCTCGTCCATCATGAAGAACACCGGGCAGCGGTATCGCTCGGCCAGGTTGAAGCAGGTGATCGCGAAGTCGAAGCACTCCTGCGGCGAGCTGGGCGCCAGCGCGATCACCTCGTAGTCGCCGTGGGAGCCCCAGCGCGACTGCATCACGTCCTGCTGGGAGGGGAGCGTCGGCAGCCCGGTGGAGGGCCCGCCGCGCTGCACGTCGACGAAGACGGCGGGGCACTCGGTCATCGCCGAGAGCCCCACGTGCTCCATCATCAGCGACAGCCCGGGCCCGGAGGTGACCGTCATCGCCTTGGCTCCGCCCCAGGTCGCGCCCTGAAAGCAGATCGAGGAGGCGACCTCGTCCTCCATCTGGATGAACATGCCGCCGACCTTGGGGAAGCGGCGCGCGATGTGCTCGACGACCTCGGTCGACGGCGTGATCGGGTAGCCGGCGACGAACCGACAGCCCGCGGCGATCGCGCCCTCGGCGCACGCCTCGTTGCCGTCGATGAAGTGCATGCCGGTGTCGACTACGGCGGAATCGGCCTTCATCGCTCAGCCTCCCTTCTTCTTGCGGCGCAGTCGCACTCCGAAGATCGCGAAGTCCGGACAGTACATTCCGCACAGATCGCAGCCGGTGCACTTCTCGGGGTACACCATCTCCGGCAGGTGGTAGCCCTTGTGGTTGAGCCGACCGCCCATGGCCAGGCACTCGACGGGGCAGAAAGCGACGCAGTAGGAGCAGCCCTTACAGCGCTCTTCGTTGAGGTAGATTTTTCCCTTCAAGGGAGGGGACGCCTGCTCGGTCCCGTTATCGCTCGACATTCGAAGCTCCTTTTCGGCGCGCCCGTTTTCACGGGCGGACACTAGACGGGAAAAATCGCACCGTCAAGCCGTGTTACGCCGCGAGAGCCCTCCGCGGAGAAGCGTAGTATCGACTTTATCATCGCCGCGCGGCGATCTATGCTCTCGCCGATTGGGGAGGAGAAGGGGTACGACATGCGCGAGCATTTTTTGGAGCTGCTGAGGCGCGCCTCCACGGATCTGCCGGCCGACGTGGTGGCCGCGCTGCGCCGCGGGGCTCGCCGGGAACGGGCCGGTTCCTCGGCGCGCTCCGCGCTGGGAGACGTGCTGTGCAACAGCGAGCTGGCCCGAGAGACCTCGCGGCCAATCTGCCAGGATACCGGCACCAACATCTGGTACGTCTATCACCCGCGGGAGATTCCCCAGTGGGAGCTGGCCCGCGAGATCGAGGCGGCGACGAAGCAGGCGACCGGGAAGGCCTACCTGCGGCCCAACGCCGTCCACCCGATCTCGGGCAAGAACTCGGGCGACAACACCGGGCTGGGGCATCCGGTGATCCACTTTCGCCAGTGGAAGCGCAAGTCGCTGGTGGCCGACGTGATCCTCAAGGGCGGAGGCTCCGAGAACGTCTCGACGCAGTACTCGCTGCCCGCCTCGGAGATCGGAGCCGGCCGCGACATCGAGGGCATTCGGAGGGTGGTGATCGACGCGGTCTTCCGGGCGCAGGGCAAGGGCTGCGGGCCAGGCGTGATCGGCGTCGGCGTGGGCGGCGACCGCGCCGGGTGCACGATCGAGGCCAAGGAGCAGCTGCTGCGCCTGATAGACGACCGCAACCCGGACCGCGAGCTGGACCGACTAGAGCGGCGGCTGCTGCGCGAGTGCAACGAGCTGGGGATCGGGCCGATGGGGTTCGGCGGCGCAACCACCGCGCTGGCGGTCAAGATCGGAGCACGCCATCGGCTGCCGGCCTCGTATTTCGTTTCGATCGCCTACATGTGCTGGGCCTGTCGCAGGGCCAGCCTGGAGCTGCGCGGCGAGAGAGCCAGCTTCTCGCAGGTCTCGCAGATCGCGCGGCGTTACCGGCTGCCGGACTCGTCCCGCAAGAAGGGCTCCGCCAAGGGCGGGAAAGGGGGCCGCCGATGATTCGCATCGATTTGCCGGTAGGGGAAAAAGCGATTCGCGCGCTGAAGGTGGGCGACGAGGTGTCGCTGCACGGCACGGTGGTCACCGCGCGCGACGCGGCACACAAGCTGATGATCGAGCAGTGGCCCGAGTTCGTGCGGCCGCTGCTGGAAGGCGGCGCGATCTACCACTGCGGCCCGGTGATGAAAAAGACCGGGAAGGGCTGGTTCGCGGTCGCCGCCGGCCCCACCACCTCGATTCGCGAGGAGCCTTACGAGGCGGCGGTGATGGAGCACTACGGGGTGCGCGCGGTGATCGGCAAGGGCGGGATGGGCGCTGGAACGCTGGCGGCCTGCGAGAAGGTCGGGGCGGTCTACCTGCACGCGATCGGCGGCGCCGCTCCCCTGATCGCCGACTCGATCGTCCGTACCAGGGACGTGCACCTGTTCGAGGAGCTGGGGGTTCCCGAGGCGTTCTGGGAGTTCGATGTCGACGGCTTCAAGGCGGTGGTGACGATGGACTCGCGGGGGCGGAGCCTGCACGAGCGGGTCGAGGCGGAGAGCCGCAGGCGACGCGACGACCTGCTGGGGCTTTGAGAGTGGCGGCGGACACCCCTGATTCTCCGCGCGTGATCACGCACGACGGCTACCGAGCCAACGAGCGGCCGATGGCGGTCATCTCCGCGGGCGAGCGTTTCGACATAGTCGAGATAGAAGATTCCTACCACGCGGCCGGGGTCGACACGCGCACTCCGGTGCGGCACGGATACACGGTGCGCTGCCGCGGGGGAGCCCGCTTCCAGCTGGTGCTGACCGACGGCGAGGGCTGGAACGTGAAGCGCCTGCCCGGACCGGTGCTGGTGCGGGACGAACCGTAGGAGAGCGGCTCCGGAAACGAGAAATGAACAGAGCGGCACGGCTTGCGGGGAGTCTTCGCCGGAGGGATACTCGTGCGGTGGTCGCGAGCATGTTTGGTTTGCTATCTGGACGGCTTCGAGACGGCTCGGCTGGCGGGATGATCACTGCCTCCGTCGCGCCGGTCCTGGCCGTCTGCGCGGTGCTGGGCTTCGCCTCGGGGGCTCCGGCCGGCATGAGCGATCTCGACTCGGGCGTGGCTCCCGACGCCGGCGCGGCTGTCGACGCCGGCGATTCCGGCCCCGGCGAGGTTGTGCGCCTGGTCGCGGCGGGCGACGTGCAGCTCGGCCGCGGAATCGGGGAGGCCGTTCGTTCCGGCGGCGATCCGCGCGCTCCGTTCGCCGCGGTGCGCGACGTGCTCTCCGGGGCCGATATCGCGGTCGCCAACCTGGAGTCGCAGCTGTTTCCCTGGTGCCGCCCGGTGGCTTCCGATTCGTTGCGGCTGTGCGCCTCCCCGCTCGCGGTGGAGGGTCTGGTCGACGCTGGGATCGACGTGGTCTCGGTCGCCAACAACCACGCCCTCGATTTCGGGCCGGGGGCGCTCGAGCGCAGCGTGCGCCTTTTGCGCCACCACGGCATCGCCGTGGCCGGCCCCGGGCTGAGGACACCGGTGCTGGAGCGCGGCGGAACTCACTTGGCGTTTGTCGCGTTTTCCCCGGTGGATCGCATTCTGCTGCCGCGCGAGATGGCGCTCGCCGTGGCCGAGGCCCGCCGCCGGGCGGACCTGGTCGTGGCGCTGGTGCACTGGGGCGAGGAGTACCGGGAGAGACCCTCGGCGCGGCAACGGAGACTCGCCGGCTTTCTGGCGCGCGAGGGGGTCGATCTGATCGTCGGCTCCCACCCGCACGTGGTTCAGCCCCTGGAGCGCGAGCAGGAAGCGCTCGTCTTCTACTCGCTGGGCAACTTCGTCTTCGACCAGCAGTGGTCGGAGGCCACCTCGCGCGGAGCGCTGGCCGAGGTGGAGCTTCGCGGCGCCGAAATAGAGAAAGCGCGCCTGGTCCGGATACGCCTGGACCCGCCCGGCTACCCGCGAATCGAGCCGGAGCGCTGATCTACAAGGGGGCAAGGAGGCCGGCAAGGGGGCGCCAGGCGCCAAGGAGGCGCTCAGCGGAACGCGGGAGAGGCGGTTCCGAATTTTCCGGGAGCACTCGAGTGCTGCGGCGACCTCGAGAAGATCGCGTGCCACGAGCCGGACGGCTTCGGCGGCTGCACAAATTGTGTCGGTGCGACGATTTGCGCGTATTGCGACAACGGCGATTGCGGACTCGGTGAGAACTACTGCAACTACCCGGAGGACTGCATCGCTCCGTGAGCAGTTGCGGTCGGTGATCGCATTTGGTTGTAACGGGCCGATACCTCGGGATCCTCTTGCATTCCGCCGCGCGACGGATATGTATGATTCTGTTCATGGTGAATCCACCGGGAGCGTTTCGATGACTCACGATAGAACCACGGCGAAGGTGGTCGAGCTGGGGCCTTCTCCACGTCTCGACCGGTTCGAAAAGCCTCCCTACGAGCAGTGGAAGGAGGCGGCGATCAAGACGCTCAAGGGCGCGCCGTTCGACAAGAAGCTGCTGACCCCGACGCCCGAGGGCGTGACCCTCGAGCCGATCTACGATTCCAGCGCGCTGGAGGGAGTGCCTCACGCCGGGAGCCTGCCCGGCTTCGCGCCTTTCGCGCGGGGGGCCAAGACCACCGGCAACGCCGCGCAACCCTGGCTGGTGGCGCAGACCGCGACCTGCGCTAAGCCGGAGGAGGCCGGCCGGGCGGTGGTCTCGGAGCTCGCCTCCGGCTCGACGGCGATCGGGTTGAGCCTCGACGGCGCGACCCGCTCCGGCCGGGATCCGTCCGAGGCCGATGCCGATGAAGTCGGGGCGAACGGAATCTCGCTGGCCAGCGCGCCCGAGCTGGGCGCGGCGCTGGGCGGCGTCGATCCGACGCGCGTCCCGGTCCAGGTCCGATGCGGGATTTCCCCGCTGCCGGTGCTGGCGCTGCTGGTCGCTCACGCGCGTACCACGGGTTCGAATCCGAAGGCGATCCGAGGCTGGGTGGCGGCCGATCCGCTCGCCGAGCTGGCAGCAGCGGGGCGGCTCGGGATCGGCCTGGACGACTGCTACCGGCAGCTGGCGGCCGCAGTGCGCTGGACCACCGAGCACGCCCCGGAGCTGCGCACCGTAGCGGCCTGCGGGCATCCCTACCACGACGCCGGAGCCAGCGCGGTCGAGGAGCTGGCCTTTGCTCTCTGCGCGGCGGTGGAGCACGTGCGGGCCCTGGTCGAGCGCGGCGTGAGCGCCGAGTCCGCGCTGGGGGCGACCGTCCTGGATCTGTCGGTCGGGCCGCGGCTGTTCGTGGAGATGGCCAAGCTGCGCGCGGCGCGCGTGCTGTGGACGATGATCGCGGACGCCTGGGGCGCCGGGAGGGCCGCCGGCGAGCTGTTGATCCACGCTCGCACCTCGCGCTGGAACGCGACGGTCGACGACCCATATGTCAACATGATTCGAGTCACCACCGAGGCGTTTTCGGCCGCTGTTGCGGGCGCGGACAGCATCGAGACCGTTCCCTTCGACGCCGTGGTGCGCACGCCCGACGAGTTCTCCCGCCGCATAGCGCGCAACGTGCAGATCGTGCTGCGCGAGGAGAGCGGCGCCGGCCGCACAGCCGATCCGGGAGGAGGCTCATGGCACCTGGAGAAGCTCACCGACGAGATCGCCCGCCGCGGCTGGGATCTGCTGCGCGAGGTGGAGGGCGCGGGCGGTCTGGCCGAGGCGCTGCGAAAAGGCGACGTCCAAAGGCGCGTGGCGGGCACGGCCGAGGGACGGGCCCGGGACGCGGCTCGGCGCAAGATGGTGATGGTCGGAACCAACTCCTACGTCAATCCGCACGAGCGCTCCCTGGAAGTCGCGCCGGGTGATCCCGAGAATTTGCACAAGGACAGGATCGAGGCGGTGGAGCGGGCGCGAAAGGCCGGCGACCGCGGCGCGCGCGACTCGGCGCTCGCGGAGCTGCGGGAGGCGGTCGGCGACGAGCCGATCCGAGCTGTCGAGGCGGCGATCCGAGCGGCCGCCAACGGCGCTTCGGTCGGCGATATCGCGCGGGCGGCATCGTCCGGAGAGGGCGGATTCGAGGTCGAGCCCCTGGTCGCGCACCGGGCCGCCGAGCCGTTCGAAAGGCTGCGCCGCAGGACCGCGAAGCTGGAGGTGGAAAAGGGTCGCCGGCCCGCGGCCTTCCTGGCCAAGATGGGGCCGGTAAAGCAGCACAAGGCGCGCGCCGACTTCTCGCGGGGCTTTTTCGAAGTGGGCGGCTTCGAGGTGATCGACCCGGACGGCTTCGACTCGCCCGAGAAGGCGGCCGAGGCCGCGGCGCGCAGCGGAGCGCGGGTCGCCGTGCTCTGCTCCAGCGACGACACCTACCGGGAGCTGGCGCCGCCGTTCGCTCGCAAGATCGGCGAGCTGGACGACGGAATCGCGGTGGTGCTGGCGGGCAGGCCCAAGGATCTCGTCGAAGAGCTGAAAGAGGCCGGGATCGAGGAGTTCGTTCACCTGGGCGCGGACAGCCTGGAGCTGCTCGGCGGCCTTCTCGACCTGATCGGAGCAGAGTCATGAACCACAAACCGGATTTTTCGAAGATGGAGTACGCGCCGCGACGCGAGGACGGCGACGCCGCTGCCTGGCGCGAGAGGGCGGAGAGCCGAATCGGAAGAGATCCCGATGATCTGACCTGGCATTCGAACGAGAAGATCGACGTGCGCCCGCTGTACAGCGAAGGCGACATCGACGATCTGCCGCACATCGGTTTCACCGCGGGAATCCCGCCGTTTTTGCGCGGCCCGTACCCGACGATGTACGTGACGCGCCCGTGGACTCTGCGCCAGTACGCCGGCTTTTCCACCGCGGAGGAGAGCAACGCCTTCTACCGCCGCAACCTGGCCGCCGGCCAGCGCGGGCTTTCGGTGGCGTTCGACCTGGCCACGCACCGTGGCTACGATTCCGACCACCCGCGGGTGATGGGCGACGTGGGCAAGGCCGGCGTGGCGGTCGACTCGATCCTGGACGCCAAGGTGCTGTTCGACGGCATTCCGCTGGAGAAGATGTCGGTCTCGATGACGATGAACGGCGCCGTGCTGCCGGTGATGGCCTTCTACATCGTCGCGGCCGAGGAGCAGGGCGTATCCCACGAGAAGCTGACCGGCACGATTCAGAACGATATCCTCAAAGAGTACATGGTGCGCAACACCTACATCTATCCGCCCGAGCCCTCGATGCGCATCATCGCCGACATCTTCGAGTACACCTCCAAGGAGATGCCGCGCTTCAACAGCATCTCGATCTCCGGCTACCACATGCAGGAGGCGGGGGCGACGGCCGATTTGGAGCTGGCCTACACCCTGGCCGACGGCCTTGAGTACATCCGCGCGGGTCTGGCCGCCGGGATCGACATCGACGGCTTCGCGCCGCGGCTGTCGTTCTTCTTCGGGATGGGGATGAACTTCTTCATGGAGGTCGCCAAGCTGCGTGCGGCGCGCCTGCTGTGGGCCGAGATCGTCAAGCGCTTCGATCCGCTCAACCCCAAGTCGATGGCGTTGCGAACCCACTGCCAGACCTCGGGCTGGAGCCTCACCGAGCAGGACCCCTACAACAATGTGGCGCGCACCTGCATCGAGGCGATGGCCGGCGCGCTGGGGCACACCCAGTCGCTGCACACCAACTCGCTGGACGAGGCGCTGGCGCTGCCCACCGACTTCTCGGCGCGGATTGCGCGCAACACGCAGCTCTACCTGCAAGAAGAGACCGGGATCTGCCGCGTCGTCGATCCCTGGGCCGGCTCCTACTACGTGGAGTCGCTGACCGACGCGCTGATGAGCCGCGCCTGGGAGCACATCCTGGAGGTCGAGGAGCTGGGCGGGATGGCCAAGGCGATCGAGACCGGGCTGCCCAAGATGCGGATCGAGGAAGCGGCCGCGCGCCGGCAGGCGCAGATCGACTCCGGGCGGGAGCCGATCGTGGGCGTCAACCTGCACCGCCTGGATCGCGAAGAGGAGATCGAGATCTTGGAGGTGGAGGGCACCGCCGTGCACGAGAGCCAGCTGCGCAGGCTGGAGAAGCTGCGCGCCGAGCGCGACGAGAAGGCGGCCGAGAAGGCGTTGAGCGCGCTGGCGCGCTGCGCCGAGAGCGGCGAGGGCAACCTGCTGGAGCGATCCGTGGAGGCCGCCCGCGCGCGGGCCACGCTGGGCGAAATCTCGAGCGCGATGGAGCGCGTCTTCGGCCGGCACAAGGCCGTTACCAGGTCGATCTCCGGTATCTACAGCAGCGAGTTCGGCGGGGACGGAGAAATGGAGTCCGCGCGCGAGCTGGCCGACCGGCTGGCCGAGCGGGAGGGGCGCCGCCCCCGGATTCTGGTTGCCAAGATGGGCCAGGACGGGCACGACCGCGGCGCCAAGGTGATCGCCACCGCCTTCGCCGACCTGGGCTTCGACGTCGACATCGGCCCGCTGTTCCAGACGCCGGAGGAGACCGCGCGCCAGGCGGTGGAGAACGACGTGCACGCGGTCGGGCTCAGCTCGCTGGCCGGCGGACACACGACCCTGCTGCCGCGCCTGATGGACGAGCTGCGCAAGCAGGAGCGGGACGACGTGGTGGTGGTCGCCGGCGGAGTGATCCCTCCGCGGGATCACGAGCGGCTGCTGGCCGCGGGCGCGGCCGCGGTCTTCGGTCCCGGCACCGTGATACCCACCGCCGCCCGCCGCGTGCTGGAGGAGATCGCGGAGCGCCTCGGCCACGATGCCGCGTGACTGTTTTTCGGGCCCTGTCCCTACCGCAAATGACGTGTCACCAAAATGAGCTGTTCGGGGACAGCGACCGCAGGATCCAAGAGACCGACCGCAAGCTCGAGGAGCTGGGCAAGCGGATCGGCGGCCTCGGCGGCCGGCTCGAGGCGGGCGTTGCAGGTCAGCAGCCGCGCTTCGAGCGCCTCGGCCAGCACGGAGTACGGGCAGAGCTCCAGGCCCGGCGTCTCCCGGCGATCGTCACGCGCGCCAAAAGCGCGAGGCACCAGATTCCTATTCTGTTAGACTCGAGCCTGTTTACCAGCAACACCGGGAGGGACAAATGTTCTTCAGATACGCATCGATCCTGGCGCGGCTCTGCCTGGCCGCTTCTCTTTTCGCCGTGGTCGCGGCCTGCTCGGACGACGGCGCCGCTACGTCTTTGACAGTCGACGCCCGGAAAGCGGCCGGATCGAGCGCTTCGCCGGCCGCCGGCGAGGTGACAGCTCCGCTCGACTTGGCCTCGCTGGTGCGCCGGGTGCGTCTTGGGTTTCGCGGCGGCGAAGACGGCTTCACCGCCGGCTTCTCCAGCCATCGCTGCGCGGTCGCAAACGACGGATCGTTCAGCGTGTCGCCGCTGATGTCGGCCCGCGCGGTCGACCCGTCGGCCGGCCGCGAAGAGCTGGTCGAGGGAGCCGCAATCGAGCTGGAGACGGTCGCGGTCGAACGCGGCGGGCGCGATTTGTCCGAGGGGCGCGGTAAGCTGCGGCGGCGCGACGACGGAGGCCTGGAGCTGTCGCGCGGGTCGGCGCTGGAGCGGTTCCACAACCGCGAGCAGGGGCTCGAGCAGAGCTTCGAGCTGGGCGCCGAGCCGGCGGGCGACGGCGACTTGACGATCCGCGTCGCGGTCGGCGGCGCGCCGTACAGGGGAGCCACCTCGGGCGGGCTGCACTTCGGCGGCGGAGAGGACCGGCCCGGGCTGCGCTACGGCAAGGCGAGCTGGATCGACGCGACCGGGCGGCGCACCGAGATCGATCCGACCTTCGCCGACGGCGAGATCGAGATCCTGGTGCCGGCCGGCGTGGTGGAAGGCGCGCGCTACCCGGTCGTGGTCGATCCGGTGATCAGCGCCGAGTTCGGCGCCGACCAGCAGGCGCCGCTCCCGCTCAACGAGGAGTCGAGCGGTGCGGACGTGGCTCACGACGGTACCAACTACTTGGTGGTCTTCGACGACAACCACGACATCATCGGAGCGCGCGTGGCCGCGGACGGCAGCGTGCTCGACGAGGGGGGATTCGATATATGCGCCGCGGCGGACACCCAGAGGAATCCGGCGGTGGCGTTCGACGGCACGGCCTATACCGCGGTCTGGGAGGACCAGCGCGACTCCTACCAGGACGACATCTACGGCGGTCGCGTCGGCACTGACGGGGCGCCGCTGGACGGAAACGGATTTGCGATCTGCACGGCGACCGGGTACCAGACGAATCCTCGAATAGGGCACAACGGCACAAGCTACCTGGCTGTCTGGCAGGACGGGCGCAACACCTCCCAGCAGGACGTCTACGGCGCGATGCTGGACAGCGACGGCACCGTCAGCGCGGCGGACGTGGAGATCTCGGTCATGGTGACCAACCAGTACCGGCCCGACGTGGCCTGCACCGGAGGCGGCTGCCTGGTCGTCTGGCAGGACGACCGCGACGGGTCGAACTACAAAATCTACGGCTCCCGCGTCGACGCGGCCGGCGGCGTGCAGGACCCCGGCGGCCTGCTGCTCGGTGACGAGAGCGCCGCATGCCACGGTCCGTCGATCGGCGCCGGCGGCGGTCGCTACCTGCTGAGCTACGAGTCGAGCAACGATCGCCTCGCCGCGCGCCTGGCTGCGGACGGGACTTTCGAGGACGCCGAGCCGATCAGCGTCGCCGCGGGTCACGTTCACACCGAGGCGGCGGCCGTGTCCTACGGGGACGGGCAGTTCCTGCTGGCCTGGCGCGACGAGCGCGACGGCTACGAGCTGGATTCGATCTACGCAGCGCGCGTGACCGACGCCGGCGCGCTGCTGGACGCCGGGGGATTCCGCGTCTCGGACAACGCGTTCGAGGAGGGATCGCCGGCGGCCGCGTCCGACGGCACCGACTTCCTGGTCGCCTGGCACGGCGGCGTCAGCACCAGCGCCGAGCGGGTCAGGGGCGCGCGGGTGAGCGGCGACGGGGAGGTGCTCGACGACGAGCTGTTTCCCGGCGGCGAGCTGGGCTGGCGGGACCAGAGCGCTCCGGACGTGGCCTACGGAAACGGCGTGTTTTTGGTGGTATTCGCCGACGAGCGCAACTGGTACGCCTCGCAGGGGAGCGACATCTTCGGCGTGCGGGTCGACACCGGCGGCGCGATCCTCGATCCGGCCGGGATCGAGATCGCGGCGGTCTCGGGGTACCAGGAGCACCCCTCGGTGGCGTTTGATGGAGAGAATTTCCTGGTCGTCTGGGACGACACGCGCGAATACAGTTACGAGGACATCTACTGCGCTCGAGTCGGGAGCGACGGGACCGTGCTCGATCCGTACGGGGTCAGGATCGCGTATGCCAGCTACGACGAGTACACCCACCCGGACGTGGCGTTCGACGGCGAGGCCTACCTGGTCGTCTGGGATTTCGAGCACACCTACATCTACGGACGGATCGTGAGCACCGAGGGCGATCCGCTGGGCAGCGGATACTTGACGATCGGCTCGGCGGCCAACTACCAGCGCTACCCTCAGGTCGCCTCGAACGGAGACGATTTTCTGGTCGTCTGGGAGGACAGCCGCAACAGCGATTACAGCTACGACATCTACGGGGCCCGGGTCAGCGCGCTGTACGGCCTGCTCGATCCGGACGGGATCGCGATCGCCTCGCTGATGGGCTTGCAGCAGAACCCGGCCGTGGCCTCGGACGGCTCGGGCTATCTGGTAGTCTGGCAGGACGAGCGCTTCTCGGCCAACGAGGACATCTACGGCGCCCGCGTGGACGAGCAGGGACAGGTGGTCGACACCGACGGCTTCGCGGTCGCGGTCGCCGGCGGATCCCAGAGTCGGCCGGCCGTGGCGTTGGGCGGGGACGAGTACATCGTGGCTTTCGCCGACACCCGCAACGCCTCGACCAGCGGTGCCGACATCTACGGCGCGCGCGTCGACTCCGCGGGCCAGAGCCTCGATCCGGCGGGGTTCGAGGTCTCGGCCGAGGACGGAGACGAGGCGCTGCCGGCGCTGGCTCACGGCGGCGGGGTGGGGCTGGTCGCCTACGAGCGGCCGGTCGCCTCGCTGGACGACTTCTCGCGAGCGCGGATGAGGCTCTGGGGCGCGGGCGTCGATCTGCCCGACGGCGAGCCGTGCTCTTCCGGCGCGGCCTGCCTGAGCGGCTTCTGCGTGGACGGAGTCTGTTGCGGCTCGGCTTGCGGCGGAGACAATCCCTCCGACTGCCAGGCCTGCTCGATCGAGGCCGGCGCGAGCGCGGACGGCGTCTGCGAGACGCTCGGATCGAGCGTGGAGTGCCGTCCCGAGGCCGGCGACTGCGACGTGGCCGAGAGCTGCGACGGCAGCTCGGTCTCCTGCCCCGACGATGAGGTGCTGGGCGGCGGGACGGTATGTCGCGCGGCGGCCGGCGACTGCGACGTGGCCGAGTCGTGCAGCGGCTCGAGCCCGCTGTGCCCGACCGACCAGTTCGAGCCGGCGAGCACCGAGTGCCGGGCCTCGGCCGGCGAGTGCGATCCGGCCGAGAATTGCACAGGGAGCGGGTCGAGCTGCCCCGCGGATTTGAAGTCGACCGGCGTCTGTCGCGCCGCGGCCGGACCCTGCGACTTGGCCGAGCACTGCGACGGGGTCAACGACGACTGCCCGAACCTCGACGTGAAGTCGACCGACGTCTGCCGGTCCGCGGCCGGTCTCTGCGACCAGGCCGAGTACTGCGACGGGACTAGCGACGACTGTCCGGCGGACGGCTTCCTCCCGGACAGCACGGTCTGCCGGACCGCGGCGGGCGACTGCGACGTGGCCGAGAGCTGCACGGGCGGCTCGGCCCAGTGCCCGGTCGACGGGTTCTCGCTCTCCGGCGTGGAGTGCAGGGCGGCGGCCGGCCCCTGCGACGTGGCGGAGAGCTGCACCGGCACCGAGCCGGACTGCCCGGCGGACGCGCTGCGACCGTCCGGCTACCAGTGCCGCGCCGCGGCCGGGGAGTGCGATCTGGCCGAGCAGTGCGACGGATCGGATCCGGGCTGCCCGATCGACGATTACAGATCTTCGACGTTCGTCTGCCGCGAGGCGCTGGGAGTCTGCGACGCGGCCGAGCGCTGCACCGGCGTCGATCCGAACTGCCCGGCCGACGAACTGCGACCGAGCGGCTTCGAGTGTCGGCCCGTGGCCGGGCTGTGCGATCTGGCCGAGAGCTGCACGGGCAGCTCGGTGGACTGTCCCCACGACGGGTACGAGGACGCCTCGACGGTCTGCCGTCCCGCGGACGGTGAGTGCGACCTGGCCGAGAGCTGCACGGGAACCTCGGCCGAGTGCCCGGAGGACGAGAAGTCCACGGCGCTTTGCCGCGACGCCGCCGGAGTCTGCGACGCGCTGGAGTTCTGCAATGGCGTCGCCGACGACTGCCCGGCCGACGCCAAGTCGACCGGCGAGTGCCGGGCCGCGGGCGGACCCTGCGATCCGGCCGAGCACTGCGGAGGAACCGGCGACGACTGCCCGGCGGACGTGGTCTACACCGATGGCGAGCCGTGCGACGACGGCGATCCGCTCACCTGGAACGACAGCTGCGACTCCGAGGCGATCTGCCAGGGGGAGCCGTCGACCGGCAGCTGCGCCGCGCCGATCCAGGCCGACGCCGACGTCTACGAGGATGCCTCCACCACGGTCGGAGCGCCTAGCTCGCTGAGCGACTACGCTCCGGCCTGCGGCGGAGCGGGGCAGTCGACGCCGGACATGGTCTACGTCTTCGATCTGGCCGCCGACGAGCAGTTGGAGGTGAGCGTCGATCCGGCCTCGGACTTCGACTTGGCGCTGCGCCTGGTCGACGCCTGCGAGGACGGAGCGCAGTGTCTCGCCGCCGCGGACGAGGCGGGAGAGGGCGCGGCCGAGTCGGCGCTGTTCGCTCCGTACGAGGAGGCGCTGGTCTACGTCGTGATCGAGGGAGCGGCGCCGGGTGAAGTGGGCGGCTACCTGCTCAGCGCCGAGATCGGCGCGCTCGGTCCGGACGCCGGTCCGGACGCGGATGTCGACACCGACGTGGACACGGACACCGACACGGACATGGACACGGACACGGACACCGACGCAGATACCGACACCGACACAGACACCGACGCAGATACCGACACCGGCACCGACGCCGACACCGACTCGGATGCGGACAGCGACAGTGTGTCGGACACGTGGGACACGGCGGACACGTCGGACACGGGATCGGACTCTGATTCTGATACCGACTCCGATTCCGACAGCTCCGGCGGGGTCTGCCAGGACGGCCGGACGATTTGTTTCGGGCACGCCGTCTACGTCTGCGAGAACGGAGTCTGGACCGAGTGGGACGACTGCGTGCAGCAGGGGCTGACCTGCGTGATGATCGAGGGCGAGGCGATCTGCGCCGAGTCGGACGCGGGCTTGCCCGAGGACGAGGGCGGGGGCGGGAAAAGCGGCTGCGGCTGCCGCTCCGTCGGAGAGACGGGCCGGGGCGGGCCGCTGGGTCTGCTGCTGGAGGCGATTTTCTAGTGCCTCGTCAACCCTCCGATGACGGGTTCAGGGCGAGAGATCATCGGCGAGGCCAAGGAACGACGACGAAGGACTGGCAGCGCCAATTCGAGGAGGAGTGACGCGGGGATCGTCGATGAGGGCCGCCCTGACCCGACATTGTGGGGTTGACGAGGCACTGCTCGGCCGCGGCCGTCATCGCTCCAGGCTTTCGAGGGTGGCCTGCTCGTCGCGGCGGCTGCGCTCGATGCGCTTGTCCAGATTGTCGATCTGCTCGCGCAGCTCCCGCAGGGCGGACTCGGTTTCCATCACGTCGGCGATCATCTCCTCCACGAGGTCCGAGTCCGAGGCTCCGGCCGGAATCGACCCCAGGTTGTCGCGCTGTCTGGCCACGCGTCGCTCGCCGCGCTCAAGCTCCGCCTCGAGGCGTTTTTTCGCCTCGGCGAGGTTTTTTCGCCGCGCCATGAACAGCGCGGCGCTCTCCAGGGTGGCGCGCTGGACGGAGGGCAGCGACTCGATCGCCGCGTAGCGCAGCAGCTCCTTTCGCTCGATGGCGATCCCCTCGACGACGCCTTCCTCGATCCGCACCTCGACGTCCCGCTCGGCGGCGCCCTCCAGCTCGAGCAGGTGCAGCCAGCCGCCGTTCTTCTCGGCCGGGATCACCTTGGGCGAGAGCACGCGCCCGTTGGAGATGTGCCTGACCCTGAGCGCGATCCGCCTGGCCTGGCCCGAGAGATTCTCGATCGAGAATCCCAGCTCGGTGTGTCGGCGCGCGTGGACGAGCAGCCGTCCGTTTTGCCACTCCAGCGTCTCGGGGCTCAGCCTCGTTCTGCGGCGCGTGCCGAAGCGCACGTCCGGATCGCCGCCGTGGCACCAGACTCCGATCTGGCCGGGCTCGGTGCGGGGCAGCTCGTATTGGCCCCTGAAGCGGCCCTCCACGTAGAAGCTGGCCAGCCCCGACTGCAACACCAGCCCTGTTTCGTTGCGCGCCCGCACGCAGGTCGCCGGCTCGCGGCCCTCCTCCAGCAGCGTGAAAGCCCGGCCTTCGATCGTTCGTTCGAGCAGGGGAACCAGCGCGGAAGAGCCGGCCGGGATCGTGACCGGATCGCGGGCGCGGTAGGTCGAGATCTCGCCCTCCACCGCGGCGGCCATGTCCTCGCCCGCCGCGCTCCGGCCGACCCGCACCAGCGAGCTCGATCCCTCCGCCGCGACCGCTTCGCCGCGACCGACAGAGACCGCGCTCGACATGCCGTATCCGAGGCCGCTCCCGCCGCCGCTGCCGTGTCCGATCATGCCGAGGCTTTCCGTCCCGCCGTACAGCTCCCACTCGTAGAGCAGCGAGTCCGGCGTGGCGGCGCCCAGCTGTGGCATCATCTCGCCGTCGTTCTGCAGCGTCAGGCCTTCGCGCTGCTGGTAGCGCGGCGAGGCCAGCGAGACCACGTAGGAGCGCGGCAGCCCCGAGATCAGCGTCATCTCCACGCCGTTCCAGTTTTCGTCGGTGTCGTTGTGCACCAGCGCCCAGGCTTCGAGTCTGACCTCGTCGTCGTCGGCGCTGACCTTGTAGACCGCTCGCCACAGCGGCGCCTGCCTCACGTAGCTCGCCGCCAGCCTTCCTCTGGAGCCGGGCGCAGTGCGCAGCACGACCTCGGTCGTGGAAAAGCCGGTCGCGCGACCCAGCTGCCTGGCCAGCGAGCCCACCGCCTCCGACTCGCGCCGCGAGATCGGCTCCAGGCCGCGCACTGCGTCCAGATCGATCCAGGTCAGCGCGCCGTCCTCGGCCGCGAGCACCACCGCCAGGCTCGGAGGCTCCCGCACTCGCGTTTCGCTGGTTGGTTCCAGCAGCTCGATGCCGGGTGAGCGCTCGACACAGCCCATCACGGTGCCGCGGCGGGTACGCCCGCGCGAGTCGGTGGCCAGAACCTCGGTTCCCTCCAGCGCCCGTACCCAGCCGGCCACGTTCGCCGGGTTCTGCAGAGTCCCTCCCGCGCTGAGGGCGTTGCCCATCCCGCTGGCCGCCACGGCCTGACCCAGGTTCTGCACGGTGGGATAGCGAACCTCCCGGACACGCACCTCGCCGTCGGTCGCCAGCACGAGGCTGGCCAGCAGGTCGTCGATATGGGCCAGCTCCACGGAAATCGCGAGCCGCTCGGCGCCGCGCACCGTGGCCTGGCGCTCCAGCTGGGCCAGCCCGCAGTCGTAGAGGGTCACGTGGGTGGTGGCCAGCTTTCGTCCACCTCGCTCGGCGGCGCTCGCGGCGGGCGCGAGCAGCGCGGCGGCGAGGGCGACGGACACCGCGAGTCGTCTTGTTTCGTGGTTTGGCATGGGTCCTCCGTTTCCCGGCGCTCGTCGTTTGGACATCGCGGGCAGGGTCGAAGTTCCGACTGCCAGTACCCAAAAGCCGCGCGGCGGTGTATGCTGTTGTGCCATGTCGGATCGAGCCCGACGAGACGATTCCCGCCGGCCCGAGTGGGCTCCCGACGAGGCGGGTTCCGAGTTCGCCAGCCGCGTGATCGGCGGAGCGGAGCGGGGCGGCAACGATCAGCGGGACGAGGACGGCCCGTTTCACCAGCGGCGCCGCCTCGAGATCGACGAGCACGTGGAGGGGGTGCTGAGCGGAGACAGGACCGTGCTGGCCCGAACGATCACGCTGGTCGAGAGCGACTCTCCGGCTCACCTGGCGCGCGCCCAGGAGGTTCTCAGGAGGCTGCTGCCGCACGCGGGAGGCTCGATTCGAATCGGCGTGACCGGGGTGCCGGGCGTGGGCAAGAGCACCTTCATCGAGGCGCTGGGCACGCGGCTGCTCGATCGCGGGCACCGCGTCGCGGTCCTGGCGATCGATCCCTCCAGCCGCCGTACGCGCGGATCGATCCTGGGGGACAAGACGCGCATGGAGACGCTGGGCCGCGACCCGCGCTGCTTCATTCGCCCCTCGCCCACCGGCGGCGCGCTGGGCGGAGTGGCGCGCAAGACCCGCGAGTCGATCGCGGTCTGCGAGGCGGCGGGCCACGACGTGGTGCTGGTCGAGACCGTGGGCGTGGGACAGAGCGAGGTCGAGGTGCGCTCGATGGTAGACTTCTTCCTGCTGCTGCTGCTGGCCGGCGCCGGCGACGAGCTGCAGGGAATCAAGCGCGGCGTGATGGAGCTGGCCGACGCGCTGTGTATCAACAAGGCCGACGGGCCCAACCGCGAACGCGCGGCCGACGCCCGGGCGGAGTACGAGCGTGCGCTGCACTTTCTGCCGCCGGCCACGCGCGGCTGGACGACGCTGGTGCGGAGCTGCTCGTCGTTGACCGGAGAGGGTGTCGACGACGTCTGGGAGGCCCTGGAGCGCTTTCGCCGGAGCGCGGATTCGAGCGGAGCGCTTCGGGAGCGCCGCCGGCGCCAGGCGTTGGACTGGATGAGGGCGATGCTCGAGGAGAAGCTGGTCGGGGAGTTTTTCGCCGACGAAGAGGTAAAGAAGGCGCTGCCCGAAGCCGAGCGAGAGGTGGCAGAGGGCAGGCTGCCGGTCACCGCCGCGGTGCAGGAGCTGCTGGCAGCCCGCGCTCGTTCGATCGGGCGGGCCGAAGAAGACTGACTACCGCTACAGAAAGCACAGACGAGGCGGAGCGGATGAACGCCAACGAGCAAAAGCTATCGGGAAAGACGGTCGAGCGGCTGAGCCGCTACCGCAGAGAGCTGGAGCAGGCGTTGCGCCAGCGCGAAGACCGAGTGCGGATTTTTTCCCACGAGCTGGCGGAGATGTGCGGGTACACGGCGGTTCAGGTCAGGCGCGACCTGATGGCGGTGGGGCACAGATCGAGCACCTCGCGGGGATACGACTGCCGCAAGCTGGTGCGCGCCATCTCCGAGACGCTGGGCCGCCGCCAGGTGAGAAGGATGGTGATGGTCGGAGCGGGACGGCTGGGTCGCGCCCTGCTGGGCCACTTCGTTGATCGGCGGCACATGTTCGCCCCGGTCGCCGTCTTCGATCGCGACGAGGAAAAGGTCGGCAAGATGATCCACGGCGTTTCATGCCACGCGATCGACGACATGGACGAGTTCGTACGCCGCGAGCGAGTGCGGATCGCGATCCTGACCATACCGGCCGAGGGGGCGCAGGAGATGGCCGAGCGACTCGTGCGCGCCGGCGTGCGCGGCATCCTGAGCTTCGCGCCAACCGCGCTGAGAGTTCCCAGCGGGGTGTTCGTCGAGAACATGGACATCTCGGTAACGCTCGAGAAGGTGGCGTTCTTCGCCGGGGGCGAGGATCGCGGCGAGGAAGACCGCTAGCGTTTCCGAAATCTGGTATTAAAAATCAAGAAAACTTCTGTTTGACACAGCGACGAACTCAACGCATTTACTGTGGTGAAAGAGGTTTGGCCCACGGAAGGGGCTAACGAAAGAGCGTAGGGCTAATAGAATTAGACAGAACAAACAGCGGGTGAGGCGAGCGAGATTCTTACCTACAACGCAACCAGTCGAGGTCGTTCATGACGGAGAGTCTGCAAAGCGCAATCAAGGAAATCTGTCGCGCGTGCGACAATGATCGGACGCGAATGATGGATATCGTCGGGGCGGTCCAGGAGCGCTTCGGGCACGTGTCCGGAGAGGCGATGGAGATGATCGCCGGCAAGGTGGACAGCCACCGGGTCGAGGTGGAGAGCGTGGTCTCGTTCTACGCTTTCTTGTCCGACAGGCCCAAGGGCAGGGTGACCATCCGGCTCTGCAACGACGTGGTGGACAAGCTCTACGGCGTTGAAAAGGTGGCCGGCGCCTTCCGCGAGGAGCTCGGCATCGATTTCGGCGAGACCACCGACGACGGCAGGTTCTCCCTGGAGCTGGTGCAGTGCATCGGAATGTGCGACCAGCCGCCCGCGGCCTTGATCAACGACAAGGTCATGACCTGGCTGTCCAGCGACGCGGCCCGCCGCATCGTCAAGACGCTGCGCGAGAACGATTGCGACGTGGACAAGCTGCAGCACACGCTCGGCGACGGAAACAACGCGCACGACCTGGTCCGCTCGATGGTGTCGAACAACATCAGAGAGAAGGGGCCGGTCGTCTTCGGCGAGTTCGACCCGGGATCGGCGCTCGACAAGGCGGTTTCGATGACGCCCGTCGAGGTGGTGCGGGACATCAAGACCGCGCGGTTGCGCGGCCGCGGCGGAGCCGGTTTTCCAGCCGGGATGAAGTGGGAGTTCACCCGCGCCGCTTCCGGGGATCGCAAGTTCATCGTCTGCAACGCCGACGAGGGCGAGCCCGGCACGTTCAAGGATCGCGCGATCCTGACCGAGCGCCCGCACCTGCTGTTCGAGGGCATGACGATCGCCGGCTACGCGATCGGAGCCGAAACCGGGATTCTGTACCTGCGCGGCGAGTACGCCTACCTGCGCGAGTTCCTGGAGAGCGTGCTGGGCGAGCGGCGCGAGTCGGGCATGCTGGGCAAGGCGGCGGGCGGCAAGGACGGGTTCGATTTCGAGATCCGGATCCAGATGGGCGCCGGCGCCTACGTCTGCGGCGAGGAGACCGCGCTGCTCAGCTCCTGCGAGGGGCTGCGCGGCGACCCCAAGAACCGTCCGCCGTTCCCGGCGCAGGAGGGCTACCTGGGGCTTCCGACCGCGGTCAACAACGTGGAGACGCTCTGCTGCGCGGCGAGGATCCTCGATCGCGGGCCGGGCTGGTTCGCCTCGATCGGCGTGCAGGGCAGCCCGGGGACCAAGCTGCTCAGCGTTTCGGGGGACTGCAAGAGCCCCGGCGTATACGAGCTTCCGATGGGCATCTCGGTGCGAGAGCTGCTCGATCGGGTCGGCGCTCCCAAGGCGCGCGCCGTTCAGGTGGGCGGCCCCTCGGGTCGCATGATCGGCGAGCAGGAGTACGAGCGCACCATCTCCTACGACGACCTGGGGACCGGCGGGGCGGTAGTGGTCTTCAACGCCGACCGCGACGTGCTGAGCGTGGTCCGCGACTACCTGGAGTTCTTCATCGAGGAGAGCTGCGGCTACTGCACCCCCTGCCGCGTGGGCAA
>CAZHCG010000062.1:0-26066 GCA_964530995.1 uncultured Myxococcales bacterium
CGGACACCGACACGGATACCGACACGGACACGGACACCGACACCGACACGGACACCGGCACCTGCGTTCCGCAGACCTACACCGCCTGCGCCGACGGCGATGTGTACTGGTTCGATTCCTGCGATCAGCCCGGAGAGATCGCGGAGGACTGCAACGAGCACCAGTACTGCACAGAGGAGCTGGGAGATCCCAGCTGCGTCTGCCTGCCGGGATGGGTGGGAGAGCAGTGCGGCACCTACGTCTGCGATACGGTGGAGAACTCGGGCGAGACCTGCGCGGAAGGGCAGGTCATCACGATCGGGCGCGACGACCTGGACCTGTGGTCGTCCTTCGAGAGCACCTCACCCTACGACGACGACATAGATGTCGCGTGCGACTCCCAAGGACAGCCGGGGCGCGATGTCGCCTATCGAGTCTGGTTGTTCGCCGGCGAGATCCTGGCCGTCGTGGTGGGGCCGCACGAGCCGGACACGGAGCTGTCGTTGCTGCTCTTCGCTCCCTCCGATCCGTGGGCGCCCGGGGCCTGCTCGTCGAGCGAGCGGGAGGAGTGCTCCACCGGCGGCGTGGGAGATCAGACGGTGGTGCACACCGCCGCGTTCGACGGCTGGCGGTATCTGGTGGTCGACTCGGCGGACTCCGCGATGCACGGCGATTTCGGACTGGGAGCCTGGCTCTCGGATCCGGCGTTGGGCCAGTGCTACGGCGGCAGCATCGTGGAGCCTTGCCAGACGACGCACGAGGTCGAGCTGGACTGGAGCGAGGGAGCGGTGATCTGGCCGATGACCGCGGACGAGTCGTCGCTGGTCTCCGGAATGCACTACATCTACACGACCCAGGCGTACGAGGGCGGAGCCTTCCTGGAGTTCTCGTTGCCCTGCCAGGACACCTGGTACCTGTGGGGGCTGACCTGGGTCTGGTCCGTGGGAGACGCACCCGACACCTTCGTGTACGCGGTCGACGAGCAAGAGCCCCTGGAGTGGGAGATCCAGTCCGCCGAGTCCTCGTGGGTCTGGGAGCCGCTGCGCGACGAGCTGGGCGATCCGTGGGCGGCGGATCTGCCCAACGGCGAGCACACCCTTTCGGTCTGGGGAGGAGAGTCCTCCGGTGATATGCTCTGGGAGCACCCGGCGCTGGGGACGGTCGTGCTCACCAACGACCCGGGCTTTTCTCCTTCGAATCCCTGAGCGCGGCGTCGAGCTGCTGCGACGACCTGCGCATCCGGCTGGGCCGGGTTCGGGATTTCCTCTCGGCTTCTTCTTCCGCTCCTCCCCGCGCATTCTTGCAGTGCGGCCGCGAGACTCCTATTCTAGTCAAGAAGGAACGTTCGAGTCATCTTCGATTTTTTTTCGAGGTAGAGCGAGACATGAAAACCGTCAGAGGATTTTCCAGCGCGCCTCTCGTCGTATTCTCCGTGCTCGCCCTCTCGCCGTGGAGCGGGTGGGCCGAGCCTTCCGGGCCTGCCGAGCAGCAGCATCCACCGCCGGACGAAGGCGATCAGCCGGCCGGTGACTCCGCGGAGGAGGTTGCGGAGGAAGGCGAGGTCGCGGAGGAAGGCGAGCAAGAGAGCGTGTTCGGCTGGTTCACCTTCTCCCCCCAGCTGGGCGCCGCGATTTTTCCCCGGGCGGATATCACGGTCAGGGGCGTCGATCTCTCCATCGAGAAACGCGCGGCGTTCGTGGGCAAGCTGCACTTCGACCTCGGCGGCGACGGCATCGGCTTCGAGCTGGCTCCGCTTTTTGCGATCGAGGGGTCGGGAAAGAAGCTCAGCGACCTGAGCGTCGACACCGGGCAGGGGGTCGGCGGAGGTCTGGGCGGTGATTTCGTCGCGGTCGGCGGCCAGCTGGCCCTGGTCTTCCGCATTCCGGCCGGGCGCTACTTCTTTCCCCACATCGGCCTCGGCTTTCACGGCGCCTACCTCGCCAGCGACTCGGTCGACTACGGCGCCGAGCTCTACGGCCGGGTTCCGATCGGTTTCACGTGGTACTGGGGAGACAGCTTCGCGATGACCGTCGACGTCGGCGTGATGTACGGCGCGACCGGGCTCAGGCTGAAGCAGGCCAAGTCATACGACGAGATGCTCAGGGAGGCCGCCGAGGAGCAGGGCATCGACCCGGAGGAGGTTGAGGATGCGCCCCGGGATTTGAACGATCCCTACTACGACCAGTTCGATCCGGATCAGCGCCAGTCGCTGATGGAGGCCGCGATCGCCCAGCAGGCGCGTTTCGGAGCCGGCTTCGGTTTCGACTTCATGATCGGGGTGAGGTTTCCTTAGCGATCGGCGGCGACCCGGGTACGCTCAATCCGGCGAGACGAACCAGACGTGCAGGCCCTCGGTCAGGATCGCCTCCTGGTAGGAGTACTGCAGCCCCTGGCCGCTGTCCTGCTGGATTCCAGAGGCGGCGTAGCTTCCGTCGTTGTAAAAGGTGTCTCCCGTGTCGGTGTCCACGTAGCAGAAGTGGATCTTGCCGGTGTCGCCCTCCAGAACCAAGCGGATGTCGTAGTTGCTCGGGGCGCCCCAGTAGGCCGGGACCTGCCACTGGACCTCGAACAGGGTCTGACCGCCCTCCTCCCAGCTGTGGTGGAAGACGCCTCCCTCGGTGGAGTAATCCGGATCCATCTCGCTCCAGTAGGGCGCGACGAACGGCATGTCGATGTAGGTATCGCCGGTGGGAATCTGGTACCAGCCGCCGCTGTAGGCGTTGGCCTGGCCGAACGAGACCACTCCGTCCCAGGCGACGTAGGCGTCGCCGTAGAGCTGGCCGTAGAACTGGAGCTCGGTCCCCATCGAGACCTGCACCACGCTTCCCCAGTACATCTCGATCTGCGTTCCGTCCTGGGAGATGTCCGGGCAGACCGAGACGTCGTCGTCGCTCGCTCCCCAGTACCCGTAGGCGTCCGGCCCGAAGAGGGTGGGCGGCGCGTCGATCACGTCGAAGGTCAGCTCGAGAGGACCGTCCGAGACTCCGTCGCCCTCCACCGCGACGTGGACCGTGACGCTCTCGCCCGAGTCGTTCTCCCAGAACAGCGAGCCTCCCCCGCTGTTGTCCAGGCACTGGCTCGAGGCGCAGCTCTCGGCGAGCTGGATCGCGACCGGCGTGCTCGATCCGCCGCTCACGTTCAGCCAGTCTCCGGCGGGCACCTCGAGCCGGAACCAGACCTCGCTGCCGCTCGTCTCGGCGCAGCCGTTGGCCGCCAGGCCGACGAAGCCGTCCGTGTAGTCGCTCAGATCGCCGCTCCAGTCGTGCGGCATCGTCTCGCCTCCCAGGTCGATCGCGGTCGGGCAGAAGTCGCCCTGCGCGGCCGGGACCACGTCGATCGCGGCGCTGACCGAGGCTCCGTTGTCCCAGGCGCTGACCGCCTTGACCACCGCCCAGACCGGGACGGCCGAATCCGCGCCGTTGTACCAGTTGATCTTCTCCGGCTCGTCGGCGCTCGCCGCGCAGCCGGTCGTCGGGCACTCCGCGGCGAGGTAGACGGCGGTGTCGGTGGAGGAGGTCTCCTCGAGGAAGACCACATTGCCCGGCGGGACGTCGATCACCCACCAGGCGTCCGCGCCCTCGGCCGGCGCGCACCAGGAGGACGGCCAGGCCGGACCGTGGTTCCAGATGTCGGCCTCCAGCAGCGCGGGCAGCGCGCCCTCGTCGACGTCGAAGGCGGTCGTGCAGGCGTCCCCGGCCGGAATCGACTCGCGGTGGAACGCCAGATCGACCGGGCCGCCGACCACGGCCGATGAGATCGCCTCCACGGAGAGCCGGGCCGGGGCCGCAACCGCGCTGTCGTTGTACCAGATCGCCTCGTCCTCTCCGTGGGAGAGGCAGCCGTCGCCGTCGGCGCAGCCCTCCACGACCTGGATCTCGGTCGGGATCGCCGAGAGCTGCTCCGCGATCAGCCGCTGGCCGGCGCCGGTCATCACGTCGAGCCAGACGTCGCGCCCCGCGGCCCAGCCGCAGCCGTCGGCGGTCTCCAGCGTCTGGCTGTCCATGTAGTCGGCCCAGGAGCCGCTCCAGGCGCTCTCGGACTCCAGGATCTCGATCGGATCGACGCACAGATCGCCCTCGACCGAGACCTGCCAGGAGAACGACACCTCCCAGCCGTCCGCGACCGGATCGGCGTCGGCCGCCTCGACCGCCACGTAGACCAGCTCGTCGGCCGGCGAGATGTTGAGGTGGTCGACGACCTCGCCGGCGCTGCTCGCCGAGCAGGCTCCCGCCTCGCAGTCGGTCAGCACGTGCAACGTGGTGTCGCTGGCCGAGCTCTCGGTCGCGGTCAGCTTCTCTCCCGAGGGGACCTCCACCGCGTACCACGCCTCGGGACCGGCGGCCTCGGCGCAACCGTCTCCGCCCCAGAAGCCGTCGCCGACCTCGGCCCACAGCCCGCCGAAGAGGGTCGTGTTTCCGGCAGAGACCGGAATCGCCGAGCCGCAGAAGTCGCCCTCGGCCGGAGTGTAGATGTCGATTTCGATTTCCAGAGTGTCGATCGCGCTCGCGCCGGCCGCGCCGGCGACCAGCAGAACCGTGCGCGCGGTGTCGGCGGTGTTCTGCCAGACCGCCAGCTCCGGGTCGGTCGAGAAGAAGAGAGCGTCCGCGGCCGAGCAGCTGTCGACGATCGCGAAAAAGGCGTCCGGCCCGGCCAGCTTGGTCGCGGTCAGCACGTCTCCGGCCGGCACGTCGATTTCGTGCCAGACGTCGGGACCGCTGGTGCCCGGACAGACGCCGGACGGGCAGGTGTGGTTGAACAGGGGGTTGTCGTCGCTCCAGCTCGCGGGCAGCGCGCTCTCGGCCACGTCGATCGCGCCGCCGCAGGTGTCGCCTTCGGGCAGCGGCGTCAGCGTGGCGGTGCCGGTGTACTCGCCGGTGTCCGCCTGGTAGTTCTGGACGAAGGCGTGGACGTGGACCGTCTCCTCGCCGGTGTTGGTGTACTCGAAGCTGGTCGCCGTGTAGCTGTCGGTGCTCAGCTCGCAGCTCGCGCAGTCCAGCGAGTATCCCAGCAGGTAGCCGTAGTAGGTGTCGCCCGCGGCCTCGAAGGCCAGCGCGGTGGCCGGGGGCACGGGAATGTCGAACCAGACGTCCTCGCCGTAGTAGTACGACTGGCCGCAACCGCTCGGCATCTCGTCCAGCTCGTAGTCGGCGGCGGTCAGAGACTCGCTGTCGGGATAGGGACCGTCGAGCGGCACGCCGTCGAGGCAGGTCTCTCCGTGCTTCTCGTAACGGTCGAAGCTGATCTCCATCGCGGCCTGGCTGATCGCGAAGTCCGTCTCCACCGCGACCATCCACAGCGCGTCCTGGTCTCCGCTGTTGGGCCACACCAGGCGGTTGAGGTCCGAGGCCAGGCATTGCTCGGCGTCGCAGCCTTCCACCAGGTTGATCCCGACGGTGGCCCCGTTGGTCTTCTCCACGTCCAGCGTGTGGCCGGCCGGGACGCTCAGCTCGAACCAGGCGGTCGTGCCGCCGCTGTCCGAGCAGTTGGGCAGCGTGCTGTCGAAGGTGTCGCTCTGGAAGTGCGACCAGTTGTCCGCCATCTGGAACAGGGCCGGCTCGTCCGGGATCGCGATCGGATGATCGCAGTCGTAGCCCTCGGTCGCCGAGTCGGTGTCGGTGTCGCCATCGGTGTCGGTGTCGCTGTCCGAGTCGGTGTCGGAATCCGAGTCGGAATCGGAATCGCCATCGACGTCGGTGTCGCCGCCGCTGTCGCTGCCCGTCCCGGTGCCGGTGTCGGTGTCGGTGTCGTAGTAGTCGTCGTCGGTGCTCGCGCTGTCCGCGCAGCCGAAAGCCAACCCCAGGCAGAGAGCGCCCAGGAACATTGAGCCCGCCGCAGAAAAACGAGGCATTTTCGACCCTCCAGTTTCGTAAGCTCTTTGTCGCAATCGTGCCATGAGTTGCCGCGAAAAGGGAAAAGTGTTTGAGAAAAAAAGAATCGCCGGCCGAACCCTGCGCGATCCTCGGCGGCCGAAACGCGATCTTGTCACGGCACGGATCGCGCATGCGGCGGACCGGGTATTGCCAGGGTCGGCGGTTTGGGCCAGACTCCGGGGCATGAGCGAGGAGTGGAGCAAGGTCGACGCGATCGCCGATTTTTTGGCCGAGCGGCTCGGGGATCCGCCCCAGGTGGCGCTGGTCCTCGGCTCCGGCCTGGGCGGAGCGGTCGCTTCGTTGGGCGATTCGCGCGAGATCTCGTTCGGCGAGATTCCGAGCTGGCCGGCGTCCACGGTCGAGGGACACGACGGGCGGTTGGTCCGCGGCCGGATCGGCCGGCTGGAGGTGCTGTTCCAGCTCGGCCGCGTCCACATGTACGAGGGGTACTCCCCCACCGCGGTGGTGCGGCCGGTGCGCGCGGCGATCGGCTGGGGCGCGAGCACGGTGATCCTGACCAACGCGGCCGGCGCGATCGGGGACGCAGCGCGTCCCGGCGACCTGATGATGCTGGAGGATCAGATCAACATGACCGGGCGCAACCCGCTGCGCGGTCCCAACGACGATCGGCGCGGTCCGCGCTTCGTGGACATGACCGACATCTACGATTCCGGCCTGCGGGCCCTGGCGCTCGACCGCGCCGCCGAGATGGGGATCGGCCTCAGGACCGGGATCTACGCCGGAATGGCCGGCCCCTCCTACGAGACGCCGGCCGAAGTGCGCATGCTGGCGACGCTGGGGGCCGACGCGGTCGGGATGTCGACCGTGCTCGAGGCGATCGCTGCGCGGCACCTGGGAGCCCGGCTGGCCGGCGTCTCCTGCATCACCAACCTGGCGGCCACGACCGGCGGCGGTCCGTTGAGCCACGAGGATGTGGCCGAGATCGGAGCGCGGGCGACCGACGACATGTCGCGGCTGCTGATCGCGCTCTTGTCCGCGATGGAGAGCGGGACGTGAGCGGCGCGATCGACTGGGACGATCTGCGCCAGGCGGCGCGCGAGGCGAGAAGCAACGCCTACGCCCCCTATTCGTCGCTGCGGGTCGGCGCCGCGGTGCTCGCCTCGGGGCGAGTTTTCGCCGGCTGCAACGTGGAGAACGCCAGCTACCCGGTGGGGCTCTGCGCGGAGCGCGCCGCGCTGGCGGCCGCGGTCAGCGCGGGATGTCGCGAGCTGCGGGCCGTGGCGATCGTCAGCGATCGGGGTTTCCCCCCCTGCGGGATGTGCCGCCAGGCGCTGGCGGAGTTCTCGCCCGACGTTCCCTTGCTGCTCGTCGGGGACGACCGCGAGGTGGAGACCTCGCTGGCGCGCCTGCTGCCCGACCCGTTCTCTCCGCCGGAGGAGATCGGGCGGCGGTGAGGCGGGCGCCGGCCAGAGCCGGGAAGGCGGCCGTCTCGTTGCTGTTCGGGATCGCCGTCGCCTGCGGCAGCGTCGAGGGAGACGACCCGTACGCCAACTGGGAGACGTACGAGCATCCGAGCGGGGCCTTTCACTTCCACTGCCCGCTGCCGCCCTTCGAGGAGATCGAGCAGTCCACGCCGGCTCGTCCGCTGTTGGCCGTTGCGGTCCGGCGCGCGGCCACGGCCTCGGATCCGGGGGCCCGCTACCGGCTGGAGGCGCGGATGGCGATCGGCGGATCGCCGGCCCAGGCCGCGCACAACGCGCTGGAGGGCTGGATCGAGCGCGGGTACGAGATCGTCTGTCTCGGGGATTTCACCAACCGCGCCGGCGACGCGGGGGTGCGGCTCGAGGTGCGCACCGAGGGAGCGGCCGCGGTCCAGGCCGTGTTCGAGGGCGAGGGCGGCACGGTCTCGCTCCTGATCTGGGGCAGCGGCGAGATCAGGGATCCGGACGTGGACCTGATCCTCGAGAGCTTCGAGCCGCGGCCCGCCGGGGACGGGGAGGGCTGAGCCGTGCTCTCGCGCGACCGGTCTCCGGTTCCGGCAGCGGCGCTCGCGCTGGCGCTCCTGCTGGCCGTCGCCGCGGCGGGCGCGGATCGCGTGCGGTGCCCGGTCTGCGGACAGGTCTTCGACGACAGCGTGGAGATCTGCCCCAACGACGGAACCGACCTGAGCCTGGAGGGCGTGCCCGTGGACGAGGAGCGGCCGGAGGGCGAGCAGGCGGACGAGCCCGCCGGAGAGAGGCAGGAGGATCTCCCGGCTCCCAAGTACAGGCGTCACGATCAGGGCGGCGAGCGCCAGCGATCCGACCCCTCGGAGCAAGGCGGCGGCTACTCGGATCGCAAGCGGAGGATCGGCGAGGAACGGCGAGGGCCGGAGCTCGCGGCCGCGCGCCGCAGGAAGGCCCGGGCGAGGCGCCTGCGTCGTTTCGCCGAAGAGGACGCGCGGCTGCGGAGCGAGTTCGAGCAGAGGCGCGCCGAGGCGGTCGCGGATCGGCAGCGCGAGGCGCTCGACGAGTGGCGGGCGGGTCGCGCGCGCCTGGCCCGCGAGCGCAAGGCGCTGTGGTGGGGCGCCGCGCCGGTCACCTCGGTGGGAGTGAGGCTGGCCTGGATGGGCGAGGACGGGGCGGCGGGCCCGCTGGCCGGAGCCGAGATAGACTTCAACCCTTTGTCCGGCGTGTTCCGGGTCGGGGTCTCCAGCTTGATCGGGGTGCGGTCGCTGCCGTCGCGCGGAGATCTCGTCTTTCTCGAGAGCATCTCGCTCGGAGCCCAGCTTCCCTGGCGCTTCTCCCCGTACGTGATCGCGCGTTTCGGAATCGGCGCGCTGGCGGCCGAGCGCCTCGGCGAGCGGGTCACCGCTCTGGCGCGTCTGGCCGGGGCCGAGGCTGGCGTCGACTGCCGCGTGACCGAGTCGCTGATCGTCACGCCCTCGCTGGGCTACGCCAGGATCGTCGTCGAGGACGCCTTCTGGGACAGCGCCACGCTGAAGCTGTCAATCGGATTTTGAACGAGGTGCCGGCGCCCAGGCACTGATCGGGTGTTCAGCACCAGCGGTGTTCTTGGGGCCCAAACACCTTTTTTCTTTTTTGTTTTTACGATTCTTGACAAAGGGGTGGTCATATCTATACTTCACCGAATTCTCGGGACCCGGGTCGTGGGTCATGGTTCTCGCGGCGCGGGTTTCGATTCGTTTTGTCGAAGGCCGAGGCGTGATCCCCGACGCGAAGATCGCCGAGATCAGGGAGCGGGCTGATATTGTAGAGGTGATTGGTGAGCACGTCGCGTTGAAGCGCGCCGGCGCCAACATGAAAGGCGTTTGTCCCTTTCACGCCGACACCGATCCCTCGTTCAACGTCAGCCCGGATCGCCAGTTCTTCTACTGCTTCGGCTGTGGTGTCTCCGGTGATGTGTTCACGTTTCTGCAGCGCCTCGAGGGGCTGGAGTTCCTCGAGGCTGCCGAGCGACTCGCCGAGCGCTACGGAGTGGAGCTTCCCCGCGAGCGCGGCACCCCGGCGTCCCGCACCGCGCGCGACAGGAAGCGGGAGCAGGTCCGTCGCCGGCACGGGGTCCTGGAGCTGGCGGCCGGGTTCTTCGAGAAAAGGCTGGCCGGCCCGGAGGGCGCCCCGGCCCGGGAGCTGCTGGAGCGTCGCGGTGTGGACATGGAGACGGCCGCGCGGTTCAGGCTCGGCTACGCACCCGACTCCTGGCAGGCGCTGCTCGATCACCTGGGCCGCAACCGCGTCTCGGCGCGGGAGGCGGAGCGGGTCGGGCTGGCGCTGCCGCGCAAGAGCGGCTCGGGCTACTACGACAGGTTCCGCAACAGGCTGGTGTTCACGATCACCGATCCGGCGGGGCACCCGATCGCGTTTTCCGCCCGGGCGATCGAGGACGCCGAGAAGGCCGGCGCCAAGTACGTCAACTCGCCGGAGACCGACGACTACAAGAAGGGTGACGTGCTGTACGGGCTGCACCAGGCCCGGATCGCGCTGAGCAAGACGCGCGAGGCGATCCTGGTCGAGGGCAATTTCGACGTCGTCTCGCTCTCGCGCCTCGGTTTCGAGAACGTGGTGGCCCCGCTGGGCACCGCGCTCACCGAGCGGCAGGCGGCCGTGCTGCGCCGGCGCGCCGACAGCATCGTCGTCGTTTTCGACGGGGACGCCGCCGGGCGCAAGGCCGCGGCGCGGGCTTTTCCGGTCCTGGCCAGGGCCGGGCTGGCGGTCTACGTGGCCCCACTTCCGCCCGACGAGGATCCGGACAGCCTGGCCAGGGGCGGAGGCGCGGCCGCGGTCGAGGAGCTGCTGAGCGAGAGGCGGGGGCTGCTCGACGAGATCATCGACACCTCGGCCGCGCGCTCGGACGGCACGGCCCAGGACGCGGCGCGGCGAATCGTCAAGCTGAAGCCGCTGCTGGAGGCGGTGCGCGACTCGATGGAGCGCGACGTCTACCGCCAGCGGATCGCCGAGGCGTTCCGCGTCGATCCGCGCACGGTCTTTCGCCACCTGCGCGGGGCGGCGGTGGAGGCGCCCGCGGAGCGGCGGTCGAGGTCCGGCGATCTACCGGGACGAAGCGAGGAGCGCGAGCTGGTCGGCCTGCTGCTCGATCGCCCGGAGCTGGCGGAGGCGGCGGCGAGCTCGGGTATGGTCCCGATGATCACCACACCCTCGCTGCGCAGGATCGCCGAGGAGCTGGTGCTGCGCCGCCGCCGCAAGGATTCGCTACTGGCCGACCTGGTCGCGGAGGCGGAAGACGAGCCCGCGTCGCGCTGGCTGGCCGAGCGGGCCTTGCAGATTTTGTACGAGGACGGGGCGGTGGCGAAGAGCGCGCTGGAGGAGATCGGCGGCCGGCTGTCCCGCTACCACTTGAGCCGGAAGATCAGGGACATAGACGTGGAGATCCGGGAGGCCCACTCGGCGAAGCAGCAGGACAGGGCCCTGGACTTGATGCGCCAGAAGGCCGAGATACAAAAAGAGCTTCACGGAGTGGCGGGAGAGGCGCGGTGATCCACGCTTGATCGCCGGAAAGCTCTCGAGGGGAGTTCGTATGCAAAAACCGACCGACAAGAAGAGCATCCAGCAGCTCATCGAGATCGGGAAGACCAAGGGTTTTCTGACCTACGAGGAGGTCAATGAACACCTGCCGGCCGAGATGGTCTCGTCCAACGAGCTGGACAAGCTGCTCGACGTGCTCAGCGGAGAGCACATCGAGGTCGTCGATCGCGGCGACAAGCCCAAGTCCGGCTCCGGCGGTGAGAGCGGCTCCCGCGACCAGGCCGCCGAGGAGCAGGAGCTGAGCTACTTCTCCAAGACCAACGACCCGGTGCGGATGTACCTGCGCAAGATGGGCTCGGTCTGCCTGCTGACCCGCGAGGGCGAGGTCGAGATCGCCAAGCGGATCGAGCAGGGCGATCGGCAGGTGCTCGAGGTGCTGCTCTCATCCAACATCGCGATTCGCGACATCATCGGTCTCGGCGCGCAGCTCAAGCAGGAGAAGGTGCGGCTCAAGGACCTGGTCGACCGCGTGGCCGTGGAGCGCGGGGCGCAGGAAGAAGAGCAGGAGGAGGAAGAGGAAGAGGAAGAAGAGGTCGAGGAGGAGACCGGCGACCTCGAGGACATCGATGTCTTCGACGATTTCGTCAAGGACCAGGAGGAGGACGACCGGCGTTTCCTGGAGACCGTGGACCGGGTGCGCAAGGTGGACCAGGAGATTCGCAAGTACACCTCGCAGCTGCGCGGCGCCAAGAAGCTCTCGGAGAAGCGTCGCGAGACGCTGCAGCGCAGGATCACCGAGGCGCGCTTCCGGATCAGGGATCTGCTGGTCTCGCTCAACCTGAACAAGAACCAGATTCAGCGCATCGTGGATCAGCTCAAGGAGTACGTGCGCCGCATCGAGGACGCCGAGGCCGAGATCGTGGAGTGCGAGAAGAAGGCGGGGATGTCCGCGCGCGACACGCGCCGCACGGTGCGCGAGATGAAGCTCTCCAGGAGCGCGGAGCGCCGCATCTGCCGCAAGCTCGGGCTGCGCGCCTCGGAGCTGCAGAACCTCGAGCAGCGGGTGCGCGACTCGCAGAAGAAGGTCCGCGCCGTCGAGGAGGAGGTCAATCTCGACGTGGAGGAGCTGCGCGACATCTACCGGCGGATCCACGAGGGCGAGCGCCGCGCCGAGCGGGCCAAGGCCGACCTGGTCGAGGCCAACCTGCGGCTGGTCGTCTCGATCGCCAAGAAGTACACCAACCGCGGCTTGCAGTTCCTCGACCTGATCCAGGAGGGGAACATCGGGCTGATGAAGGCGGTCGACAAGTTCGAGTACCGCCGCGGCTACAAGTTCTCGACCTACGCCACCTGGTGGATCCGGCAGGCGATCACGCGGGCGATCGCCGACCAGGCCAGGACGATCCGTATTCCGGTGCACATGATCGAGACGATCAACAAGCTGATCCGCACCTCCCGCTACCTGGTCCAGGAGATCGGGCGCGAGCCGACGCCCGAGGAGATCGCGGTGCGGATGGAGCTGCCGCTCGACAAGGTGCGCAAGGTGCTCAAGATCGCCAAGGAGCCGATCAGCCTCGAGACGCCGATCGGGGAGGAGGAGGACAGCCACCTGGGCGACTTCATCGAGGACAAGGGCGTGGTCTCGCCCTCCGAGGCGGTGATCGGCCTCAACCTCTCGGAGCAGACCCGCCGCGTGCTCAAGACGCTGACACCCCGCGAGGAGAAGGTGCTGCGGATGCGCTTCGGGATCGGCGAAAAGTCTGATCACACCCTGGAGGAGGTCGGCCAGGACTTCGAGGTCACGCGCGAGCGGATCCGCCAGATCGAGGCCAAGGCGCTGCGCAAGCTGCGGCACTCCTCGCGCAGCCGCCACCTCAAGAGCTTCATCGAGCACTGACGCGGGCGAGCAGCCGCGGTGTCGAGGCGAGGATGGAGATCGACGGACCAGACGGAGATCATTTTCGAGACCAGTGCGGCGTGTTCGCCGTGGTGGGCAACCCGGAGGCGTCCAACCTGGCCTATCTCGGCCTGCACGGCCTCCAGCACCGCGGTCAGGAGAGCGCCGGGATCGTCACCTCGGACGGCGCGCGGCTGCACGCCTACCGCCGGCTGGGCCTGGTGGGTGAGATCTTCAAAGCCGACGCGATCGAGCACCTCGCCGGCGATCGGGCGATCGGTCACGTGCGTTACTCCACGGCCGGCGAGAAGGTGGCGCTGAGCAACGCGCAGCCGCTGACCGTCCACTACGGAGCGGGCTCGCTGTCGGTGGCCCACAACGGCAACCTGACCAACGCCCTGCGCCTGCGCGAGGAGCTGGAGGGCGGGGGAGCCATCTTCCAGTCGACGTCGGACACCGAGGTGCTGGTCCACCTGATCGCGCGCAGCGGCAGCGGGACCGTGGACGCGATCTGCGAGGCGCTCTACCGCGCGCAGGGATCGTTTTCGATCCTGTTCCTCACCGAGCGGCACCTGGTCGCGGCGCGCGATCGGCGCGGGATCAGGCCGCTCTGCCTCGGCCGGCTGAACGACGCGTGGGTGATCGCCTCGGAGTCGGTCAGCTTCGATTTGATCGGGGCGCGGTTCGAGCGCGACGTGGAGCCCGGCGAGATGCTGGTCTTCGATCCCGACGGCGGTATGGAGAGCAGGTGGCCGTTTCCGCGCGGCGAGCGCCGCTCGTGCCTTTTCGAGTACGTCTACTTCGCCCGGCCGGACTCGCGGCTGGACGGCGTCTCGGTCTACCACAGCCGCAAGCGGATGGGGCGCGCCCTGGCCGCGGAATCGCCGGTCGAGGCGGATATCGTCGTCCCGGTGCCCGACTCGGGCAACGCGGCCGCGCTGGGTTACTCCGAGCGCTCCGGGTTGCCGTTCGAGCAGGGCCTGATCCGCAGCCACTACGTGGGCAGGACCTTCATCGAGCCCCGCCAGTCGATCCGCAACTTCGGCGTCAAGCTCAAGCTCAACCCCAACCGGGACGTGCTGTCCGGCGAGCGGGTCGTGATCGTCGACGACTCGCTGGTGCGCGGCACCACCGCGCGCAAGATCGTGGAGACCGTCCGGCGCGCCGGGGCGGCCGAGGTGCACCTGCGGATCAGCTCGCCGCCGATCCGCTTCTCCTGCCGCTACGGGATCGACACGCCGACCGACGAGGAGCTGATCGCGCACTCTCAGGAGACCGGCGAGATCGGCGAGTTCATCGGCGTCGACTCGCTGGCCTACCTCAGCCTCGAGGGGCTGCGCGGCGCCGTGGAAAAGGACGGCGGCTACTGCACCGCATGCTTCGACGGGGACTACCCCGTCCGCTACGAGGACCGGGGGCGCAGGCTGCAGCTCCGCTTCGAGGGGCTCTGAGCGAAGGACGAGGGCGGCTCCATGTTTCCGATCGAGAGATGCATCGAGGATCAGCTCCGCGAGATCGGCGGCACGCTGCCGACGCTGATCTTTCCCGAGGCCCGCGATCCGCGCGTGATCGAGGCGGCCTCCGGCCTGATCCAGTACGCCAAGGTGGTGCTCGTGGCCGGACGCGACGAGGTCGAACAGGCGATCGACAGAAGCGATCTCGATCTGCGCGTCGGCCGCAGGCGCTTCTTGCAGTCGGTGGCGTTCGCCCGGCCGGCCGACGAGCCGGAGCTGTGCGAGCGGTTCGCCGACGAGCTGGCCCGCAAGTCGGAGGGTCGCTCCTGGCGGATGGATCGCGCCACCGCCCGCGAGCGGGTCGAGGAGCCGGTCTACTTCGCGATCCTGGCGGTGCGGCTGGGCTACGCCGACGCGGTGCTGGGCGGGCTCAACTACTCCTCGCGCGACTTCTTCCAGCCCTGCCTGCGGCTGCTGGAGCGCGACGGGACCGTCTACGAGATGGGGCTGTTCGCCCTGCCGGACTCGCACGGCGCGGGCTACTTCCACGAGAACCTGGTGATGTTCGCCGACGTGGCGCTCAACCCGGAGCCCGACCCGGAGCGGTTGGCGGATATCGCGGTCGGTGCCTGCGTCACGATGCGCAACCTGATCCCGGTCTCGATGCTGCCCTCGGTCAACGGAGCGCTGCTCTCCTACTCGACGCGCGGATCGGGCAAGGGCGCCTCGGTAGATCGCGTGCGCCGGGCCGAGTCGCTGATCAACGCCCGGCTCCAGGATCTCTGCCGGCGCGATCCGGTCTACGAGACGATCCACATCGCCGCCGAGCTGCAGGTCAGCTGCGCGTTGTCCGAGGACGCGGCTCGCACCAAGCTCGGACCGGCCGCCTACGACAACCCGGCGGTGGGGCACAGCAACGTGCTGATCGCGCCCAGCCTCGACACCGGCAACCTGCTCTACCACATCTACGCGACGCGTTTTCCCGCCGCCCGGACCGTGCTGGTGATCGGCGGGATGAGGAACCAGGCGCTCGATTTCTCCCGCGGCTCGAGCGCAAACGACGTGATCCTCGGCGCCAAGGCGCTGCTGCTGCGCACGTTCCGCTCCGAGCGCTACGTGCACACGCCCGACGACCGTTTCTTTCCGCGTTACAGCATCCTCACGATCAACCCGACCAACACCTACACCGAGGCGGGGCTGTGGGCCGGGCGCGAGCTGGTGGCCCGCGAACGGCTCGTACACGAGCCCGACCGGCTGGCTCCCGATCCCGCCGACCAGCGCGAGATGCGCCGCGAGGCGGTCGAGTCGTTTCTCGCCGGGCGGGGAGTCGAGCCGCGGGAGCTGGAGGCGGCGGTGGGCCGCGGGGGGCTGCTGCTGCCGGTCGAGTCCGGGACCTACCGCGTCGACGACCAGATGGTCGCGCACCTGCTGGCCGGTCGCTGCGGCAAGCACGTGGCAAACCTGGGAGCGGTGCTGGCGCGCGACGTGATCGGCGACGATCGGGACGCTGCGTTCGTGATCGATCCGGCGGTGGTCGACGAGCTGGACGAGACCTCCCGCATCACCGGGCTGTCCGAGTCGCAGCAGGAGGCGACCTGGCACGCGCTGGTGCAGAAGTCGGTTGCCAAGCGCTTCGCGGTGGAGCACGGCCGCGAGTACGAGGAGCTGAACCTGATCGTGGTGCACCTGGGGCTCGGCATCTCGGTCGGCGCCCACCGCCGGGGGCGCTGCGTCAAGGTCCGCAACTCGCTGTACGACGGTCCGATGGGGCTGGAGCGCGCCGGCACGCTGCCCGGAATGGATCTGATCGACCTGTGCTTCTCGGGGCGCTCCCGCGAGGAGGTGGTGCGGATCCTGACCCAGGAGGGCGGGATCTTCTCCTACCTGGGCACCAAGGACTTCGCCGAGGTGGAGCGCCGCATCGAGGCTGGCGACGAGCGGGCCGATCTGGTCTTCAGGGCGATGGTGGAGCAGATTGCCGCCGAGATCGCCTCGCTGTTTCCCAAGTTCGAGGGCGAGCCGCTGGATCGCCTGATCCTGACCGGACCGCTGACCAGCTCGGAGCGAATGGTCGAGCGGCTGCGCGAGGTGCTGCGGGCGCTGCCGGCCGAGCCGGCGGTCTACCCGGGAGACCTGGAGCTGGAGTCCCTGCGCGACGGCGCGCTGCGGGTGCTGCGCGGGATAGAGGAGGTGCGGGACTACGAGCCGCTGCGCGATCGGCTGTAGCCGCGCTTCGATCTATTGCCAGTCGCCCGGCGCGGTGTATAACTGGCGACGTAGCTCAAAAGCTCCAAGGGAGGTGTGGAATGGCGCTCGATTGTCCGCGCTGCAACGTGGGTGCTCTCGAGGAGATCGAGCTGGGCGACGTGCTCGTCGACCGCTGCGATACCTGCGGGGGAATCTGGTTCGACAACGGCGAGATCGAGCAGGTGACCGGCGGAGGGGCGAGGGCTCGCGAGATAGAGGTCTCGATTCCTCCGGTGGAAAACGCCGTCGAGGAGATGGCCTGTCCGCGCTGTCCCGAGGTGGCGCTGCGGCGTCACGAGCCGGAGGGGCAGGCGGGCTGCGTCGTTCATCGCTGTGTATCCTGCGCCGGCACCTGGCTCGACCGGGGACGGCTGCGCAGCATCGAGGACGAGGGGCTGAAAGAGAAGCTCACCCGTTACTTCGAGTAGGCTCCTCGGGCCACGAGGTCCTCTCCAGCACCACAGCGCGTTTGGGGTACCAGCGCTCGCGCAGCTCGCCGGCCAGGTAGAACGAGCCGGTCGCCAGCACGCTGCCGTCCGCTCCGGCCAGCTCCAGCGCGCGCTCCAGCGCCTCGCGCGGGCGCGGCTCTACGACCACGGTCTCGATTCCCGCTTCGGCCAGCAGCGCGGCGGTCTCGGCCGCGGGAAAGGGCGTCTTGCCGTAGACGCGGGGCCGGGTGGCGACCGCGGCGTCGAAGCGTCCCGCCAGCGGTCGCGCCAGCGCAGGGCCGGCCTTGGTTCCGAGCAGACCGACGAGCGCGACCCGCCGGCCGGGAGGCGCCGCAAAAAGCGCCCGCTCGACCGCGACCGCCAGCTTGTCGGCGTTGTGCGCTCCGTCCAGCACGGCGCGGGCAGACCCCGGCCGCGACGGCATCGCCTCCGAGCGCCCGGCCAGGCGGGCCCGCGCCAGCCCGCGGCGCACCGCTTCGGGATCGAGTCGCCTTCCCAGGCGCCCGGCCAGCTCCTCGGCCGCGCGGACGGCCAGGCGGCGGTTGTGATCGACGGCGTCTTCTCCCGGCGGCACCTCGACGAGCTCGGCGCCGACCTCGCGCGCCTCGCCGCGGATCACCTCGGCCGCCGGGCCCAAGGTCGCTCCGCAGACGAGCGGGCGTCCGGGTCTGGCCGCGCCCGCCTTGTGCCAGGCGATCCGCTCGATGCCCGGTCCGAGGCTGACCACGTGGTCCAGCCCGACGTTGGTGATCACCGCCACCTCGGTCTCGACCAGCGAGGTCAGGTCGTAGCGCGCGCCGCAGCCCGCCTCGAACACGATGCAGTCCACCTTCGCGCGGCGGAAGGCCTCCAGCGCCACGGCCACCGAGGCCATCCCGTGGATCGAGGCGGGCGTCTCCGGCCGCAGGCGGGGGCGCGCCGCCGGCAGCACCCATTCGACCAGCTCGTCGAACTCGCGGGCGTCGACGAACAGGCCGTCTATCCAGATCTTCTCGGTGGCGGACTGCAGGTAGGGCGAGACGTGCAGCCCCACCGACAGGCCGGACTCGCGCAGGATCGAGGCGGCCGCCGCGCAGACCGATCCCTTGCCCGAGGTGCCGGCCACGTGCAGCGCGGGCAGGTTTCGCTGCGGGTTGCCGCAGGCGTCGATGAAGTCGCGCATCGCCGCGATCCGCGCTTCCGGGTCGCGCACGTAGCCCTCGGGGCGGGCCAGCGAGAGACCGAGCCGGATCAATCCCTCGTTGATCCGTCGCTCGGCGCGGAGGTATGCATCGTAGGGTGTCATCGCGTGATCGATAGGCGAATTGCGCCTCCGTGTCACTGGCGAATCGGCGCGGAGGGAAAGGACGGGCGATGAAAGTCGAGCGCAGGGTTCACAGGCGGGTCGGGGTCGCGCTCGGGCGCCACCGGATGGCCCGGGAGGGGGACCGGATCCTGATCGCGGTCTCGGGAGGGGTGGACTCCAGCGTGCTGGCCCGCGTTCTGAGCGAGAAGCGCGCCAGCCTGCCGGTCGAGATCGAGCTTCTGGGCTGCCGGGTGGTGACCGACATGGCTCCCTTCGACGCGAAGGCGCACCGCCGCCTGGAGCGGTTCTTTTTCGATCTCGGCGTGCCGCTGGCGCGACGCGACGTGCCGGTGATCGGCAGGATGGAGGGAGAGGGCAATCCGAGCTGTTTCTTCTGCGCGATGCAGCGGCGCAAGGAGCTGATCCGCTTCGCGCTCGAGTCCGGCTGCAACAAGATCGCCTACGGCCACCACCAGGACGACGTGATCCAGACCCTTTTGATGAACATGCTCTACAAGGCCGAGATCTCCACGATGCCGGCGCTGATGGAGCTGGACGACCACGACCTGGTGATCGTGCGGCCGCTGTGCCTGGTACCCGAGCGAGACGTGAAGCTCTACGCGCGCAGGCTCGGCATAGAGCCGGCCGAGCCGCCCTGCCCCCACGCCGAGGGAGGCAGGCGCCAGAGAGTGGGGCGGCTGATCGACGAGCTGGCCCGGGAGCACCCGCGGGTCAGGGACAACCTCTCGGCCAGCCTGGGACGCGTGCGCTGGGGATACCTGCGGGAGAAGCGGCGAGAAAACAGTGGCGGGCGCGCCGAGTAGACTGTATCATTGATATCTGGACGACGGATTTCAATGGAAGGGGAATTATTTTTTTCTGGCAATCGGCTTTGAATAAAGCTATAAGGTCCACCGTACTAGGTAGGAAGTCGTTACGACTCGACAGATGGTGAGAGGTCGCAATGCTCGGGGACGAGAGGTTGCTCCCCGGTTAAACCAGGCTGCGAAACGCAGCGAAATCGATGGAGGAGAAGTCATGAAGAAGTTTTGGTTTTTGATGCTTGCCATGGGTCTGGCGCTCAACATCGGCGCGTTCGCCTGCACCAGCGACGACGACGACAACGACGACGGCAGCAGCGACGCGGATTCCGACAGCGACACGGACGCCGACAGCGACACGGACAGCGACACGGACAGCGACACGGACAGCGACAGCGACGGCGACGGCGACTGCCCGATGAACAGCGGCTGGCCGTGCTCCTGCGACGAGTCGAGCGGCGGGGTCTGCGACGACGGCTCGGACTGCATCGGCCTGCAGGGCATGGAGTCCTACGGCTCCTACTGCGGCGCGCCTTGCGACGGCGAGGGCGCCAGCTGCCCGCCCACCGACTACGCGGCCCAGGGTCAGTGCGCGCTGTCCGACGGCGGCTCCAACTTCTGGTGCGTGCTGGTCTGCTCCAGCCCCGACCAGTGCCCCTCCGACCAGGAGTGCGCAGACACCGGCCAGGGCGCCTCGATCTGCATCTGACGCACGCCTTTCCCCCTGCCGCCCGAGCGCGGCCTTCCGCTTCTCGACATCTCGGTTTTTCCCGCGGGCTCGTGTTCCGCTCCCGGATCGGTGGTACAATCCAGGCCGAGGAGGCCTGAATGACCACCGGCAGAGTTCTTTTCGCGGCCGCGGTCTGCGCTGCGATCTGTTTTACGGCGTGCAGGCACGTCGACGAGACGGACGAGTGGCTGGCGGACGACGCCGGAGCCGACGCGGACTCCGACTCGGACGCGGACTCCGACTCGGACGTCGACGGGGACGCGGACACGGACGCGGACGCCGATACCGACGGGGACTCGGATTCGGACGGCGACGCCGATTCGGACACGGACACGGACGGCGACTGCCCGCTCAACAGCGGCTGGCCGTGCTCCTGCGACGAGTCGAGCGACGGGGTCTGCGACGACGGCTCGGACTGCCTCGGCCTGCAGGATTTCGACGGCTACTACTGCGCGGCGCAGTGCGACGGCCAGGGCTCGACCTGCCCCTGGACCCAGTACTCGGCCCAGGCCGAGTGCGCGCTTTCCGACGGCGGCTCCAACTACTGGTGCGTGCTTGTCTGCTCCACCACCGACCAGTGCCCCTCCGACCAGGAGTGCGTGGACACCGGCCAGCAAGTCTCGATCTGCATCTGAGATCCGGCGTGTGTCCCGGCCCGCTTTCCGCCGCGGCCACGAGGGCCGCGGACAGGACGGCGAAGCCCGGTGGGCTCGGCCGAGTGACGAAGAACGGATGATGGGTTCAGCGCACGCGGCCCTTGCCCAGGAACTTCCTTTGCTGGTCCTCGGGCGCCCACCACGGCACGCCCATGTAGCGCACCGGCGCGTGCTCGAACTCCCCGGCGAGCCACGATCTCTCCACGCCGTCCTCGGCCTCGCAGCACAGCGCCAGGCGCCCGGAGGCCTCCCCCGCCAGCTGGCCCATCTCGCCTTCGGGGTCCCAGTCCTTCACCTCCCAGGAGGTGATCTCCACCGCCCAGGCGCAGCTCGAATGCCACTTCTCGCCCTCGGCCTTCTTCTTTTCACCGCCGGACGAGTCGTCCACCAAAAAGACGAAGCCCTTTTCGTCCGGGGCCATCGCGCGCTGCTGCTCGCCGCCCTCTTCGGGCGGATCGGAGAGGTAGATCGTGGCGAACTCGACCCCGTATGTCAGCCCCAGCGGCCCGCCCACGGGTTTTTTCCTGGAGATGTTGATCCTCCACGAGCGGTACAGGCCGGGCTGCACGCAGACCCACCCGGCGGTGAACGGCTTCCCGTCGATCACGCCGCGGATCCGGCCCTCGGGGATATCCTCCAGGCGCGGCGTCTTCGTCCATTCGAACGAGCTTTCGATCTCCTCGAGGGAGAGCTGCGAAACACCGGAGTCCACCCCGGAGTCCGAGGCGGGCTCGGCCGGCTTCTCCTTCGACGGCGCGGGCTCGACCTTTTCCGGCTCGGCGGCCGCGGCCGGCTCTTCGTCCGCTTCCACCTCCGCGCCCCGCTCGGCCGAGCCGTCCTCACCGCCGCACGAAGCGGCGAGCGGCAAGGTGAGCAAGACGGGAAGCAACGCGGCGAGACGCGACGTAGAATCAGATTTGCAACGCATGGCGACCTCCACGATTGACCTATCACATCTCGGCCCGGAGGGCGAAATCGATATCGCGAGAAGCGAAGCAGCGCCGCGTTCAAGGGCCGACTCGATCGGCGGGTCGGGTTTGAAGACAAGGGAGCCGAGCCCGCCGGGCTTCGCAATCCCGACCGCGGCCCTCGTGGCCGCGGCGTTCGACCGGCGCCGGCGGCATCCTCGATCCGCGGCGCTGTCCCGCGGGGATGAACCCCGCGGCCACGAGGCCCGCCGAAGCCACTGGCTCGGGCGGGCAGCCCCTTCGGGGCGACACCCCAACGCCTCGATCCGCGGGTCGGGTCCGAAGACAGAGGAGAACGACGGGCATTGGCCGAGCCGGGTAAAGTCGATGCCGCTATACTACGCGGCCCACCTGGACCGGTTCCACCGCTGGCTGGGCGGAGAGCCGAGCCCCTACGACGTCCAGCAGATGATCCGCAACCGGGCCTTCGACAGCGAAGAGTGATCCCGACGCTGCTCTTCTCTCGCCGGGGATCGCCCGCAGACCGAGCGCTCGAAGCCCGCCTGGCGGCCGACGACCTTTTCGAGTGTAAATTTTCGACCAAACAAAAACCGTCATAATTATTGTGTTGACTTTCCGGGATCCCGGATCTTACCATCCGTATCATGCTCGATGCGGGGGCGATTGCAGTCGACAGGTCGAAGCGCGGGGCCGAGCGAAGCGCCGATCGCCCGTCGCACCTTAGCACACACACACACACACACAGGCTCCGACACTGAGCTAGCCAAAAGAGCGGTGTCTGCCCGGCTGCGCGGTCTGGGCCTGCGCGAGAGCCAGGCGCGCCTGGCGGCCAGGATCGCAGAGCTGGGATTTCCCGACTACCAGCGCGTGGCCGACGCCGAGGGGATCAACTACGAGGCATTGGTCAGCAGGCTGGGCCGCATGCGGCGCTGCCTGGGGCTGGACAACACCTTTCAGCTGATGGTGCTGATCGCCGGCGCGGTCGCCGGCGTGCACGGCGACCCCGGATGGGCCGGGGTCGCGAAATTCTTTTCCCCGAATCAAGGCGATCGGGGTACAATCAAGGAGAGAGAACGATGAAGAAGCTGACGACGACACTGGCGAGCGCCCTGGCCGTGCTGCTCCTGGCGAGCGGCGCCTGGGCGGGGGAGACCTGGGACGAAGAGCTGAGCGACCCGGACAACGGGTACTACGTGTTCCATTCCGAGGAGGACATGAACGTCTTTCTCGAGGAATACACTGTGGATCTCGAAACAGAGAAGGCGGAGCAGGAGCAGGGGATGCTCGATACTTGCTGGGCCTTCCCGCCCGAGTGCTACTTCGTGGCCACCTTGAAAGACGAGGGCGAGCCAGAGGCAGAATGGCACGTCACCACAGCAGTGGAATGGAGTAGCTATTGGGGGATGTACTTGGTGGATGAAAGCCAAACTGGATCTGAGATGTGGACAGATGTCGACGCTCTCAGGGCAGGCTGGAGGCATTTGCCCGCTGTGTGCGAGCACTGCAATACGGTAACTAACAGATGGGACCAAAACACAGCCATGCCCAAGCACTACGTAGGAGGAGGAGGAAATGCCTACTACTCCGATGATGACTACTGTTATCAATGGGCCCTTTATCAACAGTACTATATCTACTGGGGCACGGAGTACGGGGACTTCGATGACAAGGACTACACCGCAGACGCCTACCTTGCGAGGTTCGAGCACATTGGCGCCACTTTGCAGGACATGGATGTCGCCTTGGACTGGGACGACTGAAAACCAGGGGAGAAAGATGGAGATCGCCTGCCTGAGAGAGCCTGGATTCGGAGAGCCGCAGTGCTTTTTGCCCCGTGCCGGGCTCTTTTTGGCGGCGGTCTTTTCTCTTTCTTTTTTGCTGGCGCTCTCCTCCGGCTGCGGGCGGCAGCAGCGTCGGGTCGATCCGGGGTCGGATACCGACGAGGGAGTTGCCGACACCGGGACAGAGACCGGTGTGGGTGCTTCCCTTGCTCACGGCTGGGGCGATGCGCCGGGCTATCGGATGGCATGGGCGGTCGGAGCCGGCGGACCCACCCTCGACTACTGGGGTGGCGATAGCTTCTGGGCGACGGCTCTTTTTCCCGGTGGCGATGTTGGTGTCGGGGGTACCATGAGATCCGACCAATACGTGTTGGGCGCTGGTACCCAGAACGAGATCTGGCTCGATGGCGTCGCGGACGGAATGCTGTTCGTGGCCAGGTACTCGCACGAAGGCGTTCCGCTGTGGGTGTCGCCGATCAGGGGAATCGATTTTGGAATAAGCGAGCTGGAAGCGCCAGGAGACGGGTCCCTTGTCGCCTGGGGAGAGACTTTCAACGGCTCCGAACCGATCGTGTTCGGCGCCGGAGGTCCGGGCGAGATTTCGTTCTTTACGGGAGGTCCCTGGGCGAACTGCTTCTTGGTGCGCTACCTCGAGGACGGGACTCCCGACTGGGTGACGCATTCGACCGGCATGCCGTGCATCGCGCGGGAGGACGGGCTTTCTATAGCTCCGGACGGCGACTTCTGCGCCTGCGGCGGCTACGGCGAGTTCGACCCGCAAGACCCGCCGCTCGCGTTCGACGACGGCTCGGGCGCGCCCTTCGTCGTGCCCAAGACGGGCGATGGGCACCCACAGGGGTTCCTGGCCAGGTTCGATTCCGAAGGAAGGGTCGAGTGGGCCTACTCCGTTCGAGACGATACGGGCTTCGCGGACACCTGGTCGGCGGTTGCGATGCCCGACGGCTCTTGTGTCTTCACCGGGTACTACGGCAACAGCGGAGTCTCGTTCAATGACGGCTCCGGGGGCGAGGATCTCTTGTCGCTTTTGCCGTGGGCGTCCTGGGGGCAGTTCGTCGCAAAGTACGGCGAGTCCGGTGAGTTGGAATGGGCCAGAGACCTGGGTGTCGCCGGACATCAGGGGGGGATGATCTTTGGTGGGAACGCGATCTCGAGCGTGGAAGCAGAAGAAGACATATTCGTTTCCAGCGTCTTCAACGGGGAGATCATCGCCGGGACCGAGAACGACCCGTTTTACCAGAGCGCCGGTGGGGACAAGAACGACCATGGTTTCTACCTGGCCCGCCTGGACGGCCAGAGCGGAGAGCGCGTGTTCACCAGCCTGGCGCTAGAAGAGAGCTCCGACGACGGGCCTTTTGAAAAGGAGCCGGTAGATGGCGTAGGGGATCTTGCGGTGCTGCCGGACGGCGGGATCGTCCAGGGCGGGTCGTTCAGCGGGGAGAAGACGTTCGGAGCCTCCGAGGACAACGAGACCGAGCTTGTGGCGACCGGACCGGGCAGCGACGCGTTCTTGGCTGTCTACGAGCCGGACGGCTCTTTGAGATGGGCTTCCCGCGTGGCGTTCTGCGCCGAGATTCCACCCGATTGGCCGGATCTGGGAGAGATAGTGCGCAGCCTCTCGGTCAACGATTCGGGGAGCATCTTCGCGGGAGGAGTTTTCCTTGACGAGGCGACCTTCGGGACCGGTCCGGACGACGCCACCACGCTGGAGTCGCTCGGCGCGTACGACGCCTTCTTGCTCAGGCTAGATCCGGTGGCGATCTTCGATCCTCGCTAGCCGGTTGTCGGAAGAAAGGAGTTTTCGTGTGAGAAAGCTGATAGTGATGGGAATCGCACTCGCCGTGGCGGCGGCGGGAGCGTGCAGCTCTGCCGGTGGAACGAAGAAGCCGGGGTCGTCGTCCGACGGAGACGCGGACGCCGACGCGGATACCGACGCGGATGCGGACGCGGACAGCGACACCGACACGGAGACGGAGCCCGTCTCAGAGGGCGAGTGGTGCGACGAGGAAACCGAGCTGTGCTGGCAGAACCCTGCCGAGAACGTGGAGATGTGCTGGTACCACGCGGCCGGCGAGCCGCACATCACGCTCAACCCCGACGGCGTGATCGACTACTGCGGCGAGCTGGTCTGGGCCGGCCACTCGGACTGGCGGCTGCCCGAGATCGACGAGCTGATCGGGCTGATCAGGGGCTGCTACTGGGGTAACGTCACCGGGGACGAGACCGCCAGCGATTGCGGGGTCAGCGACCCGGAGTGCCTCGAGCTCGACTGCAAGAATACGGTGATGTGCCGGTCGTGCAGCCCCTCCTATCTCGAGGGCCCGGACGACGCTCCTCCCGGCTGCTTCTGGGAGCCCGCGCTCGAGGGCCCGTGCCCGGGGCAGGAGCCGCCGTTGCTTCCATTTTCGTCGGTCTACTGGTCCGCGTCTTTGTGCACCGGCTGTGATTATTTCTACATATGGACGGTATACTTCGCAGCCGCTGCGGTGGCCGAACAGAGACCAGATTCAGAGAAAATGGTCCGCTGCGTGCGCGACGGCTCGGGAGGTCCGGACGACCCGGATTGAGACGACGGCGATTCCGGGATGCCGGCGAAAAGCTGCCTCTGTCTTCGGATCAGAGCCGAAGATAAGGTTGCCTGGGCCTGGACAACACCTTTCAGCTGATGGTGCTGATCGCCGGCGCGGTCGCCGGCGTGCACGGCGACCCCGGATGGGCCGGGGTCGCGAAATTCTTTTCCCCGAATCGAGGCGATCGGGGTACAATGAAGGAAAGGGAACATGGTACGGCATGTACTATCACGCTTGTACCGAGTGGCCGGAAGAAGAATGGGAGTACGGGGCCGGAACCTACTACCTGTCCAAACACGAGTTCTATGCCTGCGAGGCCGATCGGGCCGTGTTCCTCAAGCTCAGATTCGGTCCAGAATAAGGAATCGGATGTCTGTCGACGAGATGTCCCATCCCCACGATCACTCCCAGCTGAGAGGCTGTTCGTCCCAAATTTC
>CAZHCG010000063.1:0-25700 GCA_964530995.1 uncultured Myxococcales bacterium
GAAATCACTGGCTTTCGCAATGCGATCCTTCCCGCCAACTGTAGAAGATGAGCTTTACTGGATTTCACTTGCGGCGGCCTCCTGATCCGGGCGTTTTTGATTTTGGGCAAACCGAGAACACCCAGAGAAGAAGGGGCCCCACAAGCCTTTATATAATTTGCTTCTCAGCTTTTCTTTGCAACAGAGGGGTAAATTTGGACTCTCGGTGTTTGTAGCGTGCAATCACATGAATAGTATCGGCGCAAAAGACTTCGGCCCCCAATCCCCCAGCGACAACGCCTTCGCCAGGCGGATGCGCTTCCACCAGAGCTGGTACCGCGCGACCGTGCTGGAGGTGCCCTGCGGGACAGGACCGACCCCGCGCGCGACGACCGAGCACGGCAACATGCTCACCGCCGAAGACGCCGCGAAGGGGCTGAATTTTCTGACGCCGGAGATCTTCGCCGCGGTGCAGGATCGCCTCGCCGAGTCCGAGGGCCTGATCGAGGAGTTCCGCCTCTTGCGGAACATGCTCTCGTCCCAGCCGCTCTGCTTCAACCTCTTCGGCCACCTGGGGCTCGACCTGGATCTCGCCACCCGGCTGATGGACGCGCTGTTCCCCTGCGAGGTGAAGCGCGTGACAAGGGTCGTGGTGGAGCACGCGCCGGCGCCGCGGGCCGAGTACCTGAACGACCGCACCGCCTTCGACGCGTTCGTCGAGTACGTCACCGTCGACGACCGCCAGGCGTTCCTGGGCGTCGAAACGAAGCTCACTGAGCCGTTCTCGCCGAAGGTCTACGACACCAGGGAGTACCGCCGCTGGATGAACGGCCCTCGCTCGCCCTGGCGGGAAGGCGCCATCAAGCACCTGCTGGAGATCCGGCACAACCAGCTCTGGCGCGATCACCTGCTCGCCGTCGCGACCCTCGACCACCCGGATTCCCCATACTCCCGCGGGCGCCTGATGCTGCTCCGTCATCCTGACGACAAGGGCTGCACCAACGCCGCGCGCAACTACCAGGAGCTGCTGCGGACGGGCGACGGCACCTTCGTCGACATGCCGCTCAACCGGCTTGCGGACTGGATCGCCACCCTCGACCTCGATGGCGGACACGCCGAGTGGCTCGACGCGCTGCGTTTGCGCTACCTGGACCTCGCGGCCAGCCAGGAGGCGTTCGACACCTGGAACGGAAAGAGATGACGGTCGATCCCACGACCGGCGTCTCCCGATCATCGACGCTGACGGCGCCCAGGTAGCGACCCTGACCTGGAGCGGGACCATGTGGTCGGAAGAGGGCCGCTGGACGTGGACCGCCGACGACGAGATCGCGGCGATCCTCGACCGCGTCCGCCGCGTCCGCGCCGATCTCGAGCAGGTCGACTTCTCCGACATGGTCACGGACGGCGGCGCGGTCATGGGCTGGCAGGGGTTCGCCGGCTGGTTCCAGGACCTGAGCCACGGAACGAAGATGCCGGCTTCGGTCGGGCGCCGCGGTCACTCTTCACGGCCCGGCGAGCAGGCGGTCAAGGATTACCCGCTGGACCAGGCTTCGGTCGTCTCCGTACCCGTCGTGCCCGTCGGTCAGCGCGTACATCGCCGGGTAGATGTACGACGGCTCGTCGTCGCAGGAGTCGACCATCTGCTCCACCAGCGGGTGGCCGCGCGCCACCAGGTACTGTGTCCGCCCGTCAAACCGCTCGCGCCGCGTCCAGGGACGCCTCTGCCCCTCGGCCATCCGCACGATCGCTTCGAACGGCTTGCCGCCGTCGGGCAATGAGAAGGCTCCCGAGCGGATCTCGCCGCGGACCGCCTCCAGGAAGCGCAGCTCGGCCGGATCCAGCTCGTCGTCCGGCAGGGGGCGACCCGGCCCGCCTCCGAGCAGCCGCGCCAGCGAGTCGCGTAGAAATCTTCCCGCCGCGCGCAGCCGCGCCGAGAATCCACCGCGCGAGACCCGGCGCGGAGGCGGCGGAAGCACCGCGGCCAGCTGGCGGAGCAGGAAGCGGCGCTGCAGCTGGTCGAGGCGCAGCACCTCCCGGCCGCTCACGTCGTAGTCCTCGACGCGCTCGCTCGAGTCCAGGGCGAACAGCCGGCGCTCGTCCGTCAGCCGGCGGACAGCCTCCAGGTCGATCGGAGGAGCGCCCACCCGTAAAAAGGCCTTGACCCCGGACAGCAGCGAGCTCTCCTGGGTGTGCTCGTAGCGATCGAACAGCAGCTCCAGAGCGCGGGAGCGGTCCGCGCCTCCCAGCTCCTCGCAGCGCTGGGCGAGTCGCTCGTAGAGCTTGCGCGCCGCGCGGCGCAGCGTCCGCCAGCTGGCGTCCGGGTCGTCGTCCCGCTCGTCGGCGGCGGCGTGGTAGACCATTCCTCCGGCGGGCGGCCGTACCAACTCCTCGGCGCGCACGCCGTGGCGCAACCGCTCGATCCGCACCAGATCGCTTGAGCGCGGCAACCCCACCACCCCCAGCATGCGCGGGTTGTGCAGATCGACCTGCAACAGGCAGTCGTCGAGCACCAGCCCGCGGCTGACGACCCGACCGTCGATCCTGATCGGAACCGTCGACCAGCGGCAAGATTCCCGCAGCAGCCCGCGCTCCAGCCTCGGGCGCCGGCCGCGGCCGCGCACGCGGATCGAGAAGCCCTCCCGCGGCTCGACGTCGAAGCTGCGCGGGCGGCGTCCGACCGCGATCTCCAGCCCGAGCGGACGGCCGTCGACCATCCCGGTGATCGTCACCCGCGGCGATCGCGCCGCGAAGGCCGACAGCGGGCCCAGGCCGTGCTCCCGCTCCAGCGCGACCAGCGCCGCGTGCCGCTCCTCGTCCGTACGCCGCGGGTCGAAGACAGCGGCCAGCCGCCGCAGGGACGCTCCGACCAGGCCCGAGCCGTCGTGGGACACCTCCAGCTCCCTGCGGGAGACCCTGATCTCCACCCGCATCGGGCGCTGGCTGGCCACCCAGCGCACCAACTCCACCGCGTAGTCGGCGGCGGTCCTGAAACGCCGCCCGCTCAGCTTGCGGATCTCGGCCTCCACGTCTATGCGCAACAGGCTCATTGCGTCGCCTCCGTCACCCGGCGCGCGGCGCGGCGGCGGATTTCGCGCGCGTCGGCGCCTAGCAGACCGCTGCGGGCGACCAGCAGGTCGAGCAGCAGAAAGGAGGCCAGCTCGGGATCGAGACGACGCAGCGCGGCCAGCGAGCGCAAGCGATCGTGGCGCGTGGAGATGGCCACGAAGGTGGCCGGACCCTTGACGCCCAGGTTGCGCAGGTCCACGTCGCGAAACGGCTCGCTCACCAGGCCCGGGCAGGGCAGCACCACCGGGGACCCGCCGCCGCCCAGTCCGACCAGGTTTTCCGTGTCCGCTATCAGCTCTCCCACCGGGCTCTCCGAGGGGTGCAGCTTCTCCGCTCGCGTGGGCCGCAGCGCCGCCACGGCGTCCAGATCATCGGCTCCGGGCAGGCGCCGGACCAGGTCGCCGAAGGCCTCGTCCGAGGAATCGAGCACGCGCGCTCCGTTCTCGACCGCGCGGCGAGCCAGTGACGATCCGCCCTCCGAGTACCAGAGGCGGCCGGAGCTTGCCAGGCGCCGTGCCTCGCCCAGCGAGATCGCGCGCCGGCCGCCCAGGACAGGCAGCATCCGCCGCGAGTCCAGCCCGCTGCCCCGCAACCAGATGTCGGGATGAGCCAAAGCGCCGGACAGCATCTCGGAGGCCACGCGGCGCCACACGTTGCGCCCGCCGGGCGCGACCAGCTTGCGCGAAGCCCGTCCGGCGACCAGCGAGAAGAGCGCCAGCGCGAGCGCGAAGGCGGCCACCGCGGCCGCGACCGCCGCGGCGATCCCCGGCCAGGCGAGATCGGAAGCCGCGTCGCTCGCCGCCCGCGCCGAGGTGAACGGAGCCGCGGGCGAGGTGCCGGGCTCCGGCACCGCCGACGCGTCTCGCTCGGGACCGATCTCTCCCTTTTCTTCCTCTCCGGCGACCGCGGCCAGCAGAGGCCCCGAGCCCGGAGCCGCGCCGGTGGCGTCGGCCGCGATCCAGCCGCCGTCGTCGTACTCGACCCAGGCGTGCCTGCCGGGCAGCGCCTTTCCGTCGCGGCCGGCCAGCCCCACCGCCATGCGCGCGGGCACCCCGGCGCGTCGCAGCATCAGCACCGCCAGCGCGTTCTTGACGTCGCAGTCTCCGCGCCCGAAGGCGGTCACGAACTCCACCCAGCGCGCTTCGATCTTTCCCTCGATTTGGGCGCGATGGGCCAGCACCGTGCGCGATCCGCGGTCGTAGGATATCTCCTTTTCCACGAAGCTCCTGATCCGCTCCACCCGCTCGGAGATCTCGTCGGTCGAGGCGGCGCGGGCGACCGCGCCGGCCCAGCGGGGAGGCAGGCTCATCCGCGACGGCACCTCGAGCAGCTCTTTTCGCTCGCGGGGCGCCAGCGGCGCGAAGGACGGACCGGTACGGTAGGTCAGCGATCCGCTCACGGCGCGCTCGAGCGGGATTCCGATCTGACCGGCCTCGCTCGCCAGCAGGTGCGCGACCGGCTCGCCGGCCAGCCGGATCCGCTCGGTATCGACCCGGTGGCCGGTCGGCGTCGGAATCGGGAAGAACCCTCTGTCCGCGTCGATCTCGGCCGCGACCGAGACGCAGCGCGCGACGCAGCGGAAAGGCTCGACCGGCTCGACCGGTCGGGGCGCTTTTGCGGTGATCCCGCGCGAGGGATCGAGCCTGTCGGCCACGATCGTTCTCAGCAGCACCTCCCGATCGGCGGGCCGGTAGGAAAGCCGGGGCAGAACCGCGCGTCCCAGCGGATGCACCATCGGTCCCGGGAACCCGCCGGCCGCTTTCAAGGCTCGCGAGGCCGGCGGCTCGTCGCGCCTGCCGGGAGCTATCTCGATCGGAGGGGCGATCTCGGCTCGGTCCGTTGCGGGCGGCTCGCTCGCGGCGCTCGGTTCGCCGGCGATCCAATCGACCCCGACGCCGGCCAGGATCGCCAGCGCCAGCGCGAGCCCGAGCCACGCCCAGGCCGAGGGACGCAGCCCCTCGGCGCATAGATCCTGGATCGATCCGCGCAGCCAGTCGGCGATCCGCTCGTGGAAGGGGCGGGGCGAGATGCCGTCCAGGTAGCGTCCGACCAGCTCCCGCATCCGCCTCCTGGCCTTGCTCCGCACGCGCGACAGCGCCCGGTCGTCGATCACGGCGCGGCGGTCCAGGGTTACGCTCAGCTCGTTGCCGTTCAGCACGTAGACGGGCGCCAGCCCGTGCGGATGGGAGGGACCCTCGGAAAAGGACGCTCCGTAGCGCAGCTCGTCCAGCGAGGTGCCGCGCCAGACCAGCAGACCACGGGCGTAGAGCTCCACGCGAGGCCTGTCGCCGAGCCCCACCGCGCCCTCGACCGCGCCGTCGCGAAACGAGAGCCAGCAGGGACCCGCGACGCTGATCTTCTTGTCTATCCGGCGGCCGTTGAGGTGGACGGGCATGGGGCTGGCCCTCTCGTCGTTGCGGCGCAGGTAGCGGCAGTAGCGCCCCAGGGAGCGTTCCAGCTCGATCATGGTCCGCTCGGCGTCGGCGCGATCGGCCCGCTTGCGCAGCGTGATCCGCGTCCCGGGCGTGTTGAGGCCGCAGTCGACGCGGCGGTGCCCTTCGAGCGCGCCGTCGAAGATCACCGCCCAGGACTCGCCGTCCTCGGTCAAGGACTCGATGCTGATCCGATCCGGAGCGAAGAGCAGCACCGACCAGAACCCGACACCGTAGCGGCCGGCGCTGCGCTGCTCCTCCTCCTTGCTCGAAGCGTAGAGGGTGAACAGGTAGCGGCGCGCTCGATCGAAGCTCATTCCCGAGCCGTCGTCGCCGAAGCTGACGACCACGTCCCCGCCTTCGAAGAAGGTGGCCACGCCTATCCTGGTCGCGCCGGCGTCGCGCGAGTTCTGGGCGAGCTCGCGGAGGAAGACGGTCCGGTTCTCACCGTAGCGCAGGCCTTCGCCCAGAGCTCGCGATCGGAAGTCCTCTAGCCGCACGTCCGCCAGCATAACCCACCGAACGCCGCAGGAGAATTTCCCGCTGCCCGCTTTCGTGCCTAGTCGCGCCGGGGGGCGTCGCCGCGGTCGCGGCAGCGGCCCGGCGCCTCCAGCGCCGCGTCGATCGCGCGCTCGATCGCCGGGTTGGATCGGCTGCGCGCCTCGCGCAGCATCTCCTCCGCACGCCGCCCTCCGATCCGTCCCAGCGCCCGCGCCGCCGCCCGCGCCGCGGTCACGGCGCGCGGACCGGCCAGCGGCTCGGCCCCCAGCTTCAGCACCTCGAAAAGGCTCGGAGCCGCGCTCTCCAGGCAGAGAACTCCGGCGGCCCGCGCCGCGGCCGTCCTGACCCGAAACCTCTCCTCCTCGTCGCCCAGCCGTGCGGCGATCGCCCGCTCGATTTCGTCTCCTGCGATCGACGGCGAGATCTCCAGCGCGGTCAGTCTGACGCTCTCGGACTCGTCCGCGACGGCGGCCGCCAACACGGCCGTCGCGGTCTCGCGCGGCAGGCGGCCGGCGCGAGAGACGACCGCGAGCCGCACCTGCGGCCAGGGATCGTCGCTCGCCAGTCGCGCCAGCTCCGGCGCGACCCGCTCGCCCCGCCCGGAGAGCAGCAGCGCCTCGGCCGCGGCGACCCGCACCTCGGGAGCCTCGTCGCTCAACGCTTCTCGCAGCGCTGCGTCGACCCGCTCCTCTCGCGCCTGGCGTCCCAGCCCGCGCGCGGCCGCGGCGCGCAGGTGGCGATCCCCGGCGTCAATCTCGTCCAGCAACGGGTCGAGAGCGGCGGGCGCCCCCGAGTCGGCCAGCGCGCTCAGCAGCCGCCAGCGGTCGGCGAACGACTCGGCCGATCCGAGCAGCTCGGCCGCCATCCCGGCGGCGCGCTCGGCCAGCCCGGGAACCCGCGCGCCGGCGCGCAGCAGGTCCAGCAGGCGCTCGGTTTCCTTCGACTCCCGAGCCAGCTCGATTCGATCCCAGAGCAACTCGGCGAGATCCTCGGCGTCGGCGGCCAGCCGCGCGGCGAGGCTCCTGATCTCGCCCCGCCGCTCGCGGCCTCCTCCGCCGGCGGCCTCGCAGAGCGCGTCGAGCGCGGCGGGCGATCCCAGCTCGTAGAGCAGCTCGGCCGCCCGCTCGAATCGATCTCCGTCCAGTAGCTCGGCCAGGTGCGGAACCGCCGCGTCTCCGGCCAGCTCGACTCCCTTTCGCGCAGCCCGCCGCACCGGATCCGAGGAGTCGATCGCCGCTTCGACCAGCAGGTCCGCGGCTCCGGCCGCGTCGGCCTCGGCCAGCACGCCGACCGCGCGGCGGCGTCCCGAGGCGCCCAGATCCTTCCAGACCGAGCGCAGCGGAGCGAGCGCCTCGGCGCCCAGGGTGCGCAGCAGCTCGGCGGCCTGCTCGCCGCCACGATCCTCGTCGAGCTCGGCGGCCAGCCGCTCCAGCCCGCCGGGCCGGTCGATATCGGTGATCGCCACCAGCTCCGAGATCGCCGTCAGCTTTTTCGGCCGCGGATCGCGGGTCTCCTCGATCACCAGTGAGAGGCAGCCGCTCTCCTTCGGCTCCGGCAGGTCGAACCAGACGGTCGGTTCCTCGCCGCGGGCCGCCTCCCCGGGAAAGACCAGCCGCAGCACCTCCTCGCCGGTGGACAGCAGCAGGCTGCGCGGAGAGTCGTAGCGGCGCCGCGGCTCGCCACGGGGCGCGGCCCGCACACCGAGGCGCACGATCCGCCGCGGCCCTCCGCGCAGCTCGAAGGTCGCGAACTCGCCGGCCCTGTTGCCGCGTCCCGGAACCCAGGCGGTGGCCGGATCGCCGTCGACCGCGGCGCCCGGCCGCGGCAGCAGCAGGGGATCGCCCCGGTCGCCGGCGCTGCGCGAGACCGAGGCCGGAACCAGGACCGGAATCTTCGGCTCTGTCGGCTCTCGGCCGGAATCGAGCGAGCCGGTCACCTCGCGCGGCTCGCCCAGCGCCGGCCTGCGCGCCGCGACCGGCCGCAGCTTTCTGGAGCCGGGATCCCAGACGCGGCGGAACAGCAGCGGCAATCTCTCCGCTCCGCAGAGGCGCACGCTCTCCAGCACGGTTCCGACCGCGATCTCCGGCACTCCATCTCCGTCGAGATCCTGGAACCGCACCGCCTCGGCGCTGCGCTCGCCCATGTCTCCGGACAGGTCGCTGCGTCCGCGCCAGACCGACGCGAGCCCGCCGCCCGCCTCGCGCACGGCCACCAGCTCGACGCGACCGCCTTTTGCGTCGGTCACGGCCGCGTGCAGCGCGACTCGCCCCTCGCTCAGCTCCACGGACTCCAGCCTCGGATCGAGGCCGCTTTCGACCTCCAGCGAAATCCGCTCCGGGCGACGGCCGTCCCGCTCGACGCTCAGCTCTCCGTCCTCCAGCACCGCGACCGCGCCGTTGCCGAGATCCACGCGCCTGGAAGGCGAATCCCCCGCGGCGGCGGCGGAGCAGCAGAAGACCAAGAAGAAAAAGACCGTGAGGATGCGCTCACGCACTTCCGACCTCCCGTCCGATCTCCACGACGTCGTCTCCGAGAATCCTCGATGTCGGCCCCTCGTCGCGGACGCGTCCTTCTTCCAACAGCACCACGCGGTCCGCCAGGCGGGCGGTCGAGGCGCGGTGGGTGATGATCAGCACGGTACGGTCCTCGAGGCGCCGCAGGCCGTCGACGATCCGCTGCTCGCCGGCGGCGTCCAGCGAAGCGGTGACCTCGTCGAGCAGCAGCACCGGAGCGCCGGCCAGCAACGCCCGCGCCAGGCAGACCCGCTGCCGCTGCCCCACCGACAGCGCGCCTCCTCCCCGTCCCACCGGAGAATCGAGACCTCGGCGAGCCGCGAACTCCGTCACCCCGGCGGCGCGCAGGGACTCGCGCAGCTCGGCGTCGCCCGCCCGCGGCCGCCCGCAGCGCACGTTGGTGACTATCGAGTCATCGAACAGGAAGGGCTCCTGGAAGACAGGTGCGACCAGTTCGCGCATGATCTCCGGGGAGGCGGGAACCCGCCGGCCGTCGATCGACAGCCGGCCGGCGCGCGGCGGAAGGAATCCGCACAGCACGTTGAGCAGCGTGGTCTTGCCCGCTCCGGAGGGACCGACCACCGCGACGCGCTCGCCGCGCTCCAGCTCGAGGCTGACGCCCTCCAGCACGTCCGGTCCCTCGCCGTAGCCGGCGCGCACGTCCTCCAGCCTGATGACCGAGGGCGCGCTTTCGGGTGCGCGCCGCAGCGACCGCTTCGGCCCGGCGCGCTTCAGCAGGGGGGCGAGCCGATCCAGCCCGGCCAGTGCGGACTGGACGGCGTGGCTGGCGCGGCCGAGCCCCTTGACCGGCTGGTAGAGCAGCAGCAGGGCGGTGAAAAAGGAGACCAACGCGTCCGGGGTCAGCGCGCCGTCGGCGATCCGCACCCGTGCGTACCACAACGTCGCGGTCAGCGCCGCGGCTCCGAGCAGCTCGTTGACCGGCGACGAGCAGGCCCGCACCAGCGCGGCTCGGACAGCCCGTCGCGCCAGGCGCTCGCTGCGCTGCTCGAAGCGGCGACGCAGCAGCTTCTCGGCTCCGAAGGCGCGCGCCACGTCCAGGCCGGCGGCGGTCTCCTCGACCGTCTCTCCGATCTGGCCGAGCGAGGCGTGGACCGCTCCCCTGCGCCGCCGCAGCTCGCGGCCCAGCGAGGCGATCAGCATCGCGGCGAGGGGAAACGCGACCAGCCCGATCGCCCCCAGGACCGGATCGAGCGCCAGCGCCAGCGCGGCCAGCGCCGCGATCTGCAACCCGTCGCGAACCGCGGCCAGCAACCCGCCGGCGACTCCCTGCTCGACCGCCTCGGCGTCGGCGGTGAAGCGCGAGACCATCGCCCCGCGGCGGCGCGCCGTCTCGGAGAGCGGATTCAGGGTCAAAAGGCCCCGGTAGAGGCGGGCGCGCAGATCGCGCAACACGCCCTGACCCGCAGCCACGGACAGGGAACGCTGTCCGAAGAAGGCCCCGCCCTTGATCGCGGCAACGACGACGATCACCGCGCCCAGCTGCAGCGGCTCCAGCGCCGCCAGCGACTCCCCGATCCGTTCCAGCAAGCGCGAGCTGGGAGCGCCCTCGACCGGCGTCGCGGCGGGTCCGGATCCGACGCCGAACAGGGAGCGCAGCACCGGACCGACCAGGTAGGCGTACCCCGCCGTGGCAGCGGCCGAGACCGCCATGCAGAGCGCCGCGGCGACCATGCGCGGCAGCTGGGGCCGGGCCAGCCCGCTCAGCTCGCGCAGCCTCGCCGGTGCGATTCGCCGCGCTCGTCGTCTGGAGTCGTCGGGCTTCACGAAAACGACTGTAACGTTTTTCGCCGCCGGGAGACCAAGGAAAAAGAAGGCGAGGCGCAATGCTCCAGGAGGAGAAAATGCAAAGAGCCGACGGCAGCGCGGACAAGCCCAAAAAGCCAAACATGGGGTCGAGGACGGGCGGATCGGTTTCGGTTCCACGCCTTTTCCGTTCCTCGCGGCACGACCCGGTTCTGGCCAGCTACTTCAAGGAGCTGGCCAACCACGAGGTGCTCTCCGGAGAGAGGGAGCTGGCCGACGCCAGGCGGCTGGCGGAGATGGAGGACGAGCGCTGGCGGATCATGCTGATGGACCCCGGGATCTGCTCGACTCTGCTGCGCCGTGTAATCGACGAGGTCGACCGAGAACAAGACGTGGAGGAGCTGGTCGAGCTGGCGCGCCGGGCCGAGCGCGCCGGTCGCGGGCGCAGCTTCGGGCCCAGGGCTCGCGGCGCCTACCTCGAGAGCCTGGAGGCGGCGGTGGGGCGCCTGCGCGAGCTGGACCTGGACCGCGATCTCGTCGAGGGGGCACACGCCGCGCTGCGCTCTCTGCTGGGAGAGGCCGACGGCGAGCGGGCGGATCGTCTGGCCGAGCTGCTGGGCGAGGCGGAGCGCGCGGCGGAGCGGGTCAGGCGCGCCAAGGACGACTTCATCCGCGCCAACCTGCGGCTGGTGGTCGCGATAGCGCGGCGCTACGACCGCGGTCGGCTGTCGCTGATCGACCTGCTCCAGGAGGGCAACCTGGGCCTGATCAAGGCGGTCGAGCGCTTCGACTACCGGCGCGGCTTTCGCTTCAGCACCTACGCTTCCTGGTGGATCAGGCACGCGATCGGGCGGGCGCTGGCGGACAAGGGTCACTCGGTGCGGGTTCCGGTCCACGCGCTGGATGCCCAGAAGCGGGTCTCGCGCGCGACCGAGTCGCTCGGCGCCAGGCTGGGCCGGATTCCGACCGAGGAGGAGCTCGGCCGCGAGACCGGTTTCGACCGGCGGCAGCTGGCCCGCGTGCGCAAGCACCGCACCGCGGCGGTGCAGTCGCTGGACCGCGAGATCTCGGGATCGGACGATCGCCGCCCGATCGACATGCTGGCCGACGAGTCGGCGGTCAGCCCGTTCGACAGCGCGATGCTCTCCAGCTGGAACCGGGAGATGGACGAGGTGCTCGAGATCCTGACGCCGATGGAGCGGGAGATCCTGCGCTGGAGGTTCGGGCTGGACAGCGACGGCGAGGAGCTGACGCTCAGGGAGATCGGGGAGCACTACGACCTCTCGCGCGAGCGCATCCGCCAGATCCAGCAGCAGGCGCTCGACAAGATGCGACGTCACCTGGAGCCGGACGCGGCCTGAGCGACACTCAGATTCCGATTCGGGACAGCGCCGCGCGCAGCGGGGCGAGACCGCCTTCCGAGCGGCCGCGGCGATGGCGCAGCACGATCACCTCTTCTTGCAGATCCGGGGTCAGGTGGTGCTCGGCGGCGTGCGGGCAGGAAGCCAGCTTCCGCGCCGCCTCGGTTCCGGGCACGAGGCGCATGATCGCGGCTTTACGCACGCGGCAGGTCGTTCCGGCGCGGACCATTTCGCCGGCCAGCTCCATGCCGCTCAAGCACCGCGGGGCGGGCTCGGCCCGCAGGCGGGCCTCGATCAGACCCTTGTCGTCCTCGCGCATCCAGAAAGCGGTGCTCGATCCGGGCACCAGCGAGGAGAGCAGCCGGGACAGCGAGGATCGCCAGCGCTCCAGCGCCACAAAGCCCTCCAGCGTCGGGTCGACCGGCAGCTCGGAGCGGACGTGCGAGAAGAAGGCGGGAATCAGGTAGACGCCGGCCGCGATCACGGCGCCCCAGCTCGCGTGCGGCCAGCGCTCGTGAACCGTCATCGCCGAGCGGGCCAGCGCGAGCAGCGCGACGCCGAACAGGGCCGCTCCCCTGAAGGTGGTGATGTCGATCCACATCGCGCGCCGTGCCCGGTAGGCGCGGGCCAGGCTGCGCACGCGGCTCAGGTCGTCGTCCGTCATCGGACGCCAGGCTCCGCCGGGCCGCGGACGAAGCGATCCCTGCTGGCGCGAGACGATCCACAGCGCGGCCGAGACGCCGAACGCGGGTACCGAGGCGGCCAGAGACCCGAAGTGCTGGGCGGCCAGCCCCAGCCCGGCGGCGACCAGCGAGAGCAGCAGCCGCGCGGCCGGCCCGGTGCGCGGCAGCAGTCGGAAGCGCGGCGCCCAGCCCAACTCGAGCAGCGTGCGCCGCAGCTGCCAGGTCTTGAGCACGGTCAGCAGCAGGCCGACCAGCGCGGCCAGCGCGGGCAGCAGCATCACGTAGAGCGGCGGGGGCGCGGTCGGTGGCTCGAGCACGGCCGCGGAACCGACCGCCGCCAGCTGCTCCTCTCGAGGATCCTCGGGCTCGGCCGCGGACCGCTCGGCCTCGGCCAGCGAGGGGAAGAGCGCCGGGTCGACCTCGATCACGGCCCGCATCGGGTACCAGCGTACAGTGCGGTACTTGGTCAACGAGACGCTTTCGCGGTCGGTCTCGATTCGGTAGTCGCGCGCCACGTCCGGGTCTACGGCGATCGGCGCGTCGCTGCTGGGCCCGGGCAGCTCGAAGCCGAGGGTCATCCGGTCGGTTCCCTCGTCCCAGACGATCGGCGTCCAGTCGATCCTGGCGCGTCCCTCGTAACGCCGCAGCGCACCCTCGGCCGCCAAGTCGGCGCGCTGGACCAGCCGGAACGCCACCGCTCCGCGGCGGATCGCCTCGTCGCCGGCCAGCACCACGCGGGTCCGGCCGTCGTAGAGCTCGCGGAAGGAGACCGGGATGCGTCGTCCGTCGTCGCGCTCGGCGTGGCACTCCTCGGGAACCAGCCCTTCGCCGGCGCCGGGAGCCAGGTCGAAGCCGTGGAAGCGCCCGCCCGAGACCTCGTAGCGGGCCACCGTCACCACGCGCGATTCGCCCTCGGCGGCCACCTCCATTTTCACGTCCACGCTCTGCAGGCGGGCCGAGGTCCAGGCCGCGGCCGCGCCCGAGAACGAGATGGCCGCCAGACAGGCGGCGATGGAGAAAAGCAGTCTCATGTGACGTATGACGCTATCTTTCATAGCCCCATGATAATGCTGGCCAATTCAGCGGATCAAGTTTTGTGCTCAAATGTAGACAACAAACCTACCCGCTTCGCGTCACGGTTCTCCAACACCGCAAAACGCTCGGGCGGTGGACGCGGGGCCGCAAGACGGGTATCGTATGCTCTGGTTCCGCTCGGTTTCCCCGCGCGGTCCTCTGCGCTCGGCGCGGAGCGAGCACCAACACACACATAGCGCCGGCGAGGCAGCAAGCGAGGTTCATGGCACGCAACAGCTACTCACAGAGCAAGAGACAGCGCGAGGCCGACAAGGCGCGCAGGAAGAAGGAGAAGGCCGCGCGGCGCGCCGAGCGGCGGGAGCAGGGCCCGGCCGAGCCAGAGATCATCTCTGCCGAGGAGATGACCGGCGATCTGCCCACCGCGGGCGAGGCGCTGCAGGCGATGGAGCAGCGCGCCCGAGCGCCCCGATCGGCGGCCGGCGTCCCCTGCCGCCTGTTCGTCGGCAGCCTGAGCTGGGACACCACCACCGAGACCCTGCGCAGCGTCTTCTCCCAGTTCGGCCAGGTGACCGACGCGGCGGTCCTCACTGATCGCACCACCGGCCAGTCGCGCGGCTTCGGCTTCGTCACCTTCGAGAGCCGCAAGGACGCGGCCCGCGCCATCGAGCAGCTCAACGGCTCCGAGATCGACGGCCGCGAGATCGTGGTCAACATCGCGACCGAACGCTGATCACCGCCGGGGCATTGGGACGCCGACAGTCTCTCTGGCCGCGGGCCACCCATTCCAACCGGACGGGTGCCGGGTTCCCGACGCTCGAAGATCTCCGGGCCGCGCGCCGCCGATCGTGGTAGCCTGAGCGTCGAGCGCGAAGTGCAGAAGATGACCGATTCTACAACACCCGCCCCCGAAAGCGGAGGAGGGCTGCGTACCTTCGACCGCACGTTCTGGACAGCGAACGTGATGGAGCTGTTCGAGCGCGGAGCCTACTACGGCCTGAACGCGCTGCTCGCCCGCTACCTGACCGACAGGGTCGGAGGCGGCCTCGGCTTCGAGGAGGACGACGTCGGGCTTCTGCAGAGCGTGGTCTACGCGATCACCTACGTGCTGCCGATCCTGGGCGGCGCGCTGGCGGACCGCTACGGCTACCGGCGGATGCTGCTGCTCGCGTTCTCGCTTCTGTCGAGCGGCTACTTCCTCTCCGGCCAGGTGACCGCGTACGGCGCGCTGTTCGCCACCCTGCTCCTGATGGCGGTGGGCTCGGGATTGTTCAAGCCGATCATCTCGGGAACGATCGCGCGCACCACCGACGAGAAGACCTCGGGCCTCGGCTTCGGCGTCTACTACTGGATGATCAATCTCGGCGCGTTCGCGGCGCCGCTCGTGGCCGGCTGGCTCAAAGGGTTCTCCTGGAGCCACGTGTTCACCGCCAGCTCCCTGTACTGCGCCGCGATGCTGATCCCGACGGTGTTCCTCTACCGGGATCCGCCCCGGCCGAAGAGCACCAAGACGATCGCCGAGGTGCTCGACGGCGCGGTGACGGTCCTCTCGGACGCGCGCTTCGTGCTGCTGATCTTCGTCTACTCCTGTTTCTGGATCCTGTACTTTCAGAACTTCGGCTCGGTGCTCTGGTACCTGCGCGACTTCGTCGACGTGACGCCGATCGACGCAGCGTTCGCCACGCTGGGCATCGACTTCCACTTCGACGCGGAGCACGTGACCGTGGTCAACGCGGGCACGATCGTGGTGCTCCAGATCTTGGTCAGCCGCGCAGTTCGCGGCATCCGCCCGCTGCCCACGATGATCGCCGGGATTCTCGTCGGCTCGATGGGGTTCTTCTGCCTCGCCGTCTCCCAGCACGCGTGGGTCTTCGTCACCGGCATCGCGGTGTTCACCCTGGGCGAGATGACGTGCCACCCCAAGTACATCAGCTACATCGGGCTGGTGGCACCCGCCGAGAAGAAGGCGACCTACATGGGCTACGCGTTCCTCTACGGCGTGATCGGATCGCTGGTGGGCTCCAACGTTGGCGGCGAGATGTACCACGCGGTGCTCGCGCCGCTCGCCGACCGCGCCGGCACGGCCGAGGCCGCCGCCACCTCCCGCGCTTTCTGGCTCGTGTTCGGCGGGCTCGGGGTGGCCACCATGCTGGGCATGATCGCCTACGACCGGCTGTTCGGGCGGGACACCGAGCGGACGCGCGCCCGCGCCCGCAGGGTGATGCTCGCGGTCTACGGACTGCTGTTCGTGGCCGCGCCCGTCCTGGGCTGGTTCGTCTGGAGCCGCCAGGGAGAGCTCCCCGCCAAGACGATCATCCAGGCCGGCATCCTGCTCGCCGTGGGCGCGGGCGGGCTGCTCATTCTCCTCCGCCGGCGCAAGCGGGAAGCGTGAGTGGCGATGGTCGCCTCCTACGACCACCCCCTGGCTACCCGAGACGTAGACGCCATGGCGGTCAAGGGCAGCCTCCGTATCTCGGATCTCGAACGTCCCGCCCGCCAGGTCGCCGCGGAGATCGGCCTGGAGCCGGACTGGCTCAACCCGTACTTCGAGACCTACGCCGCAGTGCTGCCGGCGGACTACTTCGACGACCTGCGCGACGAGCTGGAGCCGTGAGGCGAGGGCTGCTCCAGCGCGCTCCCGAGCAGTCCGACCTGGAGCGGCTCTACCGAGAGCTGGCCCTCGCCGGAGCGCCCGCGGTCGGGCGCGATCGCCCCTGGCCCTACCGGCCGTGCAGCACCGAGGAGCTGATCGCACTGGCCGGCGAGATGCTGCGCCACGACCCGCGGCTGTTGTCGATCCTGTTGCAGTGGGTGCTCGAGCACTGGCCCGAGCTGAACCCGCTCGAGCTGCGCGGGCAGATGCGGCGCATGCGCTGGCCGCAGGCGCTGTGCGTGGTGCTGGAGTTCGCCCGCCGAGCGTCAGCCGAACCGGAGCTGCGCTACCTGGCGAACTACGTGAGCGCCGGCTGGCCGCGGATCGATCCCCCCCAGCGCTTCTTCTTCGACGCCGAGCGACCCGGAAGCCGCATCGCGGCCCGCAAGCTGAGCCGCAACCTCGAGGCGTACTCCCGCTGGGGATTCGTCGGCTCCGAGCGCCCCGTGGCCGACGTGGACACCAAGAGAACGGTGGGACGCTATGATGCGAAGATCAGGCACCGCATTCTCGATCGGCTGATCGAGAATCGCGGCGAGCTGACCATGGCCGAGTACCTGGAGGCGGTGGACCACACGATATCCAGGCAACAGGCCCACGCCGATCTGGCCGCGCATCCGGAGCTGGAGGTAAAAGGCCACGGCCGCTCAGCGAGATGGAGAAAAGCATAGATCGCAGCGGCTGGTCTCACGATCCATTCTGCGCCTCTACTGATCGGCGGCGGAGCACCGGCAATCCTACTGGACCACGATCGCGTCGCAGGGGCACCAGACGTCTATCTCCACGTCGCCTTGCTGGATCGCCTCGCAGCTCGATCCCAGCAGCTCCATCTCGTCGGGCTCGTTGAGCGTCCAGCCGTCCGGGTCTTCGTACGGGACGTCCTCTCCGTCCACGCTCACCACGCACTCGCCCTCCATCCCGGGCTGCACCTCTCCGTCCAGCTCCAGCACGCAGTCCCTGATTCCGTAGATGATCTCCTCGAAGGCGTCGATCAGCGCCTGCTGGTCCAGCGCCTGGTAGGTCTCGGCCGGGTCGCTCTCGTCGGTGCCGGCCCCGGCGTTGGCCAGCTGCTGCAAGTGCTCCAACGCCAGGCCGTCCCCCACCGAGATCACGAAGGTGCCGTAGCCCGCCTCGTAGGCCTGCTCGACCGCGTCGATCGCCTCCTCCTGGCCCTCTTGCGGATTGGGCACCTCGCAGGTGTCGGGCTCGCCGTCGGTGGCCAGCACGATGATCTTCTCGTCGGGGCTGGAATCCTGGTCGAGCATCTCGACCACGAACAGGACCGCCTCGGCCGTGGGCGTGTCCCCTTGGGGCTGGTTGTCCAAAAAGACATCGCGAATGGGATCGTAGGCATCGAGCTGCGGCTCGGTCCCGGTCATCTCCGGGCACTCGCCGCCCGAGTAGCCTCCGTGGCTGGTGTAGAGCTGCAGGGAAAAGCGCACGACCACCTGGAGATTCGCGATCACTCCGTCGCTCTCGTCGAGCAGCGTGTCGCGCACCACGGTCCAGCGCGTTCCGTCGCCGAAGCTCTCGTCCATGCTGCCCGACTGATCCACCAGCAGCACCACGGTCGGCGTCTGCATCTCGTAGTCGATCTCCACCTCGCCGCAAGCCGACTCGGTCTCGCTGCCGGTGTCCGAGTCTCCGTCCGAGTCTCCGTCCGAGTCTCCGTCCGAGTCTCCGTCCGAGTCCCCGTCGACGTCGCCGTCCAGGTCCGCACCGCCGTCCGAGCCGACCGCCGGCGCGCCGCCGCCGCACCCCAGGGCCAGCGCCGCGGCGCCGAGCAGAGACACCAGCATCATTCGAGCTGCGTTGGGCATGCTCTCCTCCTTCCGCGCTTGGCTTCTTTGCCTTCCCTTGCAAATATAACCACTCTCGCGAGATCAAACGAGCCGCCTCGGAACCGCAGGCGGTTTCGACCCGCTCAGCTATCGATCAGGCGGTCCAGGTCGAGGTGCCGCTCGGCCAGCTCGGCGAGCGCCGCGTCGTCCTCCAGCGCGGCGGCGGGCAGATCGGGGAGCCCGACCGGGATCTCGACCCGGCCGTGCGCCGCGATCGCCTCGGCGTTGCCCAGATCCTCCCGGCCGCTGCGGTTGAGCACCACTGCGGCGATCGGTATCCCGCGCGAGCGCGCCGCCTCGATCGTGAGCAAGGTCGCGTTGATCGTGCCCAGCACGTCGGGCGAGACAACCAGGAGCTCGTACCCGCTGCGGGCGATCAGGTCGGCGAAGAGGAGATCGTCGCCGAGCGGAACCAGCAGACCGCCGGCCCCCTCGGCGATCACCACCCTCGCGCCCGACTCCCTCTCCCGTCGCGCCAAGAACTCGAGAACGGCTTCGGCCTCGATCCTCTCCCCGGCGCGCGCCGCGGCCAGGTGCGGAGAGACAGGATCGCCAAAGGCGTACAGCCAGTTGCGCGCCGGCGAAGGATCGAGGCCGGACGCGCGCGCCAGAGCCGCGGCGTCCGCCGGGCGCGGCCGTCCTTCCACCAGCGGCGCCCCGCTCTCCACCGGCTTGAGCGCCAGGGTCGCGATCCCGCGCCGCCTCAGGGCCGCCACCAAGGCGCGAGCTACCACGGTCTTGCCGATCCCGGTGTTCGTCCCGCTTACGAAAATCCTTTTCGTCATCGCTCGTCGACCGTCTCCTCCAATGCGCCGCGCAACGCCTCCACCAGCCGCTCCACGTGACCGGGCTCGTGCGCGGCGGTCAGCGTGACCCGCAGCCGCGCGGTGCCCTCGGGCACGGTGGGCGGCCGGATGCCCTGGACGAAAACCCCCTCCTTCCACAGGCGCTCCGAGATCTCCATCGCGCGACGCGAGCCTCCGACCGGCACCGGCTGGATCGGAGAGCGCGAGTCGCCAAGCTCGATTCCGGCCGCGGAGGCCAGGCGGCGGAACAACTCCACGTTTTCGAACAGGGCCTCGCGGCGGGCGTCGGCGGCCTCGGCGATCCCCAGCGCGGCGAGCACGGCCTCGGCCAGCGCCGGAGGCGGCCCGGTCGTGTAGAGCAGGCTGCGCGCCGAGCTGCGAATCAGGCGCGCCGCGCTCTCGTCGCAGGCGACGAACGCCCCGCAGACTCCCAGCGCCTTGCCCAGCGTCCCGACCCGGACCGCGACGCGTTGCTCGAGACCCAGTTCGCAGGCGAGTCCGCGCCCGCCGGGGCCCAGCACTCCCAGCGAGTGCGCCTCGTCCAGGTAGACCAGCGCGTCGTGGCGCGCGGCGACATCGCAGATCTCCTCCAGCGGAGCAAGGTCGCCGTCCATGCTGAACAGCGCGTCGCTGGCGATCAGGCGCAGGCCGGAGGCCGGGCTGCGGCGCAGCAGAGCGTCGAGCCGCTCAACGTCGCGATGGGGAAAGACGCGCACCGCGGCGCGGGAGAGCCGGCAGCCGTCGATCAGGCTGGCGTGGTTGAGCTCGTCGGAGAAGACCACGTCGCCCTCCCCGCTCAGGCAGGACAGCGCGCCCACGTTGGCCTGGTAGCCCGAGGGGAACAGCACCGCCCGCGGCGAGCGCGCCAGCTCGGCGAGGCGCGACTCCAGCTCCTCGTGCGCCAGCGCGTCGCCCGAGACCAGCCGCGAGGCCGCGGCGCCGACTCCCCAGCGGCGCGCGCCGCCGACCAGCGCCTCCACCAGCCGCGGATCCGCGGCCAGCCCCAGGTAGTCGTTGGAGCAGAAGACGAGCTTGATCCCTTCGGGCGTCTCCACCTCGGGGCCGGGGGCGCCGGTCATGGTCCGCATCCGGCGTTCCAGGCCGTGATCGACGAGACACCGCAGACGACCGTGCCAGGGCGAGGGGCGCATGAACAGCAAGCTAGCCCGAAGCCGGTTCGTGCTCAAGCCGGGTTTTTGATTGACCGCGAGGCGGGCAGCGATGATCCTCTCGCCATGACCTCGGACGAGCACCGCGAAGGCGGCCTCCCGGCGGCGGGACCGATCGGCGTGCTGGGCGTGGGCGTGGAAGGCCGCGCCACCCTCGACTACCTGCTGCGGCACGGCGCAAGCGAGGTCACCGCCCTGGACCGCGCCGAGCCGGGCGACCTGCCGGACGGGGTGGAGGCGGTGAGCGGCCCGGGCTACGACCGCGAGCTGGATCGCTTCGCCGTGGTCTTCCGCTCGCCGGGCTTCCGCCCCGACCACCCGGAGTTGCTCCGCGCCGCGGCCGGGGGAACGCGCGTCACCTCGGCGCTCTCCCACTTTCTGGAGCGCTGCCCGGCTCCGGTGGTGGGAGTGACCGGGACGGTGGGCAAGGGAACCTGCTCCAGCCTGGCCGCGCACCTGCTGGAGGCGGCCGGATTTCGCGCGCACCTGGGCGGCAACATCGGGCTCAGCCCGCTCGAGTTCCTCGACGATGTCGAGCCCGATGACCGGGTCGTTCTGGAGATATCGAGCTTCCAGGCGATGGATATCTCGATATCGCCCGGCGTCTGCGCAGTGCTGAGAACAACCTCCGAGCACCTCGACTGGCACCGCGACGTGGCCGAGTACCGCCGGGCCAAATCCGAGCTGGTCGCTCGCCAGGAGGGCGGCGACGCGGTGGTCTACTGCGCCGAGAGCCCCGGCTCCGAGGAGATCGCGGCCCGCTCGCCCGCGAGGCGCCGCCTGGCCTACGCCCTCGACCGCGAGGTGGAGTCCGGAGCCTTCTTGCGCGGCAACGAAATAGTGACGCGGATCGACGGCGCCGAGCGAAGATTGCCTTTCGATACGCGACGCGTCCGCCTGCCCGGAAGATTCAACCTGGAGAACGTGGCCGCGGCCGCTCTCTGCGCCCTGTCCGCGGACGCCGACCCGCAGCGCATCGGCGAGGCGGCCGAGAGCTTCCAGAGCCTGCCTCACAGGCTGGAGCCGGTTGCCGAGAAGGACGGAATCCGCTACGTAAACGATTCCTACGCGACTCGCCCCGAGGCGACGAGCGCCGCGCTGACCGCGTTCGACGGACCGCTGGCCCTGATCCTGGGAGGCTCGGAGAAGCACGCCGACTTCACCGCGCTGGTCGACGCGGTCAGGTCTCATCCAAAAATCGAGTACGTGGGACTCATCGGCCAGACCGCGCCGCGCCTCGCCGAAGCACTGGGCGCAGCGGGTTCCCGCCGGTTCGCGGTCGCCGAGCACGAGGGGCTGGAGTCGGCCGTGCCGGCCGCGGCCGGCGCGCTGGAAAAAAGCGGCGGCACGGTGCTTCTCTCCCCGGCCTGCGCATCGTTCGGTTTGTTTCCCAACTACAAGGTGCGAGGTCGGATATTCCGCCGGGTCGTGCACGAAATGTGAATCTGAAGTCAATGTTTTGTGCTCGAAAACATATCGACTCGAAACTTGGCACCTGGACGCATGTTGGGTATCATGCGGAATGTCGGGTTCTGCCTTACATGTAGGCGAACAAGACCCGAGCCCAAGGAGCGAACCATGGAGCTTCAGGAACTAGTCGATAGAATTCAGCGCTGGAAGCAACGCCGGCAGGGCGGGGACGCGGCCGTCGAGCAACCGGTCCCGCCGCCGATGCCCCAGGCCGCGGCTGCGGACGAGGACGAGAGCGGGGTGGAAACCACCCAGGAGGTGGAGCCCGAGGCCGTCGAGGCCATCGAGCCCGAGGCCGTCGAGGCCATCGAGCCCGAGAGTCTCGAGGACGTCGAGCCCGAGGCCGTCGAGGACGTCGAGCCGGTTTCCGAAGACGCCACCTCCGAGGTGGACCTCGACCAGATCGAGGAAGTGGACGACGCAGGGGAGGACCAGGGCGAGAAAGAAGAGCCCTGAGCCGACCCGCCCGGCGGTTGCGAGACCCGCGTCCTCGTCATATCATTCCTCGGGACGTCGCGACGCGTTGTCACGGCGACAGTGCTTTCGGGGAAGCGGGATCGATGCGCTTCGGAATTCAATCGATATCGCGGTTGGTCTGCGCGACCGCGTTGCTGGCTGCCGGCTGCTCCGGCCGGACCGACTCCGCGATCTCCGATCACGACCCAGTGATAGTCTCGCGCGGATTGATCACCGCCAGTCTCAGCCGCTACATCGACGACCAGGCGGAGCAGCCGTTCGAGCGTTTTTCCATCACCGGCGTCTTCGCGCGTTACGATCTCGATTACGAGTCGTTTTCAGACACGATTCTGGCGACCACCTTCTCCGAGCCGGATCTGGAGCTGGACGCCTGCATGCCGCCGGTGCCCGCGATCGAGTTCCAGCCGCGTCGCCCGGAGCCGGGTCAGACCGCGATCGAGCTGATCGACGTCGGAAATTTCTCGGTGCTGATCGGCAAGCGTCCCACGGCGCTGCCGACCCGCACCTTTCCGGACCTGCTCAAGGTGGTCGACGGCGTGATCTACTCGGCCGAGGAGAGCCGACGCGTCGGCTACGAACCGGGGGAGACCTACTCGATCCAGGCCTCGGGAACCGACGTGGTCGCGCCGTTCGAGGTCGTTCTCCAGGCTCCCGACGACCTGGGCGAGATCACGATCGACGGAGTCTCTCCCTACGAGCAAACGCCCTCGATCAAGGAGGGCGAGGAGCTGGAGATAGCCTGGGAAGGCCGCGGGTACGGCGACGAGGTGACCGCCGAGATCGGCTGGACGAGCATGGGCCTGCCCTGGAAGATGACGTGCAGGATGCGCGACGACGGCCTGTTCGTGGTTCCGCAGCGCTACACGCGCAACATGCACGATCCGATGCACAGCGGCGACGAGGAGCTGACCCTGACCCGGGTCAGACAGGTCTCCTTCCGCAGCGAGGGTCTCTCCAGTGGAACCTTCGCCTTCGTCGTCTCGTCCAGGTTCCCGGTCAGGCTCGAAGACGAAAATTGAACTTTTTCGTCTCTCGCCGGTCAAAGAACGTGGAGGTTTTGCGATGCGAGTCAAATTGCTTTTGTCCACGCTGATGATCGCCACCCTCTGCGCCGGGGCCGCCGAGGCCAAGCGGGGGCTTCGCGTGCAGGTGGGCAAGGACGACGTGGATCTGGCCAACCGCCAGATCACCTTTCGGCTCAACAAGCCGGCCGACTCCGCCGAGCTCAAAGTCTACGGAGAGAACGACGTGCTGCTGGCCGAAAAGGCCGAGGTCTACGACGGAGCTCCGGCCGGAACCGAGCTGACGATCAGCTGGCCGGAGCTGCCCGAGGGGACCGACAAGTTTCGCATCGATCTCAAGTTCTTCGACACCAACGAGTTCTGGGCCGGAATGTCGATCTGTCGCTTCCACGGGGAGATCCCGCACCGCGAGGTGGTCTTCGAGACCGGCAAGTGGGAGATCCGCCCCCAGGAAGCTCCCAAGCTCGACGAGGCGATCCCGCGTATTCTCGACATGATCGAGCAGTCCAAGATCTGCGAGGACACCGGCCAGGCGCTCTACATCGCCGGCTACACCGACACGGTCGGCTCGATCGCGGACAACCGCGTGCTGTCGCGCAAGCGTGCCAGGGCGATCGCCGAGTACCTGATCGAAAACGGGCTCAAGCGCCAGAAGATCTCGGTCTACGTGCGCGGGTTCGGCGAGGAGGTGCTCGCCGTGGAGACGGAAGACGACGTGGACGAGGAGCGCAACCGCCGCGCGGACTACATCATCTCGAACTTCCCGCCGGATATTCCGGGACCGGGGGGCTGGGTCAAGATCAAGTAGTCAGCGCCCCCTGACCGTCTTGATCACCGCCTTGCCGCCGCGAATCACGACCTTGAAATCGTCTATCTTCTTCTTGCCCGCGAGCTGCTTGTCCAAAGTGCGCGAGATCTTGTCGTAGGTGATTCTGTCCACCGGTTCGCCGGTCTTCTTGCGCGCGGCCAGGTAGGAGCGGTAGATGGCGCGCTTGCGCTTCTCGTCGATCGCGGCCGCCGCGCTCGCCGATCCCGCCGAGCGGCTCACCGAAGAGGCCGGCGCGGGCGGCCGCGCGGCGGGCGCCTTGCGGGGGCTCGGCGCGGCTGCGGCGGGTTTCTCCGCCGGTTCACCTTTCGCTTTCGGCTGCTCGGGGCTCGGCGGCTCCGCGGCTCCGCTGCCGGGCGGAGGCGGAGGAACGGGCGACTCCCTCTCTGAAGGCGGGGGCGGGGGAGCCACCGAGCGGCGCGAGAAGAACGCGGCCAGTTCGTCTTCGTCGTCTCCCTTTTCCCGCGCGTCTTTGAGCAGCCTCTCGTGATACTCGTGCACCCCGGTCCCGACCTCGGGGACGGGCGTCTTGTCCGGGTCGCTCCGCCCGGACGCGCCGTCCGACTCGGCGCTCTCGGGGGCGGCCGGGTCGGCGAACGGATCGTCGAGCTGATCGATCTGACCCGAAGGCGGCGGAGCCTTGCGTCCGCCCTCGCCGAAAGGCTCGTCGAGCGCCTCTCTCGCCTCGGCGTCAAGCTCCACCGGCGGCGGCTCGCGACTCTCGTCCAGCTCGTCGAGCGCGCGGGACGCCTTCTCGGCCATCTCGCGCTGATCCCCGCGGCGCTGGGCCCGGACCACGTCGCGCTGGTAGGTCCCTTCTTCGATTTGGCGGCAGATTCGCCGCCAGTACGTGGACTGCGTGTTGAACTTCTGGATCTGTGTCTGCATGCGGAAGCGGACCGCGGTGTTGCGCACCTGCTCGCGCCGCAGGGCCTGGATCTTGCGCTCGACCGCCTTGCGCTGCACCAGCGGCTCGACCTTCTCGATCCCCATGAAGTACTGGTTGTACAGCGCTTGGAGTCGATCGAGCGATCGCTCGAGATCCTCGACCAGCTGCTCTTGTTCCTGCGGAGTCATCTCCCGGCGATCCTAGATTCCGTACACCGCGAGGTCGTCGAAGTAGACCTCGCTTTCCCAGTTGTTGAACGCGAAGTGCTCGTGCCCCGCTCCAGCCAGCGGCTCGTCGTCCTCCAGGGTCAGGAACTCCTCGCCGTCCAGCTTCCAGACCAGCTTACCTCCCTTGCGGGCGATCGAGAAGCGGTACTCGCGACCCGGTTCGCCGCGGGGATCCTCGCGCGAGACGCGGCCGTCTCCGTGCTCGTCCATGCGGGCGACGATCGAGCGCGTGTTGCTCCAGCCGCCCAGGATGACCACGTAGCTGGTGGCCACGTAGGAGGCCTCGCGGGCGTGGGAGCGGCCGTCTCCGAACAGCTCGCACTTGATGTCGACCGCCGGGCTCGCCGAGCTGGCGACGAACTCGACTCTCGCGTCGCGCGGGAGCTCGCGCCGCAGCCACAGCGGGTGGTTGTGGGCTCCGGCGGCGCGCAGGCGCCCGTCTACGATGCTGTAGCGCCCCTTGCTGGTGTCGAGCCAGCTCGAACCGAGCGACTCGCGCTCGAAATCGTCCTTGAACAGAAGTCTGCCCTCGCCGACAGTCGGGTCGGTCCCTTTGTCGGAGGAACAGGCGGCTGCCGCAACAGCTATCGCGATCGCGCAAGCTCGCATCATCATTCGTCGATCCCACGAAACGACAACTGGTCAATCTATCAGCAATGACCGCCGGCGGCAACAGCGCCGTCAGCGAAGAGCACTCCGCGCTGTGGGGAAATAGTTTTGGGCCGGGGGTCGGGCGGGGGGTGGTCGATCGCGATACCCCCAAAACTCGGGTATCAGACACGCAGAACAAACGCGGGCGGCGTTCGTGTGCCGACGGATGTCCGGGCGCGGTTCGACCCGATTTCGTCGCCGTCCGCGCTCGAAATCGGCCCCTCGCGGCCGGTTTTCGCCCCGGCTCGCCCCCTGATCTCGTCCGTCTTGTCTCGAAAACCTCGCTTCGGGCGCACCCCGGCGCCCGGCGCCGCCTCGCGCGGCGTCGCTCCCCCCTT
>CAZHCG010000064.1:0-25507 GCA_964530995.1 uncultured Myxococcales bacterium
GACGAGATCACGCCAGCCAGCCAGAGCAGAGCCGCCGCGTGCACGCAGAGCTTCAGAGATGGAAGAAGACATCGCTGACGAGGCCGCTGATCGTTGATCGCCCCGGACACCAACGTGCTGGTCCGCTTCCTGGTGGAGGACGATCCAGACCAGAGCGCCAGGGCGGCGGCGCTCGTGGAACGCCTCGCCCGCGAGGATCTGCCGGTGTTCGTTCCCGACATCGTTCTCGTCGAGACCGTCTGGGTGCTGAGCCGCAGCTACCGCGTGCCCAAGAGCGAAATCATCGGAGCCCTGCGCGGCCTGGTAGCGGCGCGCAACGTGCGCTTCGCCTCGCACGACAAGATCGTCAGCGCGCTGCGTGCGTGGGAAAAGGGAAAGACCGGCCTGGCCGACTACATGATCCTCGAGGAGGCTCGCCGGGCCGGCTGCGAAGCGACCGCCACCTTCGACACGGTGCTGACAAAAGAGCGGGGCACCCTCGAGCCCTGAGCTACCGTTCGAGTTCCGGAGAGCCCCCACCCTCGGCGCCCGCGGCGCCTTCGACCTCCCCCGCTGGACGCTCGGACGTCGGGGGAGGTCATGACCGAGCCTCACCCTCGCGCGCAGCGCTCGAGAATCGAAAGCGCGGACCGATCACCACGGACAGCGAACGGTCACCGACGAGCGGGCAAGGGGAGTCTGTACGCTGAGAATCAGAGGGGGGAATCTGCTCGGTGCGCGGTCCGGCGCCAGCGGGGGAGGGCCGGGGCGGGGGCTTCCTCAGGGCAGGTCGATCAGCGCCGCGGCTCTGATCTCGGCGTCGACGTCGTCCGGCTCGACTCTCAGCTCTATTCTCGGCCTCGCGCGGCCGTCCGTCTTGCATCCTTCCAGCTCGACCGCGCTGGCCTGCTCTCCCGACGCTAGCGGCACGCTTCCCGCCGGCGCTCCGTCGCAGAGCACGACGACCGTCCCCGCGTCGGCCTCGGCTCGGGCCAGCAGCACGGCGCGGTCGATCTCGGCGAGGCGGGATCGGATCTCCTCGCCCGGCGCCCGGAACAGCTCCACCCTCCCGCCTCCGGGCAGCCCGATCGGGCGCCGGCCGCCTCTCCCGATCGCGCCCAGCTCGAGCAGGGCCGCGAGCGCGCCCGGGGCCGGCTTCTCCTCGGCCAGCTCGCCGGCCAGCGGACGGACGCTGCGGCGATCGCCCAGCTTTCCCAGCGCGCGGGCGATCGCCGCGCGCCGCTCGGGGAAGCGCTCCCGCTCCAGCCGCTCCAGCAGCGGATCGACCGCCGGGCGATGACCGAGCCCGGCCAGGGCCGCGGCCGCGTGCAGGGCGTAGCGATAGTCGTCGACCAGCGGCAGGATCTCGGCGGCGGCGCCCGGATCGCCGCGCTCGGCCAGCAGCTCCAAAGCGCGCACGCGCTGCTCGTGCGGGACCTCGCGGCCGAGCGCGATGACTGCGACCTGCCGCGAGACGGACGAGTCGCCCAGCTCCAGGCGTTGCAGGACGAGCGCCCGACGCGCCGGATCGAGCGGCTCCAGACCCTCGCCGATTCCGACCAGCCCCTCGGCGGACAGATCTCCGCAGCGGGCCCGCGCCACCGCGAGCCAGGCCGCGACCCGCTCGTCGCCGCGCGGGTCCAGCCCGGCGAGGCGCTCGCAGCCGCGATCGGCAACCATCTTCGCCACCAGCTCGGCGGCCTTGCGCCGCACCTCGTCCGGCCGTTCATTCTCGATTGCGGTCAAGAGATCCGGCAAGACAGACTCCTCCCCGGCCAGCGCGCGCCGAATCGATCGCGGCCAGCCCGCCGTCCCCCGCTCGGTCTCGACCGGGCGCAGCTCGAGCCGCGCGTGGCTGGCGTTCCAGGCGCGGATCCCGCCCAGCAGGCGCCGCGCCAGCTCCGGCTTGCGCTCGACCAGCGAGCGCCGCTCGCCCGGATCGCCGACCAGGTCGTAGAGCCGGCAGACGTCGAGCTCCTCGTCGCAGATCAGCTTGTGTCCCTCGCGGACGATCATCACCTCGCCGTCGCGCTCCGCGATCGCCTCGCGCTCGCGGTCGCCTGCTCCCAGCATCAGCGGCCCCAGGTCGCGCGAGCGAATCCTGGGCGGAACCGGCACGTCGAGCATGCCCAGCACCGTGCCCGGCAGATCGACCAGGTTGACCGGCTCGCCGACGACGCGGTGCTCCACTCCGGGCACGCGCACCGCCAGCGGGACCCGGATCTGCTCGTCGTAGAGGCTGGTTCCGTGGTAGCGGCCGCCGTGCTCGCCGAACTCCTCGCCGTGGTCGGCGGCCGCAATCACGATCGCCTCCGGGTAGTGCCGCTTTGCGTGGTCGAGCAGCCTGCCGGCGGCGGCGTCGGCGACCGCGATCTCGCAGTCGTAGCGCGCCTCGTCGTCCTCGCCGAAGCGCGTGCAGGAACGCTCGTACGGCTCGTGGGGCTCGAAGAGGTGCAGCCAGAGGAAGACCGGCCTCCCGTCGTTCGGCAGCGACTCCAGGTACTCGATCGCCGCGTCGACCCTCTGCTCGGCCGGGACCCTGTAGGGCTTTTCGCAATGATCGAATCCGTAGCAGGAGCGCAGGTAGGGCTCGAAGCGCGGCCGGTCGATGAAGAAGACCGCCTTGGTGAAGAAGGCCGCGCTGCGATAGCCGAAGCGATCCAGGATCTCGGCCCAGCTCTCGTGGACTCGCGGCGCGCCGGGGACATCGAACAGCGGGCGGACGTACTTGCCGGTCATCAGCGAGGTGATCGCGTACGAGGTGTGTGGAATCGGAGTGTAGGCTCGCGTGAAGACCACCGAGCGCCGGGCCAGCGCGTCCAGGTTGGGCGCCGGAGCGCGGGTTCCCTCTTTGGGCAGGAGGCGATCGCCGCGCATCGCGTCGATCGTGATCATGATAATCGAGCTGCCCGGCGCCGAGATCGAGGCGGCCGCGGCGGTCTCTTCCGCGATCGGGCCGTCGTCCGCCGCCGCGATCTCGTCGAGACGCCAGCGTCTGGGAGGCGGCAGCGCGGCCCTGGCGACCGCGACGACGTCGGCCGCGGCCGACGTCCGCTCGTTGACGACGAAGCGCGGGTTCTGCGAGGAGCGCACCGCGTGCAGCGAGGCTGCCCCGAACACCAGCGCTGCGAGCGCGAGCGCGGCGGCGATCGACGCGCCGAGCGGTCCCGGCTCGCGCAGCCGCAGGGCGCGCAGGCCGGCCGCCGCCGAGAGCAGCGCCAGCAGCGTGCAGGCGAAGTGGAACAGCGGGTAGAGCCTGACCAGCACCAGCGAGTCGAGCGCGTGCCAGGCCGCCGCCAGGATCAGACCGGCCGCCCCGATCGCGAGCCTGTTTCGCGCGGAGCGACTCCAGCGTCGCGCCGCGAAACCGATCGCCAGCGCGGCCGACAGCGAGACGATCAGGGCGCCGAGCGCCACGATCGCCTCCCGGGCCCCGAGCTGGCTGGCCCGAGGACCGCTGGTCAGCGACCACAGCGCCCAGCCGCACGGACCGAGCAGCAGCAGCGCTCCGACCAGCTCGGCGCGCAGGCGGCCGGCCAGCGCTCGGCCGGGCGCCGCCAGCCGTGCGAGCCCCGCGAACGCCGCGCCGGCGATCCCGGCGACGATCGCCCCGGCCGCGGAGCAGATCCCCACGCTCCAGGTCGCCGTACAAACCAGCTCCTCTGTGTAAAGGAACATCTCGCGGGCGCCGAAGACCAGCGCGGCCGCGTCCGCGGCTCCCAGCAGCGCCCCGCCCAGCGCGCCGGCCAGCCACCAGCTCAGCAGGCGCCAGCTCACCCCGACTCCTCGCCGACCGGGCCCCGCCCGGCCTCGATCCTTCGCGCCAACTCCGCGCGCAGGCCGTCCAGGGGGGCGCCCTCTCCGCGCGATTCCGCGGCCAGCGCCTCGCCCACGTCCTCGCGGGCCGCCAGCAGCAGATCGGCGTCGCGCGACAGGTCGCCGAAGCGCAGGTCGGGCAGCCCGGCCTGACGGCGGCCGTAGAGCTCGCCCGGACCCCTGATCGAGAGGTCGGCCTCGGCCACCGCGAACCCGTCGCCGGTGCGGGCCAGCACCTCGATCCGCGAGGCCGCCTCGCCGCTGGTCGGATCGGCGACCAGGTGACAGCGCGACGGCAACCGCGAGCGGCCGACCCTCCCGCGCAGTTGGTGGAGCTGCGCCAGGCCGAAGCGCTCGGCGCCCAGGACCAGCATCACCGTGGCCCGGGGCACGTCGACGCCCACTTCGATCACAGTGGTGGTTACCAGCAGGCCCAGCCGCCCGGCGGCGAAGGCGTCCATCACCTCGTCCCGGCGCTCGGGCGGCAGGCGCCCGTGCAGCAGGCCGACGCGGTCCTCTCCGTAGCGCTCGCGCAGCTGCTCGAAGACCTGCTCGGCGCAGGGAGCCTCGACGCTCTCGGACTCCTCGATCAGCGGACAGACCACGTAGGCCTGCTCGCCCGCCGCCAGCGCGCGCTCCACGTCCCGGAGCGCCTCGCCCCAGTCGTCCGGCGACCAGCGGCGGGTCTCGACCGGCAACCTGCCGGGCGGCAGCTCGTCCAGCAGCGAGACGTCCAGGTCGCCGTGCAGCGTCAACGCCAGGCTGCGCGGAATCGGCGTGGCGGTCATCACCAGCAGGTTGGGGGAGGTGCCGCGCGGCCCCTTGCCCACCAGGCCCAGCCGCTGCGCCACGCCGAAGCGGTGCTGCTCGTCGACCACGGCCAGCCCCAGCGCGGCGAAGCCGACCGACTGCTGGATCAGGGCGTGGGTGCCGATCGCCAGCTGCACGCGGCCGCTCTCGAAGCCGGCCAGCGCCTTGCGCCGCGCCGACGATCGCGCCGCTCCCAGGTGCAGCGCGGCGCGGATGCCCAGCTTTCGCAGCGCCGGCTCCAGGGTCCGCATGTGCTGCTCGGCCAGGATCTCGGTCGGCGCCATCAACGCGGCCTGGCAACCGGATCGCACCGCGGCCAGCACCGCCGCCAGCGCGACCGCGGTCTTGCCCGAGCCGACGTCCCCTTGCAGCAGGCGCCGCATCGGAGCCGGCGCTTCCAGGTCGGCCGCGATCCGGGCTGTCACGCGCCGCTGGGCGCCGGTCGGCTCGAAGCCGAGCAGGCCGCAGGTCTCACGGGCCAGATCCCCGCCGTGCGTCTCGATTCTGGGAGCGGAGCCGCGCGAGATCTCGCGGCGCCGGATCGCCAGGCCGAGCTGGGTGTAGAAGAACTCGTCGTAGGCCAGGCGGCGGTGCGCCGGCGAGCGCCCCGCGACCCACTCGTCCAGTTCGGCCGTCGTGACCCGCTCGGGCGGGAGGTGCACCGCGGCCAGCGCGTCGGCGAGCGGCATCAGGCCGCGGCGCCGCAGGATCCCGGCCGGGATCGGGTCGCGGACCAGCTCGGCGGCGCGCTCCGCGGCCGAGCGCACCGCTTTCTCCACGGTGCGCCCGGGGACTCCCGGCACCTCTCCGTAGACCGGCACCACGCGACCGACCCGGTCGCCGCCGTCCCCGTCGGAGACGACGACCGGATGCGCGATCTGGAGCCGATTGCGGTAGCGGCCGACCAGCCCGGCCAGCGTGAGGCGATCGCCCTTTGCGAAGCGATCGCGCCTGGGGCGACGATTGGAGAACCAGATCGCCGAGACGCGCGCCTCTCCCTCGGCGATAACCATCTCCATGATCCGGCGCCGGGGATGCCCGTACAGCTTGACCGCGGCGACCTCGCCCGAGGTGACGACCCTCAGCCCGGGACGCAGCTCGGCGATCGGGGTCTCGCTGCGGCGGTCGTCGTAGCGCCTGGGCAGCCAGAACAGCACGTCGAGCGGCGAGGTCAGGCCCCGGCTGGCCAGCCGGGCCGCGGTCTTGGGGCCCACTCCGCGCAGATCCAGAAGAGCTCGATCGAACGGGGTCGCCTCGGGCTCGACGCCCGCGCGCTCGCGGCCGGCCTCCTTGCCGCGCGCCGGGGCCGCGCTCTCCCGGGGGCTGTCCTCGATCGCGATCGCCAGCGAGAGCAGCAGGCGCTGGCCCCTGGCCAGCACCACCCGGCGGCTGATCCCCGGCGCGAGGGACGGATCGCGCATGGTCGCGGCGAAGGCTCGCAGCCGCTCTGGGTCGAAGACGCGCGGGGCCTCCCGCTCGATCAGGTCGAGCAGCTCCAGCGCCTCGGAGTCCTCGCAGGGATCGTCGCCGCCGGCCAGCGAGCGGGCCAGTCGCGATTTGAGCCGGGCCACGGCCACGGAGAGGCGGGGCGGCGATTGTCCAGGCGCGGGAGGCAATCAGAATTCTACGTCGCAGATCTCGAACCTGCGCGGGCCGGACGGCGTGCGGATCGTCACCTCGTCGCCCACCTCCTTGCCGATCAGCCCGCGGGCGATCGGCGAGGTGATCGAGATCGTTCCTCGGTCGATGTCGGCCTCGTCTTCGCCGACGATGCGGTAGGTGGACTCCTCCTCCGTGTCCAGGTCGTCCAGGGTGACGCGGGCGCCGAAGACCACGCGATCGCCGCCCAGCCTGGAAGGATCGATCACGTCGGCACGCGAGATGCGGTCCTCGAGGTACTCGATGCGCCCCGCGATTATCGACTGCTGCTCCTTGGCGTACTTGTACTCGGCGTTCTCCGACAGGTCGCCGTGGGAGCGCGCCTCCTCGATCGCCTTGACGTTGGCCGGACGGTCGTGCTCGCGGAGCTTCCTCAACCAATCCTCGAGCCGCGTGAAGCCCTCGGGGGTCATCGGGTATTTCTTCATCGAAACCTCCTCGATCCTGCGCTTCGAACAACCGAATTGTATAGCACGGCAGACCGCCGTTTGACAGCGTTCCTTCCGCTTGGTAGAGACTTTTGCGGCCGCCGGAGGCGGCCTCGCGGGCGGTTAGCTCAGTTTGGATAGAGCGCTGGTCTCCGGAACCAGAGGTCGCGCGTTCGAGTCGCGCACTGCCCGTCCGTTCCTGTCTGGTCTGTGCGACTCGTCCGTTGACTGTTCCGGGATTCTGGGAGTCTCCGGTTCGAGTCGCGCACTGCCCGTCCGTTCCTGTCCGTTCCTGCTTGGGTCAGCGCCTCGGGAGCGACTCCGCCATTGCCTCGAGCCAGGCCGGGTCGACGAGGCCTTCCCGGACCTGCTCCGCCACCGCGGCCAGGGCCCGGACCCTGATCTGTTCCGGCTCCAGCGGCTCCCGCCCCGGCAGGTAGCCGTTTTCGGCCAAAAAGCCCTCCAGCTGCTCGGTCTTGCTCGCCCGCCAGCGCTTGACCGCTCCCCGGCTCAGCTCGCCGAGCAGCGTCGCGGCGTCTCCCCGGCAGCGCCCGGCCAGCTCGGCGATTTCATCGATGAAGCCCTCGCTGACGCAGCCCGAGTCGATCAACGCGGCCCTGTCGACCGGTCTGCCGCGGCCGACCCGCCAGGCCCGGCAGACTGCTCGGATCGCCTCGACCCGCGCCAAGACGATCTCCTTTTCTCCGGAATCGTCCAGGATGCGTGCGCCGCTGGCCGCGAGCAGCGCGCCGAGCTGTCCCCACTTCCCGACTCCGGCCTTCAGCAGGCGGTGCAGCTCGTCGAGGTCGTGCACCACGTGCCAGAGGTGCAGGTGCGCCAGGCTCTCGTCCGTCGGATCGATCCCCGGCACGTTCAGCAGCCGGGCGTACTCGGCGCGATTGCGGTTCCCCGGCTCGGGCGGCTCGGGCCTGCGCGCCTCGACGATCCGCAGCGGCCTCCGCTCGGCGGCCGAGATATCGCGCAGCGCGGCCAGATCGATCGACTCGTGGGGCACGCCCGCCTCCCGCAGCCGCGGCAGCCACTTGCCCAGCTCGTCGCTCTGCGCGGTCAGGTAGAAGACCTGCCTGCCGCTGGCGGCGATCGCTATCGCGCCGTCGATGATCCGCGCGGCCCGCTCGTCGTCGCTGGTGCCCAGCGCCTCGTCGAAGAAGAGCGGCAGGGCCGCGCGCTCGTCTCGCTCCATGAACGCCAGCCGCACGGCGACGAGCAGCTGGACGCGCTCGCCGACCGAGAGCCTTCCGACCGGCCGCGGGGGCTCGTCTCCGCAGCGTGCCTCGAAGATCGGCTCCGGGCCGCGGTCGTTGAGCGAAAGCCGCAGCATCCCGTTGGTGATCCGCACCAGCAGCTCGTCGGCGCGGCGGAACACCTCCGGCCGCGAGCGCTCCACCGCTTCGCTTTGCACCCAGTCGGCCAGCGCGCGGCCGACCAGGGCTGCGCGGTTCTTCTCGCGCGCCTCGGCGAGCGCGGCCGCGGCCTCGTCCCGGCGTTCCAGCGCCAGCGACAGCTCGCATCCAGACTCGGCCGACTCGATCGCTTTTTCGATGCGACCGATCCGCTCGCTGAGCCGTTGCTGGAGATCGGCCGTGCGCTTCAGCTCTTCCAGGCGTTGCTCCAGCCGGGGCTCGTCCGGCACCAGCAGCTCCTGGTCGTTCTTCAGCTTCGCGGCGAGGCTGGCCAGGACCGCTTCCTTCTCCGTGCGCTTCTTTCGCAGCTCCTTGAAGCGAGGCAGCAGGGCCTCCCAGTCGTCGATCCGCGCCGCCTCGCGCTCGTCCAGCCCGAGCCGTTCGAAGATCTTCCGTTTTCGCTCGAGGCTCTCCGCGATCTGCGGTTCGATTTCACGCTCGAGCCGCTCGCCGGCAGTCTCGATCTCTCTTCGCGCCTCGGACCTGCGCCGCTGCCGCTGCTCGAGGTCGTCGACGGCCTGCTCGGCGTGCGCCGCGCTCGCGACCGGCTCGTAGCCGTACCTTTCCAGGATGCCGCTCAGCTCGTCCAGCCCGCGGCGCAGCTCCTCTTCCTTTTGCAACCTCGACCGGCGCGCGGCCGCCGCGGCGTCGCTGCTCTGCCGAAAGCGCCCCAGGTTGTCGACGAAGCTCGGCAGCCACTCGTCGTCCAGCCCCACCTCGAACCCGAGCCGTTCGCGCAGCTCGCCCCGCCTCTGCTCGAGGCTTTCCCTCTCGCTCTCCAGCCGGCTCTCTTCGTGCTCCAGCTCCTCGAGCCGCAGGCTCCTCAGATCCGCCTCCTTGCGCAGCGCCAGCAGCTCGAAGAGCAGGGAGACGTGATCGCAGACCGCCTCGACGCTATAGCTTCGGGGCGCGGGCAGACCGCTGCGCTCGAAGCCGCGGCGGTGCACCTCCCGCTCGTCCGGCGCGCGCGAGCCGCGCCGCAGCAGAGCCGCGACGACCGCGATCGGGCCGATCAGCGCGGCGATCAGCCAGGCCGGGTGGTGCAGAATCGACAGCGCCGCCGCCAGCAGCACGAGCGCCGCGGCGGCCGAGTACAGCGGCGCGCGTCCGGAAGCCGAAGTCGCGCTCGGCGCGGGCACGGACAGCCAGCGGCTCAGCGCGGTCAAGCCTTCGCTCAGGCGCCCGGCGTCCAGATCGCGGACCTCTTCGGGCGCGGGCTCACCGGCGCGCCTGCGTCGTTCGGCCGCGACCTGCCGGCGGGCGTGGAGGCGATGCGCGGATCGGGCGTAGTCGGTCAGCGAGGAGGGATCGACCTGCTCGGCGTCCTCCAGCCGCGCGTCGTCGCGAACCGGCCCCAGCCTCTCGCGCGAGAGCGCGGCTTCTTTTTCGGCCCTCTTTTCGGTCTCCAACCGCGTCGCGATCTCGTTTTCCGCGAACGGCAGCTTCCTGGACAGCGCGCGCGCCCTTCGCAGATCGCCCTCGTCCGCGCCGTTCGGGGGCAGGCCAAGCTGCTCGAGCCTGGCCTCGGCCTCGCGTTTTCCGCGCAGCAGCTCGCGGCGGTCGCCCTCCAGCCGATCCAGGCGCTCGGCGAGCTCTTGCAGCGTCTCGCGCTCATCGCCCCTCATTCGTTCCAGGGCGAAAGGAAGCGCCTCGATCTGGCTTCGAAGCTCGCGGAGATCGCGCTCGCAGCGGCTGTGCTCGAGCGCCTTTCGCACGAGATCCATCCGCGCGACGGACTCGGCAGCCTCGTCTCGCTCTCGGCGCAGCCGCTCGAGATCGTCGGCGTCTTGCTGGATGAGCTGCTGTTTCGCCTTGGCTTCGCGCACCGCCTTTCCGGCGTCGTCCAGGTCCTTTTTCGGCTTGCGGCGCGCGGATGGGGCGGAGCGAAAGCCCGCGGCTTCGACTGCGGCCTCGAGGTCGTAGCCGCCCTGGCTGGCCCGGGCGATGATCCGCGCCAGCTCGGCGTCGTCGGCTCCGATCAGCTCGTGCAGCGCGATCCAGTAGCGGTTGCGGTGCTCGGCCGGACCGGTGTCGGGAAGCCTGGCTTCCGCGCCGACCGGCCGGCGCTCGAGACGGCCGGCGTCGAGCCTCAGATCCCATGCGTTCCGATCGAGCCGCAGCCGGGCTTCCACGGACGGCCGCTCGAGGATTCCGGCCTCGGGCCACAGCAGCGCCTGCATCGCCAGCGCGGTGGTCGTCTTTCCACATCCGTTGGGGCCGTGGATCAGGTTGATTCCGGAGGACAGCGCGCGCAGCGACCAGCCCCGGCCGGGCTCAACCCCCGGTGCGCGGTGGACCGCGACTCTCTCGAACCGGATCACGCCCCCGCTCATCCTTCGGGCCTCATCAGCCGGCTCAAGAGCTTGCGAGCCTGCACCGCGAGCAGCTTCCGCGCCAGGCGCTCATCGATCTCCTCTCGCGCGAGCGGCTCGAAGACGCTCGCGCCATCCGCAAGCTCGATCGCCTCGACGGCCCGCCGCACGAGCTCGTCGAGCTCGGGGTTTCGCTCGCCAGACTCCAGCGCGAGCAACAGCCTGGCCAAAGCTCCGGGCGGGGCCCGGCTGCCGGCGTGTGCCTCGAGATCGATCTCGGGCAGAGCATCGACCTCGGCCCGCTCCACGCAGGCGAGCGCCTCGCCGACCGGCAGCTCCAGCTCTTCGACCGCTCCCCGCACCACGGCTTCGACCCGATCGGCGAGCGGAGTGCGTCCGCGCAGCGTGACCCGCAGCGCCAGGCAGCGCAGGTCCCGGGCGCCTTCGACGCAGCGTTCGGCTTCCCGGCGGACAGCGGCGATCAGAGACTCTTCGATTTCGGAGGCGGTCTCGACGCCGTCGAGCGGGATCGTCGCGCTCTCGTAGCGCACCGCGGAGAGCGGGCGCAGCTCCGGCTCGCTCAAGGAGCCGCGCTCCAGCCTGGCGATCCACGCGCCGTGGGCGCCGACCTCGCCCGGATCGAGCGCCTGCAGCGAGCCGGGGTAGAGCAGCCAGGGCGGACCGGCCTCGACCAGCCGTGGAACGTGGACGTGGCCCAGCAGCCAGCCGGCGTGACCGGTCGTTCGCAGCCGCGAGGCATCCAGCGGAGCGTAGCTGCTGGAGGGGTTGCCCAGGTCGCCGTGGAGCAGGCCCAGCGAGGGAGCGTCGCCCGGAGTCGGCGGAAGCTCGGAGTCGAGCGGATTCGCGCGGAAGACGAACCCCGGGAACGACCAGCCGTCGATGTGCAGCGCCGGCCGGTCGTCTCCTCCGCCGATCGCGATTCGTTCCCACCTGCCGCCGCCGCCCAGCAGGGTGAAGCTCTCCGGGGGCAGCTGTCGCGCGAGCCGGGGCAGCACGTCGCAGTCGTGGTTGCCGGCCACCGCCACGGTGCGCGCTCCGGCCCGGGCCAGGCGCCGGATGCCGTCCCTCAGCGGGCCGAGCGCCTCCCAGAAGCGGTTGTCCCGATCGACCACGTCGCCGCTGAGGCAGACCAGATCGACCTTTTCGAGGATCGCCAGCTCGACCAGGCGCAGCCAGGCGCTGGCGGCCCGCAGCGGCTCCCGGGGCACGGACTCGGGAACGCGGCTGGAGGTGCGCCCGATGTGCAGGTCCCCGGCCAGCAGGATCTTCATGAGCGAAAGCTAGCAAGCGGGTCGGGGGTGTCAATCGGTGGCGCCGACGCGGTCGGAGAACGGGGAGCGCAGGCGAGGGAACGGATTGAAGGTGCAATTGACAATCTGTTCCAAGAGGTTGGGGGCGAGCAGCGGCAGCGCCGCAGCGCCGCGCTGGTGATCCCCGGGGCCGAGGTGGCCGAGCACGACTGGCGAGGCGCGTTTTGAGCTTTCGGTTTCGCTCCGCGGGCGGAACCCGAGAAGCCCATTCGACCGACCAGCGCTCAAAGTGTCAGCGCACCGCGACGTGCAGGGCGGCGGCTCCCAGGAAGAGACGCTCGAAGGTGACCTGCCCGAAGCCGGCCTCTCCGAGCAGATCGCTCACCTTCTCGGCGTCGTAATAGCGCTCCACAGAGCCGAACAGGTAGCCGTAGGCGGGTCGGGCTCCTCCCAGCAGGCGCGCCAGCGGCCTGGCGACCGCTCGCAGGTAGATGCGCTCGACCGCCTTGACCAGCCTCGAGGACGGCTGGCTCGACTCCACGATCACCAGCTTTCCGCCGGGGCGCAGCACGCGACGCAGCTCGGCCAGGATGCGCGGCGCCCGGGGGTTGGCCCAGGTGATGTTGCGAAAGGCGAACGCGATTCCGACCCGGTCGAAAGCCTCGTCCTCGAAGGGCATCCGTTCCAGGTCGCCGAGCAGGAAAACCGTAGATTCCTTCAGGCCCCGCGCGCGGGCCTTTTCCCGCGCCACCTCCAGCATCGGCGCGCTGAAGTCGAAGCCCGCGATCAGCCGCGGCGCGTTTTTCTCCGCCGCGATTTCCAGCGCCAGGTCGCCGGTGCCGCAGCCGGCGTCCAGCACGCTGGTGGGGCTCTCTGCGAGGCACTCTCGCGCCGCGCGGCGGCGCCAGCTTCTGTCCATTCCCAGCGTGATCCCGCGGTTGATCGCGTCGTAGCGCCGCGGCACGGCGGAGAAGAACCCGCGCAAGGCAAGAGCGCCGCGGCTCCGGCCGAAATCCGCCTTGCGACCCGCCATCCTCTTCATCCGACCAGGCCCTCGATCAGGTATCCGGCGCCCAGCAGCAGCTGGGTTAGCAGCACGACCGCGACGTTGGCCCCCAGCGCGGGCACCAGCTCCTCGACGTCGCGGTGCGCCAGCGCGCCGCGGGCCGCCCTGAACGCGAACGGCAGCGTCAGCAGGGCCAACAGCGCCCAGATCGGCATCATCCCGGCCAGCACGAAGGCGACGATCCAGGCGTAGACCAGGCCGGTCAGCACGGTGTAGAGCACCGCGGAGCGGCGAGGGCCGATCATGATCGGGGTCGTGCGACGGCCTCCGGCGCGATCGGCCTCCACGTCCGGCAGCTCGTTGATGAACAGCAGGTTGTGCACCAGGATGCCGGCCGGCACGGCAGCCACCAGCGCCGACCGGGAGTAGCCGCCGGTCTGCGCGAAGTAGAAGCCCAAGATGGGCAACAGTCCCAAACCGACGCCCGCCGACCACTCGGGAAACGGGAGCTTGAGCAGCAGCGGGGTGTAGAGCAGCACGCAGATGGCCGCGACGACCAGCAGCGGCACCAGCAGCCAACCCTTGACCAGCGCGAAGTAGACCCCGATCGGCGCCGCCAGCAGCAAGGCGCCCAGCCCGAGCCACAGAACCTGCGCGGCGCTCATCTTGCCGGCCGGCAGGACTCCGCTGCCGCCGGAAAAAGGCGTGCGCTCGGTGCGCGTGTCGATTCCGCTTTTGAAGTCGAAATAGTCGTTGAGCGTGTTGACGCTGACGTGCGCCAGCAGCACGCCCAGCGTGGCGAGCAGCGCGTGACCCAGGTGAAAGCCGTTCTCGGCGAACGCCACGCTGGTGCCGTAGAAGCCCAGCACCGGCGAGAGCAGGAGAAACTGCGGACGGGTCTCTGCGATCCAGATCCTGGCGTTCAAGGCGCTCTCCGGCGTGTGCAACAGACCTACTGGAAGGCGTCCGGATCACTTCCGCCGCCGGGTTGCTGCGGCTGCTGCCCGCCGGGACGCTGCTGTTGGAAGCCCCCGGGTTGTGGGGCGCCGAAGGAGTCCGGGTCGTAGACCGGCTGCTGCCCGCCGGAGGGCTGGGGCGGAGTGTAGCCCGCGGGCGGAGCCTGCCCCCGGATTTTGATCAGGTAGGTGGCGGGCTGCCGCAGGTTCTTGAACCTGGGGAATTCGATCGCGGCCAGCCCGTTGGCCAGGCACTGCTGCAGACCGGGGAGGTTGGCCGGCAGGATTTGCAAGTTGGAGGCCTTGCCGGTCTCGCCGGTGATCACGAACTTCATGCGAATCTGCTTGAGCGTCGGCATCCTGCCCAGCGCGGACTGGACGCACGGCTTGAGAACCTCCTGGTTCTCGGCAATCGTCTGGTTGATCTGGTCGCGAGTCAGCGAGTTGGGTCGCGCCGCCGCGGCCGCCGCCGCGGACTGAGCCTCGGCATCGGCCTTGCGCTGTGCCTCCTGCTCGGCCTTGCGGCGCGCCTCCTCGGACGCCCTGGCCGCGGCCTTGGCAGCCGCGTCGGGATCGAGGATGTCGCGCAGCATCGTCTGCAGCTCGGGCAGCGTCTGCGGGTCGTCGCGGATCTCGGCGACGGCCTGCTTGCCGGCCTGACCGCCGTGATCCAGCAGCGCCTGCGCGACCGCCGCCAGCGCGTCCTCGTGCCCGATGAACGACGAGTCGGCGTGGTAGAGGATCAGGAACTGGGTCAGCGTGCCGGCCACGGACGGATCGCCGAGAGCGTCGATCGCCACCGCGATCTCGCGCAGGTCCTCGACCGGAGTCTCGTGGTTCATCAGGTGGCTGAGCAGCCCGGGCACGGCGGCGCGCTCTTCCATGTTGACCAGCGCCGGGGCGACGACGCCCATCGGCGGCGCCTGGGTCTGCTCGAGGAAGTCGTAGCGCATGTGCAGCGCCTCGACGAGGTACTCCGAGCCGGTGGTGCGCTTCTTGAGCGCCTGGACCACGGAATCGCGCAGCCCCTTGGGCACCTGGGCGTCCGAGTAGACGGCCAGCAGATCGCGCGTCACCTCGGGCTTGGGAATGTCCGCCATCAAAAACGCCGCGTAGGAGCGGATCGGCATCATCCGATTGTCCTTGTCCCACAGGATCTCGCCGAGCCCGATCAGCGGATCCTCGGGCGCGCCTCCGCCGCCGGCGGGACGGAATCCGTTGGCGTCGAAGACCGCCGTGAGGACCTTCATCCCGGTATCCTGGCTCCAGATCTCGTTGCCGGAGGCCGCGTCGACGAAGAACAACCGTCCGTTGCTGTCGACGCCGATCACACCGCCGACCACGGCGTCCACGCTCTCCAGATCCTCGGAGGAGCGGTAGGTCCACCTGACGCGGTGGGTGCCGGCGTCGAACGCGATCACGTAGCGCCAGTAGTGAAGGTAGTAGAGACCGTCGGAAAACGCGATCGGCTGGCCGGGCGCGGCGATCGGCTGCCAGTGGAAGCGGATCTTCTCGCTGGCCGAGCGGCCGCTGATCGGACGGGCGAAGGCGTCGCGCTTGAAGCCGGGATCTCCGGGCACCGGCTCGAGCTGCGGAGTGAACGAGTTGGTCCCCTCGCGCGTGCCGGTCATCGACGTCTCGTCGAAATGGAAAAGCGAAGGCAGGTTGTTGCCCGACGGCATCGAGCCGTAGTGGACGCCGGCCGGCCCGGAGCGAACGTAGTTGATCGTGAAATCGTCCGCGCGCAGCCGCAGCTTCTCCTCGCCCTCGGAGGCCAGCAGCACGGCTATCTTCTGCCGGTCCCAGGGCACGAAGACGTACCCGTCCTCGGCCGAGGGATCGCCCAGCAGGCCGCCGCCGGAGCTGATGTCCCACTTGCGGTTGCCGCTGTGCGCCTTGAGCGCTACCAGCCGGCCGTTGGAGTAGGCGCCCGGCTCGTGCCCGCCGACGCCCATCGCCACGAAGGCCAGCCCTCCGTCCACGGCGGAGCCGTAGTAGTCCCAGCCCTCCTCGATCTCCACGCGCCACAGCTCCTGGCCGGTCGAGAGATCGACGCCGGTCACCTCGTAGCCGGACTGGAAGATCAGCAGACTGTCCTCGGCGGTCAGCTCCGATTGTACCGGTGGGGTGGTCTTCCACAGCGGTTGACCGCCGACGAGATCCCAGGCCACCAGCGTGCGCGGGTCGCCGTCGGCGAGCATCACCGCGATCGGCTTGCCAGCCGAGTTGTCCGGAGCGGTGGGAGTCTCGGGCGCGCCGAGCGCCTGGAGCACGGGCCGCGCATCCTCGATCTTGTTGTCGGGGTACTTGGAATCGAAAGCGGCCGCGGTGGTCTCGAAGAAGGCTCCGCAGATCTCGCCCGCGGCTCCGAAACAGAAGATCACGAGCGATGCCAGCAAGAACGCTCGAACGAATTGTGCGATTCTGTGCCTGGTCATCCTCTACTCCTCCGCGATCTGGCGCACCATGCGGCTCGCCATCTTGTACAGCTCGTTTTCGTCTTCCTCTGTGTCCGGCGGGAACGACGCCTTGTAGGCCACGGCGAACTTGCGCACGTCCGGGCCTGCGAGCTCGAAGAGCTGCTCCAGAATCGAGAGCTTGGCCTTTTTCGGAAAGTCGTCACGCTGCAGGAACTCGTCGAATCCGGGCAGCAGCAGCTTGACGTCGAACTTGCCCAGGTACTGCGCAAGCCGCTTGGCGTCGGCCGGCTCGCCGATCTGGCCGACCGCGATCGCCGCGTCGTACACCCCGCGATCGAACCCCTGGAACAGGATGTTGACCGAGTCGTGGTTGCCGCGCTTGCCCAGCGCCAGCGCCGCGGCGCTGCGCACCTGCGGGTTGGAGTCCCGCAGCCGGTTCTCGAGCGCTTCCCGGATCCGCGAATCCTGCATTCCCTCGAGCGCGTAAATCGCGGCCACTCGCGCGTCGGCGCGGCGGTGCTCGAGATATTCGATCAGGATCGGGACCGAGGTCTTGTGGTCGATCGAGCCGAGAGCCTGGATCGCGGCGTTGGTGATGTCGTTTCGCGGGCCGGTGCGGAGCAAGTCGGTCAGCGGGCCCACGGCCTCCCGCGAGCCCGAGGCCGCCAGCAACTGCACGCTCGAGAGGACCTCCTGCGGGTTGGGGCTCTCGAGCTTGTGGATGGCGTCGCGCACCTCGCGCCGTCCGATCTTCTGCGCCGACGCGCACCACGCCGAGGTCAGCAGGGCGGCGACAGCCAACGGAATCAACAGCCTTCGCATCTTTTCTCCCTCGTCTTCGAGATGATATGAAAAAAACCAATATCAGCAACGATTTGGGATTTCAACTAGCTGAGTATAATCCTTTACGATGATGGTATCGAGGCATCTCGCGCTCCGAGCTGCGACGCTGGTCTTGGCTGCGTCCCTGGCGGCGGCCCTGTCTCTGCGCGGCCCCGGGCCTCAGCCCGCGGCCGACGCGGCCGCGGTCGAGGCGCTGGTCTCCGATCGCGACGGACCGCTGGTAGAGCCGGGCAGCTTTCGCTGGGTGCGTTCCGCCTGGGTCGCCTCCAGCGATCCGATGGAGTGGCATACGGCGGTCTTCCTGGCGCGCCCCTCGGCGGGAGAGAGCCTCGACCTGTTCGCCGCTGACTTCCGCGTCACCTCCGGCGGAGAGCCGCGCGAGGCGCGCAGGCTGGCCGACATCTCCCGCGCGGCCGACACCTCGGAAAACGTGCTGGCCGCGGACGGCGAGGGGCGCGTCGCCTACGGAACGCGGTCCGAAAACGGCTACATCGCGCTGCACCTGATCGACTTCTCGGGCGAGCCGCGCGATCTGACCGCGGGCTGGCCCACGGCCTGGAGGCTGGCGAACCGCGTGACCAACTTCCAGCGCACCGGACGCGCGCGCGGGCTGGCCAGGACGTCCTACGTCTTCGCCCGGCCGCCGCGCAAGCTGAAAATCGATTTCGACCAGAGCGGTCGGCTGCGGGTGCGGACGGACCGGGAGAGCTTCTCGATTTCTCCGGACGGCACCACCGACTCCCCGCAGGTCGTGGTCAAGGAGCAGGTCAAGGGGAGACCCGCGCTGCTCGCCTGGGCGGTCGACACGGCGCGCGCCGTGCCCTGGATCGGCTCGGAAGGGATCGAGTGGCTGGAGATGCACTGGTTCGATCTGCGCGATTGGCTGGCGCGGCTGGAGTACGATTTGCTCGGAGCCGAGCGTCGCAGCTCGGAGCAGATCGACTACTCGGGGGCGTCGGTGACGCGCAACCGTTCGGGAATGCCGGGCTGGCCTCCGGAGCGGCTCGAGCCTCAGCTGAAGCGTCCGGCCGAAGGGGAGGGCGTCTGGGTTCCGGTCAACGACGATGTATTCACTCCGCGGACCAGCGGTCCGCCCCTCTTTTTCGAGACCTTCCTGCGCGTCGATCCCGAGCGGCCGTTCGCGCCGGTCTACATCACGGCCTGGGATCCGGCGCTGGTCGATCTGCGGGTCATGGCCGGGACCGTGGAGCCGCTCTCGACGACCGGGATGAGGGGAGAGGGACAGGTGCCGCGGCGCTCCGAGGACGGAATGGACGTCTCGCGGCTGGTGGGCGCGTTCAACGGCGCCTTCCAGGCGCTGCACGGCGAATGGGGGATGATGCTCGACGGCAAGGTCTTCCTTCCGCCCAAACCGTACGCCGCCACGGTCGCCCGTTTCGAGGAAGATGTGGTGGCGATGGGGACCTGGCCCCAGCCGGCCGGAAAGATTCCCGAGCGGATGGTCGACATGCGCCAGAACGTCAATCCGCTGGTGGAGGACGGCGAGTTCAACCCTTACCGCCGCTTCTGGTGGGGAGGGGTGCCCGAGGAGTACGAAGATCCGATCTACACCGTCCGCAGCGGGATCTGCCTCACCTTCGGCGGCAAGCTGATCTACCTGTGGGGCGAGCACCAGGGGCCCGAGACGCTTGGCAGGGCGATGATCGCCGCGGGCTGCGACTACGGGATCCACCTGGACATGAACGCCGGGCACTGCGGATTCGAGTACTACCGGGTGGATCCGCGCGGCGAGCGTCCCGAACTCGAGCGCAGGCTGAGGGGCGCGATGGAGGCCGAGGGCCCGGTCCCGCGCCGCGAGGAGCTGGCCTACCGCTCCCGCAAGCGGGTCCGCGAGATGGCGCACATGCGTTTTCCGCGCTACATCGGGCGCGATCCGCGCGACTTCTTCTACCTGCTGCGCAAGCCCTCGATCTTCGATCATCCGCCCCGGGGGCTGGTGGGCGAGTGGATTCCGCGCGGAGCCAGGGAGGGCTACCCGGTGCCCGTGCTGACCGGAGAGATGGAGAACGGGGCCGGAATCGTCAAGGTCGACCCCGGACAGGTCTCGTTCGTGATCTCGAGCGAGCCTCCCGACGACGCGCCGCTGGTGATTCCGTTCTCCACCGCGGCCAGCGGGATCGAGACAGGCCTGCTGGTCGGCGGCGAGGAGCTGCGCCCCTTGCAGAGCGGGGAGCCGGCGATCGGTTTCGCGAAAGGATCGGTGACGGCGTTCGATCCCGGAGACCCGCTTTTCGGCGAGACGGTGGTCCAGGGGGTTCCGGCCGCGGTGGCCGAGATGTACGGCGTGCGGCACGCGCTCGGCGTCGACCCCGAAGGTCACCTGCTGGTCGCGGCCGGAGAGGTGGGGCAGCGGACCCTGGCGGAAACTCTGGAAAGCGCGCGCGCGAGCACTTTCGCTTTTCTCCAGCCCCCGGAGGCGGGCGATCCCGACCAGGTCTACTACCTGGTGGGAAGGCTGGAGGGCGACAGGCCGTGGCGCCGCCTCTTCCCCGACGTGGAGCCGGTCTCTCCCACGGAGTGGCGCAGGGTCTACCGCCGGCGCGGCAAGCTGCTGGACCACGACCGGTAGCAACGACGATCATTTCACTGCGGCGGCGCAATCGTGTAGTATCCCCGGAAAGATGGGAACGAGACCGGCGGCGCGCGTCGTTGACTTCGAAACGAGCGCGTGAGATATTTCTCAGCCGAGCGCGAACGGACCAACGTCTCGGAGAACACTCGTGAAAAAGCCGATCCCATTCGGAAAGTATTACCTGCTCGACCGGATCAGTGTCGGCGGCATGGCCGAGGTCTTCAAGGCCAAGGCGTTCGGAGTGGAGGGCTTCGAGCGCCTGATCGCCGTCAAGCGGATTCTTCCCAGCATCGCCGAGGACGAAGAGTTCATCACGATGTTCATCGACGAGGCGAAGATCGCCGTGCAGCTGACGCACGCGAACATCGCGCAGATCTTCGATCTCGGAAAGGTGGGGGATTCGTACTTCATCGCGCTGGAGTACGTGGCGGGCAGGGACTCGCGGACGATTTTCGACCGCCTGCGCAAGAACGGGCAGACCGTGCCGATCCCGATGGCGGCCTACATCACGATGAAGGTCTGCGAGGGGCTGGACTACGCCCACAACAAGAAGGACGCCGCCGGTCGCGACCTGAACCTGGTGCACCGCGACGTCTCTCCGCAGAACGTGCTGATCTCGTACGACGGTGAGGTCAAGCTGATCGATTTCGGGATCGCCAAGGCCGCGGGCAAGGCGGGAAAGACCCAGGCCGGAATTCTCAAAGGAAAGTTCGGCTACATGTCTCCCGAGCAGGTGCGCGGGCTGCCGCTGGACAGGCGCTCCGACATCTTCGCGGTCGGCATCGTGCTGTGGGAGCTGGTCACCGGCGAGCGGCTGTTCGTCGGCGAGAGCGATTTTTCCACGCTGGAGAAGGTGCGCAACGTCGAGATCGCGCCGCCTTCCACTTACAACAAGAGAATCCCCGAGGAGCTGGAGAAGATCATCCTCAAGGCGCTCAGCAGGGAGGTGGAGGATCGCTACCAGAGCGCGATGGACCTCCACGACGACCTGCAGAGCTGGATGTACACCTCGGGCAATTTTTTCGCGCGCAAGGACCTCGCCAGGTTCATGAACGAGGTCTTTCGCGAGGAGATCGAGCAGGAGGTCGCCTCCATGGAAGCCGGGGGCGGAGATCTGGCTCGCTCGACCGTGCCGCCGCCCCCGCGGGCGGCCAGGCCCGGCAGCGGCGGACAGGCGCGTCCTGGAGCTCCGCCGCCTCCGCCGCGCGCCAGCGTCCCGCCGCCTCCGCCGCGACCGACCGGTAGCGGACCGTCGCCGCCCGCTCCTCCGCCGCGCCCCACGGGCAGCGGTCAGGGGCCGCCCGGGCCACCCCGGGCGACTTCCCCGGGGCGGGGAGGAGGAGCTCCTCCTCCGCTTCCGGGCGGCAGCAGGCCGGGCGCTCCTCCGCCCCGTCCGGGAGCGAAGCGGACGATGCTGGGGATGCCGGCCGCGCAGGTGCCGGCGCCCGGCGGATCGGGAGCCGGAGCCCCTCCGCCGCCCAAACCGCCGGCTCAGCAGGCCGTGCCTCCGGACCTGGCCGGAGGGCGAGTCGCGACCCCTTCGGCGCAGGGCGCGGACGCCGGAGTAGGGTTGGACGACTGGGATGAGGACGAGCCTCCGACCAACATCTACGACAAGAAGACCGCGGCCGAGATGGCCCAGGCCCAGCTGTCCGCGGGAGGCGGGCGATCCGCTTCTGCTCCCTCCATCGACGCGCCGGAGATCCCGGATCTGGAAGAGATCGACGAGGAGGAGCCCGAGGCCCCGGCCCCGCGGGAGAAGAAGAGCAAGCTGCCGTTGATCATCGGCATCGGCGGCGGAGTGGCGGCCGCCGGCATCATCGCCGTCTTGTTCTTGGTGTTCATGGGTTCGGGATCGAGCAAGGGCACGCTCCAGCTGCAGGTACAGCCGTCCGACGTCGAGGGGATGGAGATCATGCTGGACGGCAACCGGCCGGTCAGGCCCGGAAAGATTCCGGATCTCAGCGATGGCCAGCACTCCCTGGCCTGCGAGGCACCCGGGTATAGAAAAGAGGAGATCACTTTCGACGTGCAGGCCGGAGAGACGGTGGCCCGTTCGATTGAGATGCAAAAGGAGAAGGTCGAAAGCGGGTTTTACCTCGACACGATTCCGGCCGGAGCGATGGTCTTCGTCGATGATCGTCCCCTGGACGAGAAGACGCCGGTGACGGTATCCGACCTCGATCCGGGCAAGCACATGGTTCGGGTTGCCAAAGGCGACGCCTACCGGCAGCTCAACCTCGAGGTGGATGTCGAGGAAGGCAAGATCGCCGAGCTGCCCACCAAGAAGCTCGAGCTGATGGAGGTCGAGGTCTCCTTCGAGGGGCCCAAGGGCGTCGAGGTGGCGCTGATCGACGGCAAGCACAAGCAGAAGCTGGGCACGATCCCGGTCAAGACCGAGATCGACACCTCCAAGGAGTACAAGGTCCATTACTCGCACAAGGACTACGAGGATACGACCGTGCCGCTCGAGTACGAGCCGGGCCAGGCCGAGGTCACGATCGAGCCGGAGCTCGAGGAGAAGGAGAAGAGCCGGTCCGCGTCCGGCGGAAGCCGCAGCGGAAGCCGTAGCGGGGGCGGCGGCAGCGCCGGCGGGGGCGGCGGCGCCTCCAAGGCTCCGGGCAAGCTCTCGGTCCAGACGCGCCCCTGGTCAACGGTCTACATCAACGGTCGCAAGATCAAGAACACCCCGATCGTGAATCATTCGCTCAAGCCGGGCACCTACACGGTCAAGCTGGAGAACCCGAAGTACAACATCGAGAGAACCTTCAGGGTCAAGATTCGCCCCGGCGCCACGACAACGCTAGTCAAGACGCTGATCTGACGTCGTTCGATGATCTCCGACGCGAAGCCATGTCCCGCGGACCGTGTCGGCTTCGAGCGCTCCCCGAGCGCGGCTTTGCCCGTCGGGGTGCTGGCGGTCTCGATCGCGTCGTTGGTGATCGGCCTGGCGAGGCCGGTGCTCGCTCAGCGCACCGCGCGGATCGGGCTGGTCGACGCCGAAGAGATGCGACCAGAGCCGGCGGCGGTGCAAGAAGATCTCTCGTTGCGGCTGGCGCCGCTGGGAGTCGAGGTTTCGCTCGTGGAGAAGGAGCGCGTGCCCGGGGACGCGGGCGAGTGGGCGGACGCAGCCGAGAAGTTCGGTCGCCAGCGGCCGGGGTCGTTGGCGCTGATCGGGTGGAGCTGCCCGCGGGAGGTCGACGACGACGGCGGTCCGTGCAGGTTGATCGTGGCCGAGACGAGGCGGCACGGCGTGATGAGAATACCGCTTCAGGCGGCCTCGGACGGCGGGGAGGAGGCGGTGCGGGCCGTGGCCGCGACCGCCGGGGAGGTCGTGCTGGGAGGTGTGCTCTCGGAGCTGGAGCGGCTCGCGATCGAGGGCGAGAGCCCCGGCGAGGCGCCGGACTACTCGCGGGCTGACGACCCCTCCCTGCGAGACCGCGGCGGAGGCGGCGAGCGGGACGAGTGGTTGTGGCTCGAGGGAGGCTATCACGGGGAGCACCCGCACCCCGGCGACGCCGCGATCCACGGGCCGTGGCTCGGCCTCTCGGCGGCTCCCAGGCCGTACGTGGTTCCGGCCTTGTCCGTGGGCTGGCTGGGTGTCCGCGAGGCGGACGGAGCGGCGGGCAGTGCGATCAGCCACCGGCTGCCGATCGCGCTCGCGGTGAGGTTGTCCTTTCCGGTCGGTCCGGCTCGCTTCGCGCTCGCGCCGGCCGGCCGGCTCGACGTGGTCTTCTCCGAGGACAACCCCGCCGGGCCGGGCGGAGAGAAGCAGGAGACGGACGTGGCGATGCACGTCGGAGGGATCACGAGCTGGCACCTGCCGTTTCCCGGTGGAGTGCAGGGAGTGATCGGAACAGGCGTGATGGCCACGGTGCTGGATCGGGACCGCGGTCCCGGCGGATCGGCGGAGATCGGCGCCTCGGCGGTCAGGATCTACTGGTTCGCGGGGCTGGCCTGGTCTCCCCTGTCCGGCTGAGTCGGCCGCTCGAGCTAGAGACCCATCAGATCGATCAGCAGCTCGGCGAGCCTCTTCCAGCTCACCGCGTAGCCCTGGATCCGCTCCTGTAGAGCGCGGAATTCCTCGCCGCGGTGGAAAGCAGAGATTCCCCGCTGGAAGGCCTCCGTCAGCGCCGAGGGCGGCTCGTCGCGCGCGATCGCTCCCGATCCGCTGGACAGGTCCGGCGCGATCTCGACGACTCCTTCGGCGCAGGCCGCGGTCGTGATCGGGACGGCTCCGCGCGAGATCGCCAGCGCCGTGCGCTGCGGCCGGTCGGCGACGACCGCAAGGTCGACCCCCTCGAGAGCGCACGACCATTCGTCCTCCGAGGCCAGCGATCTCAGCCGGTCGGGGTAGCGCTCGAGCAGCTCTCGGATCGCTTGTTCGCTTCGAGCCAGGGCCACCACCTGCAGATTCTCTCGGAGCGCGCGAGGAAGCAGATCGCGTCCGGCGATAGAGAGAGCCTCGATCGCCACCAGGGGAATCTCCGGTCGGACCGGAAGCCCGACGGACAGCTGGAGCTTGGCCTTGAGCTCCGCCTTGTCCCGCCAGCCCAGCCGACCGCGGTCGGGAACCGCCACGGGAAGCGGGACGATCCTTCCGGATGCCAGCATCCCGGCGATCGGTGTCGCATCTTCGGCCAGGATGCGGTCCGCCGCCGCGCGGCCCAGGATCGCGACCCGGTCGGCGGCTGCCAGCGATTCCTCGACGACGTCCTCGTCGCCGGCGACGAGCAGCAACAGGTGGCGGCGGGGGGCCTGGGGACGACGTTCCCGATCGAGGCGGGCCACGAGCCCGGAAGCCAGGCCCCGGGTGACGCACCACGCCTCCTCGTCACCCAAAGAAGCGATCAGCTCCGAGGCGACGCGGAAGAACGGTTCCGAGCCGCGCTCTTCCTTCCCGTCCTCCGGCCGCAGCAGGTGCAGGTGGATCCCGGTGGGCGATCGACCGTCGAAGCGCCGCCAGCTCCGAGGGTCGCCCCCTGTTTCGCGCACTTCGATGGGACGCAGGCGGCGCGCCAGCGAGTGCGCCGCCGGGTCGACGTCGACCCCCAGCGGCGCGACGGCGTGAACCTCGTGGCCGGCGGCCACCAGGGCGGAGGAAAGCGCGTCGGTTTCCGGATCCAGTGTCCGGCCGGCGTCGGTGGCGACGCAGGGACCGGCAACCACGATTATACGCATCGTCCGTCTCCTCGTTGGCCGGGGCTTATAGCACGCGCATCGACCGCTCGACAAACCCGGATGTCGTCAGCGTTTTGGGCGACGCGACCGGTGCCGAGAAAGCGGTTGACGTCTCTTTTTCCCACATCTATTCAGGCTGTTCACGAAGAGACCGGCGAGAAGCACAAGCAAGGAGGGAACCACAATGTGGGACAAGAGCAAAAAAGAGAGGACCGAGGCGGTGGTCGAGGTGCTCAACGAGGCCAGGAAGATGGAGCTGCACGCTATCGTGCAGTACATGAACCAGCACTACGCCCTTGACGACATGGACTACGGCGAGCTGGCCGGCAAGGTCAAGCTGATTGCGATAGACGAGATGAAGCACGCCGAGGACTTCGGCGAGCGGGCCAAGGTGCTGGGCGGCGAGCCGACCACCGAGCGAGCCGCCGAGGTGGAGCCCAACCAGCCAGTCGAGAGGATTTTCGAGTTCGACAGCGGGCTCGAGGAGAAGACCGTCGACGAGTACAACCGCTTCGCCGCGATCTGCCGCGAGAACGGGGACAGCACCAGCGCCAAGCTGTTCGAGCGGATCATCGCCGACGAGCAGGCGCACCTGGGCTACTTCGACGACGTCGGCAATCACATCGGCCAGCTCAAAGAGGCCTTTCTCGCACGCAAGGCCGGAACGTCGCTCGATACCGGCTGCGACTCGCTGGGATTCGTCTCCTCGGGCGACAAAGAGTAGTTTATCTGCAGAGAGGCGGGATTGACGCCCATTTTTGGCTCATCCGGATCCAGCCGTTTTCATCTCCGCGTCCGTGCGCCGCGCC
>CAZHCG010000065.1:0-25100 GCA_964530995.1 uncultured Myxococcales bacterium
GGGATGTAGGGTGTCTCGGTACATTCGGCTCCGGGGAAAACCCAGGAGTACATTCCGGCGACCAGAGAGCAAGGCGCCAGCAGGCAGAGAACGGCCAGCAACGGAACGAAACGCCTGGTTCTCATCGGTCCACCCCTTTTTTGTTGTCCGAAACCTTATGCCAAGGATAGATCAGCACAAACAAAGATTGAAACTGTTTTTTTGCGAGCGCCTTGCGCTGTCGAAAAACGATTGCTTGGGCCTTCATGGCCCGAGCGGACCGGTCCCGCTCGTTCGCGCCTCTGTTCCGGCTCGCCCTTCAGGGCTCGACCCGGTAGCCTGCGGCCTCGACGGCCTCGCGGATCGCCTCTGGATCGGGGTCGTCGCCCTCGATCTCCACCAGGCCGGTGCGCAGGTCGGGCGAGGCGGACACCACGCCCTCGACCGCCTCCAAAGCCCGCTCGACGCTAGCCACGCAGTGCTCGCAGGTCATTCCCTCGACTCTGATTCTGTGCTTCATCCCGCCTTCTCCCGCATGGGTCCTCGCGCCCCGGGCGCCCGGCGTGGAACCGAAGCGCGCCGCGATTCCGCCGGCCGCCCGGCGCGCCAGCAAAAAGACGATCAGCGCCGCGACCAGCGCCGCGCTGGCGATCCCGAGCCAGTCGGCGCCGTGCTCGTGTGCTCCGAGCGGGGCCTCGCCGAACGGGCCGAGCACGAAATCGAAAAGCAGGCCGAAAGCGGTGCTGAAGACCGCCACCACCGACAGGTAGATCGCCAGCACGCGTCCGCCCAGGGCGCGGTGGACTGCGCCGATCGTGGCGGCGTTGGTCGCCGGTCCGGACATCAGGAAGACCAGCGCGGCGCCGGTGGGCATCCCGGCGGCGATCAGCGCCGCCGCGATCGGAACCGAGCTGGTCGAGCAGACGTAGATCGGAATCGCGACGACCAGCACGATCAGCATCGCGGCCGGGCCCTGCGCCCAGGCGGCGTCCTCCAGCGCGCCGGCCGGAATCGCGATCGAGATTACGGCGGAGACGAGCACCCCGACCACGATCCAGACGTCGATCATCGCCAGAAGCTCGAACAGCGCGTAGCGCAGCAGCTCCACGATCGGGTTGCGCCCGCGGGGCTCCTCGACCGGCATCTCGGCGGTCCGCGCGGCGCCGGGTGGCTCGGTGGCATTGACCAGCAGGCCTCCGGCCAGGCCAGTGACCGCGGCGGCGGCAAGCTTGAACAGCGCGAACGGCCAGCCGAGCAGCGAGGCCGAGACCGCCACCGAGTCGACGCCGGTCTGGGGCGTGGCGATCAGGAAGCCAGTGGCCGCGCCGCGCGAGGCGCCCTGGTTGCGCAACCCCAGCGCGGTCGGAACCACTCCGCAGGAGCACAGCGGCATCGGCACGCCCAGCGCGACCGCCTCCACCACGCTGCGGGCCCGCGACCCGGAAAGGCGCCTGCGGATCCATCCGCGCGGCAAGAAGACGTGCAGCGCGCCGGCCAGCGCCAGCCCCAGCAGCAAAGAAGGCGACAGCTCGACCAGCACCCGCCAGATCTCGGCGGGGAGGCGCTTTGCGGCGCTGAGCAGCTCGCCGAGCAATCTCTACCTCCATGGTATACATACAGCAAAGCGACCGGCGCGCAATCGCGGCCCGGCGACCAGAGGCGCGGATCGGAGACGAATCGCAGCGAGGCGGTCGTCCTACCAGTTCTCGTCTTCGACCTGTTCCCTGGCGGTGCGGGCGGCGCCTCCACCTCCCAGCCAGTGGTAGATGATCGGAACGACCAGCAAGGTGATCACCGTCGCGGTCAGCAGCCCGCCGATCACCACCCGCGCCAGCGGGCTCCACGACTCGGCGCCGCTGCCGATCTCCAGCGCGAGCGGCACCATCGCCAGCGAGGTGGTCAGCGTGGTCATCAGGATCGGGCGCACGCGGTGCCGCCCGGCGATCGCCAGCGCCTCGAGCCGGCTCATCCCGCGGGCGCACATCTGGTTTGTGTGATCGACCAGCACGATCGAGTTGTTGACCATGATCCCGACCAGGATCACCACTCCGATCAACGCCACGATCGACAGCACCGTGTTGGTGATCAGCAGGGACAAGCCCACGCCGGTGATGCCCAGCGGAATCGTGAGCGTGATCACGAACGGCGTCCTGAACGACTCGAACAGCGAGGCCATCACCATGTAGACGAGCACCATCGCTATCAGAAAAGCGATCGTCAGGTACTGGAACGACTCGATGAAGTCCTCGGCCGAGCCGCCGATCTGGTAGCGGAAGCCCTCGGGCCAATCGTACTCGTCGAGCCGCTTCTCGATTTTCGAGATCAATCCCTGCAGGTCGTCGGAGACCGAGTTGGCGTCGATCGCGAAGACCCGGCGCTGGTCCTGGCGCGTGATCTCGACCGGCCCGGCAACCTCCTCGAGGTCGGCGATGCTGCGCAGCGGCACCGCGCCGGCGATCGGGGAGGCGACCACCATGTCGCTCAGATTGCGCGGATCCTCCCGGTAGGAGCGCGGGGCGCGTACGCGGATGTTGTGCTCCTGGCCCTCCTCGCGGAAGACCGTCGCGATCGTACCCTGGAAGAAGGCCGACACGGTCGACGAGACGTCGGCCACGCTCAGCCCGAGCCGCGACATCAACTCGCGATCGTAGACCACCCGGTACTCCGGCTTGGGCTCCACGAGCCCGAATACCACGTCCTCGGCCCCTTCCATCTCCTGGATGATCTTCTTGATCTCCGAGCCCACGCGGCGGGCGGTCTCGATCTCGTGCCCCACGATCTCCACAGTGATGTCCGACTCGCCCATCGGGCTGAACGGCTGGAAGACCTTGCCTTCCAGGCCCGGGATCTCGTCAAGTATCCTGCGGACCTGCTCCTCGATCTCCTGCTGGCTGCGCTGGCGCTCGGCGAGCGGCGTGAGGCGCATCCGGAACAGACCGCTGTGCTTGCCCTCGGAGAACATCGCGGCGAATCCCTCGTCCATCCCCAGATCCACCGCCAGGACCTCGGTCTCGGGGACGTTCTCGAAGATCTCCTTCTCGGCGGGCCGCACGAGGCGATCGAGGTGCTCCACCGAGCTGCCCACCTGGCTCTTGAGCCGGAACAGCGCCATGCCCCGATCCTCCTCGGGGAAGAACTCGGTGCCCACCACGAACACGATCGCCAGCACGCTGGCCGCCGCGAGAGACAACGCCGCCAGGAAGAACGCGGCCCGGGTGCCGCGGTTTCTCATCACCGCGCCCTGCAGGGCGCCGTAGAAGGCGGAGATACGGGGCTCGCGCCGCCGATCGCGCCGCCGGATCAGAGTCGCGGCGGCCATCGGAATCAGGGTGACCGCCACCAGGAACGACGCGCCCAGCGAGATGCAGATCGTGAGCGCCATGTCGCGGAACATCGCGCCGGCGATTCCGGGCACGAACAGCACCGGCAAAAAGACCGCCATCGTGGTCAGCGTGGAGCCGAAGATCGCGTTCACGACCTCGCCCGCGCCACGGACCGCGGCGCGATCGCCCTCCTCTCCGGACTCCAGGTGACGGTAGATGTTCTCCAGCACCACGATCGAGTTGTCCACCAGCATCCCGACCGCGAGCGCCAGCCCGGCCATCGAGATGATGTTGAGCGTGACGTCGACCGCGTACATCACGGTGAACGCAACCACCACCGAGACCGGAATCGCCATTCCGATGATGATCGAGGCGCGCACCGACCCGAGGAACAGGAGCAGCACCACCACGGCCATCGCGATCGCCAAAAGGCCGGTGCTGCCCAGGTTGCCCAGCGACTCGGTGATGAAGTCCCCCTGGCTGAAGATCTTCTGCAGATCGATCCCGGCGGGCAGCTTCTCCTTCAGCTCGGGGAGCGACTGCTCCACGGCCTGCACCGTCTGCACCGTGTTGGCCCCCGACTGCTTGCGGACCATCAGCATGATCGCCGGCCGCATGTCGGCGCGGATGATCCGCGTCTGCTCGGCCACCGTGTCGCGCACCTGCGCCAGGTCCCGGGCGCGCATCGGCACGCGTCCGGCCATCCCGACGACCGTCTCACGGATCTCCTCGACCGTCTCGTAGCCGCCCTGCGTGTGGATGTTCAGCTCGCGGTCCGCGTGCCGCACCGCGCCGGCCGGAATCTGGGCGTTCTCGGCCCGCAGCGCGCCGATCAGCTGGTTGACCGAGATCCCGGCCGCCGCGAGCCGATCGGGCAGCACCTCGACCAGGATCTCGCGCTCCAGCCCGCCCAGCGTCTCGGCCGAGGCCACGCCGACCGCGCGCTCCAGGCGGGGCTCGATCTCGCGCTCGGAGATCTCGCGCAGCTCGGCCTGGTCGTACGGCCCGGAAACGCCGTAGAACAACACCGGCTGCATCGAGGGATCGAAGGCGAACAGGATCGGCTCGTTGGCGTCGGAGGGAAGCAGCTCGCGGGTGAAATCTATGTTGCGGCGCAGATCGGTCTCGGCCTGGTCCAGGTCGGTTCCCCACTCGAACTCGACCATGATCATCGAGGCGCCGTCGCGGGACTCGGAGTTGATCTGCTCGACGTTCTCGACCGCGGCGCAGGCCTCCTCGATCGGGCGCGTCACCAGCTGCTCGATGTCCTCGGGCGAAGCGCCGGTGTAGGTGGTGATCACCGTGATCGCCGGATAGGTGATGTCCGGCCACATCTCCAGCTTGAGCCGCGATCCGAAGTAGGCCCCGGCCCCGAGCACGCCTATGTAGATCATCAAGAAGGTAACGCGAAAGCGTACCGAGAGAGCCGCCAGCCGCCGCATGCTCAGCCCTCGCCGGGAGAAGAGCCGGCGGCGGAGCCGGGATCGACCTCGGCGCGCGCCGCCGGGGGAGATTCTTCTTCGGCCGGAGCGTCCCCGCCGACCAGCACCCGGTCGCCGTCGGCCACCAGGTGCTGTCCGGAGACGACCAGCCGCTCGCCGGCGGAGAGGCCCTCGAGCACCTCGACGCGCTCGTCCTCCTCGATGCCCGGCGAGACCAGCCGCTCCGCGGCCCGGCCGTCCTCTACCACCACCGCGCGGAACAGGTTGTTGCCGTTCTCGCTCTCGGATGTCACGGTCAGCGCCGTCTTGGGCACGACCACCACGCCCTCGCGGCGCTCCACCTGGATGCGCACGCGGGCCAGCATCCCCGGTCTCAGCTCGTGATCGGGGTTGTCGATATCGATCTCCAGCGCGGCCGTGCGGCTGACTCGATCCAGCACGGGCCCCACGCGCGAGACCTCGGCTCGAATCGGAGGGCCGTCGCCAACAGCGACCCCGACCTCGACCAGCTGTCCCTCCTCCAGCCGGGGCAGGTCCGGCTCGGGAACGTCGATCCGAACCCGCACGCGGTCCATCGCCACCACCGTGCAGATCGGCGTCTGGGGCGCGGCCATGTCGCCCTCCTCGAGCAGCAGCTGACCGACGACTCCCGAGATCGGCGCCCTGACCCGCGAGTCGCCCTTGCGCTCGCGCGCCTGGCCCAGTGCGGCCTCCAGCTGCCTGACCCGCGCCTCGGCGGCGGCCAGCTGGCTCTCGGCCGAGAGCAGCTGCGAGCTGGTCACCGCGCCGGTACCCTTCAGCTTCTCGAGCCGCGAGACCTGGTCGGCCATCGCGTCGCGCTGGGCCCGGGCCGCGTCGACCCCGCCCAGCGCCTGGCGCACGCCCTGCCTCAGCACGTCGGCGCGGATCACCGCCAGCACGTCCCCGCGCTCGACCTCGTCGCCCTCGCGCACGTTCAACGCCAGGATCCGATCCGGAATCGCGGAGAAGACGGCCACCTCGGCCTCACCCTCGATGTCTCCGATGTAGCCGAGCCAGCGCGAGACGGAGCCGGTCTCCACCGGGGAGGCCTCGACCCGCGCCGGGCTCTGCTCCTCTTCGACCTGATCGTCCGTCTGCTGGCAGGCCAGCGCCCAGCAGACGCCGAGCGAGATCACCAGGGCGCGTCCGGCGAAAAAAGAGAGCTGTCCTCCGCTCGTCATGGCGCAGGGGAGTCTACACCAGGTTTCAAGAAATCCAATCGACATCTCATCGAGCCATTCCCGGCAGAGCGGCCAGCCTGTCGATCGCCACCCGGCTGAGCGGATGCAGCCCGATCCGGCGGCAGTAGTCCAGATTGACCGCGAACAGGGCCGTCTCGAGCTTCTCCATGTCGAGCACGGCCGAGGAGTGCGGCCGGCGCCCGACGAAATTGAGCGGACAGCCGACCGGGTCCTCCGCGTCCGGGTAGAGCAGCGGCACGCCGTGGCTGCGGCAGATGATCGGCCGCGCGGGATAGGCCAGGCAACGATCCTGTTCGTCGAGCAGCGCGCAGGGTCCGTCCTTTCGCAGCGGCGGCTGTCCGGCCTGCAGGTGGACGCGCTCCGGAGGGAGGCCGAGCTCGCCGCCGAGGACGACCGCCTCGACCATCACCAGTGTCAGCCCTCCCTCGCAGCAATCGGCGCAACCGGGCTTGCACGCGATCTGGTCGTCGCAGCGGGCGAAGACGGACTCCACGTGACGGTCGACGCGCTTTCGGAGCTGGAAATAGGCTCTGGTCATTCGCAACGGTCGGAATCGATATCTTTTGAAAGCTGTTCTACAAACGAAAGTAGCCTAGCATCGCGCAATTTATCAAACAACCGTTGGGTTCGGTCCCCGAGAATCCTTGACCCCGTTTCCGATCGATGTGTAAATGACGAGCGCCTTTTGTCCTGGTCGAGATCGACGGGAGGTTCGAGTGCCGAGTCGCGATTGTCAGCTCCGTTTCATCCCGCTCGGCGGGTTCGGCGAGATAGGGATGAACTGCCTGGCGCTGGAGTCCGAGGGAAGACTGCTCCTCGTCGATTTCGGAGTGATGTTCCCGCACAGCGACACGCCGGGTATCGATGTCATCCATCCGTCGCTCGATTACCTCGTAGAGCGACGCGACGACATCGCCGGCCTGGTCCTGACCCACGGCCACGAGGATCACGTCGCCGGAGTTCCCTACCTGCTCCGCGAGCTGGACGTGCCGATCTACGGCGCGCCGTACACGCTGCGGCTGCTCGAGGACCGCCTGCGCGAGTTCGATCGCGCCGGCGCCCTGGAGTCGAGAACGATTTCCAGCGGCGATCGCTGCCGCGTCGAGCCGTTCGAGGTGCGCCCCTTCCCGATGCCGCACTCGATCATCGACAACACCGGTTTGCTCGTGGACTGCCCGGGAGGACGTGTGCTGCACAGCGGCGACTTCCGCCTGGGTCTGGGCGGAGCGGATCGCGGCCGCGACGCCCTGGGCCGCCTGTCGGAAATGGCCGAGGGCGGCGTGGACGTGATGGTCGTCGACTCGACCGGTTCCGAGGAGCGGGAGGCGATCGGCGACGAGGCCCAGGTCGCCCGCGCGATCGATCGGCTCGTCTCGACGGCGCCGGGACGCGTTTTCGTGTCGATATTCTCGTCCAACGTCAAGCGCCTGGAAGCGATCGTCCAGATCGCCGACGAGCGCGGACGCAAGGTCGCGCTCTCCGGTCGCTCGGTCCACCACCACGTGGGAGCCGCCAGCGAGACCGGAGAGCTGACGCTGCCCGCCGAGACCCTGATCCCGGCCGAGGACGCGATGAAGCTGCCTCGCGACGAGCTGCTGGTCCTGCTCTCCGGCACGCAGGGTGAGCAGCGCTCGGCCCTGGGCCGCCTCGCCTGGGAGAGACACCGGGACCTGCACGTCGACGACGGTGACCTGGTGATCCTCTCCAGCCGCTTCATCCCGGGCAACGAGATCGCGATCTTTGCGATGATCGATCGGCTGGTCAGGCTCGGCGCGCGCGTCGTCCACCGGGGCAACGATCCCGAAGTGCACGTCTCGGGGCACGGCTCGCGCGACGAGATCCGGGCCGCGATCGAGGCGGTCTCGCCGCGCGCCCTTTTACCGGCGCACGGAACCTACCGCCACATGAGCGCGGCGGCCGAGATCGCGCGCGAGCTCGGAGTGCCGTCGGTCGCCGTCGTGCCGGACGGACGGATCGCGAGCTTCGATGGGAATCGCCTCTCGATCGAGCGGGAGACCGTCCCGGTCTCGCGAGTGCACGTGGACGGCGGCTCCGGCTTGCCCGAGTCGGCGATCCGCGAGCGGCGCCTGCTGGGCAACCGTGGGCTGCTGCTCGTCTCCTGGCTGGCGGGATCGGACGGAGAGCTCGTGGGCGACGTCTCGGTGGTCACGCGCGGAGTCACCTCCGAGGAGGCGGCGCCGTGGCTGGCCGATCAGGTCGCGCGCGAGACGCGGCGCGCCGTCGAGGCGATCGACGCCGAGGAGCGGCGCGATCCGTCGCGCTGCGGCGCCCAGGTCCGATCGGCGCTGAGGAGATTCTCCTCCAAGACGCTCTCGCGCGAGCCCTACGTGCTGGTCACGATCATCCCCGAGCCGGCCTCGCCCGCGGGCGTGCTGACCGGCTGATCCGCGGCTCAGCCCTCTTTTCCCGAAGCGGCGCGCCGCGCGTCGGCGATCCGCTTGGCCAGGCCGAGGATGAATCCCAGCACCACCGCCAGCAGCGCCGCGGTCACGACCCGGAACTCGGGCGGCAGCAGGAAGGTCACGGTGTGGGCCGGAATCCAGAACCAGAAGATCGCCAGCCCCACCACGCGGAACATGCCCCGCCAGTCGATTCCGGTGTAGACGTCCACCAGCGGCCAGAGGGAGAACAGCACGCCGCGCTCGATCAGGGTATCGGTGACGCGGTGGAAGACCATCATCGGAAAGGCGAAGATGATGTTCATCCAAAACGATTTCCAAAAGGCCGTCGCTCCGGTCGAGCCGGCGCCCGGCAGCAGATCGCGCTTCAGCAGGCCCTCCACGCCGAACGAGAACAGCGGAAAGACAACGGTGAACAGCAACCCCAGAAACCCCCAGACCAGCGCCCGCTGGTGGAGCCGGATTCCCCTCAGCCGCCAGCGCCCGCCGCCGATCCGGGCGCCCAGCAGCTCACCCATCGTGCCCAGCAGCCCGATCTTGAGGATCCCCATCGGATAGGGGTGGTCGCGCGTCAGCTCGGCGAAGACCGCGCGCGTCTCGGGCACGGCCAGCACGGCGACCACGGCGCCGAGCAGCAGCAGCCAGGCGAAGGTGATCGGCTTGTCCATCTCAAAGGCCCTTTCCGGTGGTGGCGGGAATCAGCTTGCCCAGCTTGACCCCCCGCGTCGCGACCAGCGAATCGGCGGCGCGCATCACCTCCCCGGCGGCGCCGCGCAGCACGATCACCTCCAGGCAGTTTCTGCGATCCATGTGGATGTGCATCGTGGAGACCACCACCTCGTGGTGGTCGTGCTGGGCGTGGGTCAGCTTGCAGCTCAGCTCGTGCTCCTCGTGGTCGAAGACCAGGCACAGGACGCCCACGCGCGTCTCGTCGTCGGCGGCGTCCTCCCACTGATCGCGGATCAGCGAGTCGCGGATCAGGTCGCGCACCGCCTCGGAACGGTTGGTGTAGCCGCGTTTGGAGATCTGCTCGTCGAACATCTCGAGCAGCGAGTCCTCCAGCGAGATACCCACTCTGGACAGCATCGAAAACCTCCTCGATCGAAACGCGCGGCCTAGAACAGGATCGCGCCCAGCGCTCGCAGCGTGAAGCGCTCCCCGCGCGTGCACCCGACGGCCGCGCAGCCGCATCCGGTGTCGGCGCTTCCTCCGATCTCGACCCATCCGCCGTCCCCGGCGTCCGGCCCGGCGTCGTCCCCGGCGTCGACTCCCGCGTCCGCGGAAATCGCCAGCCGCGGGGCCAGCGCGAGCAACAGGACCGAGAGGGCCAGTGCGAAACGGGTCAGCATCTCTCTTCTCGCTCCGCCTCCAGGGGCAGGCCGCGCTCGAGCGCCTCGGGCAGCGGTCCGATCCCGGGGTTCCGCTCCTCGGCGAACGCCCAGAGGCCGGCCAGCGGGACCGTCCTGCCCAGAGCGACGACCTCGCAGTAGCGCCCCAGCAGCTCGACGTAGGGACGATTCTGCGTGAAGCCGCCCGAAAGGTACAGCCTCTCCGGCCGGCCGGCGAAATCGAAGCTGGATCGCGCCAGCCCGTGCAGGAATCTCCCCACCGCGCGCTCCACCGGCTCGCCCGCGGAGACGCCGTCCAGCACGCGCTCGACCGCGTATGTCCCGCAGGTGATCGGCATCCACTCGTCCACGATCGGCACCCGGTCGAATTCGATCTCGTAGAACTTTCCCAGCATCTCCACGGTCGCACCGGTCGCGGCCGCGCAGCCCACCGACCAGTCGAGCCGTACCGGCCGCCGCCCCTCGAATCCGACCAGCTTGGCGTCGCGCGAGCCGAGATCGAGCACCGTGAAGTCGTCCTCCTCCACCAGCTCCAGCGCGCCGCGCGACAGCGAGATCAGGTCGTTCTCGAAATTCTCAGAGCGGGGCCGTGCCGTGTGTCCGGTGCCCCAATCGAAACGCGCGTCTCCGCGGGCCAGCTCGCGGGTAGGCAGCAGCTTCACCCGCTGGTCCCCGGGCAAATAGACCTTGCACCACGAGCTGCCGGCGTCGCCGAAGGACAACCGCTCCCGCGCCGCGACCGCGCTCATCCCTCACCTCCCGAGAGGCGGATGAACGCCTCGATCTTGGCGCGCGTGGAGGCGTGGAGCGAATCGTGAACGTCGACGTACATGCCGCGGTGCCTCCCGGCCAGGGCGTGGGCCAGAATCGCCTTGGAGCAGAAGCCCTGGGCGAAGAAGACCACCGGCAGACCGTCGGGGACGCTCGTCTCCAGCTCGAGATCGGCGGGTCTTCCCTGCTCGACGCAGCGGGTCCAGCCGAAGACGTGCGCGCTGGCGGGAAACAGGTCGAGCACCTCGATCGGATGCGGGGGCACGCCCCAGAAGCCGCAGCTCGGCTCGCAGCGGTCGGCCGCGGCGCGGCGGCGCTCATCGTCGTCCAACGGCTCCACGATCCCGTCCATGATCCGGCAGACGCGCGACTTGAGATCGCCGCGGGCCTCGCTGAGCAGGGGCGGATCGTCGGCCCGCGCTCTCTCGTTGACGGTCGCGATCACCTCCGCCGGAGAGATCTCGTCGAGGACGGTGGCGGCGAAGCGCGCCGAGTCGCACTTCTCGCGCCCGGTGGCCGCGACCGCGCAACGCAACAGTGGTCCCAGCGCGAGCGCGTTGTCCACGCAGTTGCGGATCACGTGGCAGTACGCGTCCGGCACCACCCGGCTCTCGGGCGCGCGGTGGTAGACGTCCAGGTCGAAGAAGCCGAGACCGGGATGACGCCGGGCCGCCTCGCGCAGAGACTCTCGCGGCGGCGCGCCCCAAAAGCCGATCACCTGCTCGCGGCTTTCGATCAGCTCGGCCAGATCGCGCTGCACGAGGCGCGGGGCCGCCTCGTCCCCGCCGCGGCTCAAACCCGTTCCTTGACCTTGCGCGAGAGCCTGACCGCGCAGTGCTTGGGGCCGCACATCGAGCAGTACTCCGCGTCGATCTCGCCGGGCGCCAGGTTGGAGTCGTCGTGCATCACCCGCGCGCGCTGCGGGTCGAGCGACAGCTCGAAGACTTTCTTCCAGTCGAACCCGGCGCGGGCGCGCGACAGCTCGTCGTCCCGATCTCGCGCTCCGGGGCGCCGCCGCGCCACGTCCGCGGCGTGGGCGGCGATCTTGAACGCCACCACCCCCTGCCGCACGTCCTCCAGGTCGGGGAGCCCCAGGTGCTCCTTGGGCGTGACGTAGCACAGCATCGAGGCGCCGCAGAACGCGCCCATCGTGCCGCCGATCGCGGCCGTGATGTGATCGTAGCCGGGAGCGATGTCGGTCACGATCGGGCCCAGGATGTAGAACGGCGCCTCGCGGCACCACTCGCGCTCGAGGCGCATGTTCTCCTCGATCAGGTCGAACGGCACGTGGCCCGGGCCTTCGACCATCACCTGGACCTCGGCCTCGTGGCAGCGCGCGACCAGCTCGCCCAGGGTGCGCAGCTCCGAGAGCTGGGCCTCGTCGCTGGCGTCCGCCACGCAGCCCGGCCGCAGGCCGTCGCCCAGGCTGAGCGTGATGTCGTGGCGGCGACAGATCTCGAGCAGGCGATCGAACTCCTCGTAGAGCGGGTTCTGGCGGTCGTGGTGCACCATCCAGTTTGCGGTCAGCGATCCGCCGCGGCTGACGATCCCGGCCAGCCGGCTCGTGGCGGCCGGTAGGTGCTCGCGCAGCAGCCCGCAGTGGACGGTGAAGAAATCGACGCCCTGCTCGGCCTGCTCCTCGAGAACCCGGAACAGGCCGTCGACGCTCATCTCCTCGACGCTCTCGACGCGCTCCACCGCCTCGTAGATCGGCACCGTGCCCAGCGGCGCCGGGCAGTTGTCGAGCAGCGCGCGCCGGATCTCGGCGATGTACGGCCCCACCGAGAGATCCATCACCGCGTCCGAGCCCAGCGCCAGCGCCAGCCGCAGCTTGCGCAGCTCCTTGTCGGCGTCCGAGGTCAGGGACGAGCCGCCGATGTTGGTGTTGATCTTGCATCGCGACGCGATCCCGATCCCCTGCGGATCCAGCTCTTCGTGGTGGATGTTGGACGGAATCACCAGCCTGCCGCGCGCCACCTCGTCGAGCACGGTCTCGTGCTCGAGCCGCTCGCGCTCAGCGACGCGCGCCATCTCGGCGGTCAGCTCGCCGCGGCGAGCGTAGTGCAGCTGGCTGACCACCTCGCCTTTGCGTTTTTCTATCACTGTCGAAGACATCTCGTCGCCGCACCTCCTGACTCTCGCGTTATATGCCCCGCGACCGTCCCGCGCAACGGTCCCGTGAAGCTGAGCACTCCGCTCCAACCTCGCCCGCGCCGTCAACAAGCGCTGGGAGCGCGAGGGAGCGGTCTGGGCCGGCCGCACCCGCTGCGCCCGGCCGCCGATCGGCGCTGCAAGATTGCACCGCCAGCGGCCGAAAACACCCGCCCGACCTGCCGACTCGACCGCCCGAAACCCCTCGACCAACGAACCGACCGCCCGCCAACCGACCCCGCCCCGCGGTCCCGACGAAAACTGTCTTCGGCCTTGAGCCGAAGGAATCAGGGTTCAGCCGATCTTCACGGCCGCTCCTTTCGTTCCACCTCTTCGATCAGCCGCGCCAGGATCCTGCCGGTCGTACCCCAGACGACCTTGTCGCCCACGGTGAAGCGGTGGTTGCGGAAGGTGACGCCGCGGTGCTCCATCATCTCCACGTCGAGCGCGACCGGGTCGACCAGCCGCGACCAGGCCAGCTCGAACACCTCGGCCACCTCGCGCGGATCCCGGCGCAGCGCGGCGCGCTCGTCGACCAGGCCCACCACCGGGGCGACGACGAAGCCGGTCGTGGTGACCTGATCCTCGAGCCGGCCGATCACCTCCACCGAGGAGGGACCGAGCCCGATCTCCTCGCCGGCCTCGCGCAGCGCCGTGGCCGTCGCGTCGCGGTCGCCCGGCTCGGCCGCGCCGCCGGGAAACGAGATCTGTCCCTTGTGGTGCGCAACGCTCATCGTTCTGCGCGTGAAGATCACCTGCGGATCGCCGCCGCGAATCACGATCGGAATCAGCACCGCCGAGGGCACCAGATCCGGGCGGTCCAGGCTCTCGGCGCCGGCGGCGAGAGCCCGTTCCAGGTGCGCGCGGAAGCTGCCTCGATCGCTCATCCAGCACAGTTCAGCACAGGGCGCCGGCCGGGGCAACGCCCGGAACGTCGCCTACTGGGGACGCTCGGCGTACCAGACCAGAGCGTGGGGGTTGTCGTCGGTCTCGTCTGGAGGTCTGGCACGGTTTCGAGGCCAGAAGGAGCAGCGCCGGCCTCGGGACAATATGCCCTGGGCCCTGCCGACGAAATCGTAGTTGTCCGCGTACTCGCTGCAAAGCGGAGGGTCGTCGCAGACCCTGCTGTAAGCACAGCCGTTTTCATCAGTACCACGCGTCCTTCCTCTCGCAAGGCTCTCCCGGCGCCCCACTGGCGCGGCGCCGCCCGGGCGTGTAGATTCCGTGTGGTCCGCCGCGCTGATCACCCGCGCGGGCCGGGACGGTGACGATGAGCGACGGCTTCGCAGCGCTGTTTCCCCTGATCTTCGACAGCATCACCGAGGGTGTGTTCACCGTGGACGAGCGGTTCCGCGTCACCTCCTTCAACGCCGCCGCGGCGCGAATCACCGGCATTCCGGCAGATCGCGCGATCGGCCGGCCCTGTCACGAGGTGCTGCGTGCCAGCATTTGTCAGCGCGGCTGCGCGCTGCGAGAGACCTTGCGCAGCGGCGAGCCCCAGCGCGAGGTGCGCGTCGACATCCTGGATTCGGAGATGGAACGCGTGCCGATCGCGGTCTCGACCGCGGTGCTCGAGGATCGCGACGGGGAGATGATCGGTGGGGTGGAGATCTTTCGCGACATCCGCGAGGTCGAGGCGCTGCGCACCGAGCTGGCCGACCGGCGCGGGTTCGGCGACATGATCGGTCGCAGCCCCTCGATGCGCGAGATCTTCGCGCTGATCCCCCAGGTCGCGGTCTCCGACGCCCCGGTGCTGATCAGCGGCCCGAGCGGAACCGGCAAGGAGATCGTGGCCGAGGCGATCCACGATCAGTCTCCGCGACGCGAGCGGCCGTTCGTGCGCGTCAACTGCGGGGCGCTCCCCGACTCGCTGCTCGAGTCGGAGCTGTTCGGTCACCGGCGCGGGGCGTTCACCGGCGCGGTAGGAAACGCCCCGGGGCGCTTTCGCGAGGCGGACGGCGGAACTCTGCTCCTCGACGAGATCGGAGACGTCTCGCCGGCGTTCCAGGTCAAGCTGCTGCGCGCGCTGGAGCGAGGAGAGATCCAGCCGCTGGGGGAATCGCGACCCAACCCGGTCGACGTGCGCGCGATCGCGGCCACCAACCGCGACCTGACCGCCCGGGTGCGCGACGGCCTTTTCCGCGAGGACCTCTACTACCGCCTGCGCGTGATTCCGATCGAGCTTCCGCCCCTCGCCGAGCGGCGCGAGGACATCCCGCTGCTGGTGGCCCACTTCGCCCGCGAGATCGCGGCCCGCACCGGCCGCGAAGAGCCGGACTTCTCCAGGGCAACGCTGGCCGCGCTCTACGATTACGACTTTCCGGGCAACGTGCGCGAGCTGAAGAACATCGTGGAACGCGCCATCGTCTTTTGCCCCGGCAGCTCGGTCGAGCCGCACCACCTGCCCGTGGAGGTCTCGCAAAAAACCGAGCCGGAGATGACCAAGCGCACCGTCCGCAGAGCGCGCCTCTCGGACCGCCGCCTGACCGCCGCCCGACCGCTGGCGCCCGACCGCGATCGCGAGCCGCCCGAGCTGCGGGGGCTGCTCGCCGCCCTGGACGCCAGCGGCTGGAACCGCTCCGAGACCGCCCGCGCGCTGGGCATCAGCCGCACCACGCTCTGGCGCCGGATGAAGGAGCACGGGCTGCTGTGATCATCGCTCGACTCGCTGTTTACCGGGCTGAAACAAATGAAACAGTATTTCACAAAAGAAACCTTTTGTTTCGGCGTTGCTGCTTCTTTCCTGTTCAAAAACATTGAATGGGCTGTTTTTGTTGATAGAAGCGCCGTTGGCATCATGCTTGCTGCAGGGGACGGGTCATGAAGGTGGCCGTACCGCTGTTCGGGCGCGACGTGGCGCCTCGCTTCGGATTCGCCGAGGAGTTCCTGATCGCCGATATCGATCGCGAAGGCGAGACGGGGGCCAGGCGAGTGCGGATCGCCGGCACCGGCTGGCCAGCCAGGCTCGAGGATCTGCAGCGCCTGGAGGTCGACGCGATCGTCTGCGGCGGCTTCAACCGCCGCTTCGTGCCGCTCGCCGAGAGCTGCGGTATGCGCGTGCTGGCCGGAGTGGTCGGAGACGCGCAGGAGGTGATCGCTTCCCTGGCGCGCGGAGATCCGCCCGGCGCCTACGACAGGGGCGAGCCCGGCTGGCTGTGCGAAAATGGGCCCGGAAGAAGAAGGGGACAAAGAGAAAGAAAATGAAAAAAGACTCATCCAAGAAACGCGTGGCCGTAGCGGCCGCGGACGACGGAGGGCTCGAGGCGGCGGTCAGCATGCACTTCGGGCGCTGCCCGTTCTACATCGTGTTCGAGCTGTCTGGAGAGCAGGTCACCGGCGTGGAGAGCGTTGCCAACCCGAGCGCCGGTGAGCACCGCCCCGGACGGATGCCGCGGGTCGTGGCCGGGCTGGGAGCGGAGGTCATCATCTCCGGCGGAATGGGTCCGCGTGCGTTGGACGCCTTCGAGCAGCTGGGAATCGAGGCGGTCACCGGGGCGTCGGGAAAGGTCGGAGACGCTCTGGGCGCCTATCTCAGCGGAGATCTGCGCGGCGTGGACCCCTGCGATCCCGCCCGGCGCAAAGGACGTCACGGCTCGCGCGAGCCCGGTCCCGGCCGCCGGGGCGGAAGCGGCGGCCTGTGGGGCGGCCCGGGCGGCGCGATGGGAGGCTTCGGCGAGCCGGAGCGCTGAGCTCGGGCGGAAAGGATGCTACCAGAGATGGGTGACAGAATCGCGATAGCGGTGGCCGGCCACGGCGGGCTGAAGGCCGCCTTGGATCCGCGTTTCGGACGCGCCGGGGCGTTTTTGGTCGTGGATGCGGAGAAGCTCCACGTCCTGGAGCTGGTCGAGAACTGGGCGGCGGATTCGGAGCAGGGGGCCGCGGTCAAGGCCACGGAGGAGATGTCGCGCAAGCGCGTCTCGACGGTGATCGCCGGCAGCTTCGGACCGGTCGCCAAGCGCGGGCTGGAGGCGCTCGAAGTCGAGGCGTACGCCGCGCCGGAGGGAGGCACAGCGCGCGACGCGCTGGAGGCCCACCGCGCGGGAAAGCTCGAGAGGATCTGCTGATTTTCGGTTGAGCCGCCCATGCAGTACACGATCGCCAGCGGAAAAGGCGGCACGGGCAAGACGCTGCTGGCCACCAACATGGCCGTGGCGCTGGCCGAGCGCGGTGAGCCGACCGCCTACGTGGACGCCGACGCCGAGGAGCCCAACGGGCACCTGTTCCTCGAGTGCGCTTCGGGATCGCGGCGGCGCTTCAGCGTGCCGCGGCCGGTGCTCGCCGACCCTCCCTGCTCGGGATGCGGACGCTGCCAGGAGATCTGCGAGTTCGGAGCGATCCTGGTCGCCGGAGGAGATGTCACGGTCTTCGACGAGCTCTGCCACGGTTGCGGAGCGTGCCTGCTGGCCTGCCCGGAGGACGCGCTGATCGAAACCAGCCGCGAGATCGGAACCATCTCGACCGGGATCTGCGGCGGCGGGCTGCGCTTCCTCTCCGCGCGCCTGGACATCGGAGAGCCGCGCGCGGCGCCGCTGATCGACGGCCTGCTGGAACGGGCCTCGGATTTCGAAGGGCGGGTCCTGGTCGACGCGCCTCCCGGCACCACCTGCAACGCGATGGCCGCCGTGCGACACGCGGAGATCGTCCTGCTGGTCGCCGAGCCGACCCCGTTCGGTCAGCACGACCTGGAGCTGACAATCGAGATGTGCCGCGCGCTGGACCTGCGCGTCGCCGCGGTGATCAACCGCTGCGACCTGGGAGACGACGCGGTGCGCCGCCGGCTCGCGGAACGCTCGATTCCCGTGCTGGCCGAGATCCCGTTTCTGCGCGAGGTGGCCGCCGAATACGCCGCGGGTCGCCTCGCCTCGAAACGAAGCTCGGCGCTGAGGGCCGCAATAAAAAAGACGATCGACGGGTTGGAGGCGATGAGCGGAGGTTTCGGGTGAAGGAGCTGATCGTAGCCAGCGGCAAGGGGGGCACGGGCAAGACCTCGTTCGCCGCGGCGCTGGCCGCGCTGTCCGATCGCCCGGTGGCGCTGGCCGACTGCGACGTGGACGCCGCCAACCTGGCGCTGCTGCTGCCCGGCGAGGACTCGCGCAAGCGGCCTTTCTACGCCGGACGCCGTGCCCGCGTCGAGACTGAGGCCTGCAGCGGCTGCGGCGACTGCGTGAACGTCTGCCGCTTCTACGCGATCTTTCTCTCCGGCGGCAAGGCCCGCACCGACGACCTGCTCTGCGAGGGCTGCCGCGCCTGCTCGGTGGTGTGCCCCGAGGACGCGATCCGCTTCGCGGACAACCGCATCGGCTGGATCGGCAGGCGCGACACGAGCGTCGGCCCGCTGGTGCACGCCGAGTTGGGGATTGCCCAGGACACCAGCGGAAAGCTGGTCACCGAGGTGCGCAGGCTCGCCCGGGAGGTCGCCGAGGAAAACGGCGCGGAGCTGTTGATCGTGGACGGCCCTCCCGGAATCGGGTGCCCGCTGCACGCCGCGATCACCGGCTCCAGCATGGTGCTGGCGGTCACCGAGCCGACCCCCTCCGCGGCCGGCGACCTAGAACGCCTGCTGGACGTCTGCGACCACTTCGGCCGGCGCGTGGTCGTCGCCGTCAACAAGAGCGACCTGGACGACGGCGACTCGGAACGGTTGCGTCCGCTCGAGGATCGCGAAGCGCCGATCGTCGGTCGCGTGCCGTTCGACGAGGAGGTCCCGCGGGCGCTGGCGCGCCGGGAGCTCCCGCTGGTGGTGGAGGATGTTTCCGCGGCGCTCGGGAATCTGTGGCGCCGTATCGAAAGCGAAATCTCTAGCTCACCCGACGCTGCTTGAAGGGAGATTCGAAGATGAGGACTGAAACCAGCAACGACCGTTCCAGCGATGCTCCCTGCGTTCCCTGCGCGAGCCCCAGGCTCTACATCGCGATCGCGGTGTTGTGCCTGGCCGGAATCGGCGTCTCGATCGAGCTGACCCGGATTCACCTGATGACCCACACCGACCCGGAGTTCCACTCGATCTGCGCGGTCAGCGAGGGCGTCAACTGCGAGACCGTCGCGCTCTCGGCCTTCTCGGTGTTCGCCGGTCTGCCGGTCTCGGTGTGGGGGATCGTCGGCTACTCGGCGATGCTGCTGCTCGCCCTCTGGGGTGCGATCGGCCCGCGCCTGCACCCGCGCTGGCCCTGCGGCCTGTTGATGACGCTGTTCACCTTGGCGCTGCTGGTGGCCGCCTTTCTCGGCTACATCTCGGCGACGCGAATCGACTCGCTGTGCCTGTTCTGCATGTCCTCGTACGCGATCAGCCTGGCCCTGTTCGCGCTCGGCATCGCGGCGATCCGCAAGTCGCGATGCGGTCCCCTGCGCGCGCTGGGCGCCGACATGCGCGCTCTGCTCTCCCGGCCCTGGCTGATCGCGGTCGGCGTGCTGGTCGGCGGCGGCGGGGTCTGGATCACCCAGGCCGCGGTCGACCCCTACTGGCAGACCGTGGGCTGGACCGATCTGCCCGAGCTGCCGCGCGGCCGCGACTCTGACGGCTTCCACTGGACCGGCGCCGAGGACCCGGAGCTGACGATCGTCGAGTTCAGCGACTACGAGTGCCCCCATTGCCGCAAGGCGCACAAGAACATCCGGATGCTGGCCGCCGAGTATCCGAAGCGCGTCAAGCTGGTGCACAGGCACCTGCCGCTCGATCGCTCCTGCCATCCGCTGATGCGCCGCCCCTTCCACCAGCGCTCCTGCGAGTTCGCCAAGGCCGCCGAGTGCGCCGGCGAGCAGGGAAGCTTCTGGAAGATGAACGATGCCCTGTTCTCGATCCAGGACCACGTCAAGTCCAAGGATATCGACCTGGTGGAGCTGGCCGTGCGGCTCGGAATCGGCCGCTCGGAGTTCAAGAAGTGCATGGCTTCCGACAGGGCGATGAAACGCGTCGAAAAGGATCTCGACGCCGCGATCGAAAAGCGGCTGAGGGGCACGCCGACCTTCTTCATCGGAAGCGAGAAATTCATGGGTCGCATCCCCAAAAAGGAGCTGGTCGAGCGCCTGGGAGAGCCACCGGCCTCCAGCGCCGGATCGGAAGAGTGAGCGCGACCCGCCCGACGCTCGCCCTGCTCCTCGCCTGGCCGCTGGCGGCGGCGCATAACGAGAACAGCGGGCGCGGAGCCGGACGCCGGCGCCGCGAGGGCAAGCAGGGCTTCACCGGCACCAACCCGATCCCCACGACCTGCGAGCACGTGCTGCTAGGACAGGGGGGAGCTGGACAGGTCGGACCTGTCGGACTTGTGCGACCTGCATTACACTCCCGGCGTGCGTTACCGCGATCAACCTTCTCTTCACGACTGCATCCGGGCGGCGCTCTGCCTGCTGGCCTGCTCCTGCGCGGCGGGGCCGCCTCCCTGCGACATCTTGGAGACCGGGGTGGTCGAGTCCGAGGTGCTCGAGCGCGAGCTGGGCATCTCGGTCCTGCCCGCGCCGGGCGACTCGGGCCCGGCCGAGGCGCCGGTCCTGGTGATCCTGCACGGGATGGGCGAGGACCACCTGGCGCTCGACCGCCACGGCGTCAGCGGGCAGCTGCGAGAAGCGATGCTGGCCGGACGGATTCCCCCGGTGCACCTGCTGCTGCCCAGCGGCGACCGCGGCTACTGGACCAACTGGCACGACGGCAGCCAGCGCTGGGAGGACTACCTGCTCCGAGAGGCGATCCCGGCCGGCGAGGCGATGCTCGGCGCGCTTTCGGATCGCGATCGGCGCCACATCCTGGGAGTCTCGATGGGCGGAGCCGCGGCGCTGCGGATCGGCCTCGCCCACCCGGAGCTGTTCGCCTCCACCGCCTGCCTCTCGAGCTTCGTGATGAACCGCGCCCAGGCCCTGCGCATGCTGAAAAACCCGATTTTGCGAATGCTGGCCGACCTCGAGCCTGTCTTCGGCGACGGCGACGACCCCGAGTTCGCGCGCCGCCACGATCCCTACCGGCTCGTGCTCGATCGCCCCGCGCACCTCGAGCAGAAGATCTTCCTGGCGGCCGGCGAGCGCGAGTGGTCCAAGTTCGAGCGGCTGAGCGTGGACTTTCACGAGTTCCTCGAGGCGCGCGAGGTGGAGCACCGAATCGAGATCTACGACGGCGGCCACGGCTGGCGCGACTGGCTGCCCGCAATAGAGCACGCGATCGCCTATTTCGTGAAAAGCGACGAGTGAGAGCGAGACTTTGCCCTTCAACGCCCTTCGGCCCGACCGATTGATTGGTACCGAACAAGGTGCTATATTTGGATTCAAAGAGGAGCAGGGATGAACGGCCGCGAAAACATCCGACCCGTCACCGACTTCAAGACGCGCTCCGCCGAGCTGATCAGGAGCGCGCGGGAGAGCGGCAGACCCGTGGTGATTACCCAGCACGGCCGCGCCACGGCCGTCTTGCAGGATTTTGACTCTTTCGAGCGACAGCGCGAGACGCTGCTGCTGCTCAAGGCGCTGGTGCAGGGAGACCTCGACTATCGCGAAGGACGATCGCTCAACCACCCTCGCGCCAAGAGACGTCTCGCCGCTCTGCTGCCGAAACAAGACTGACCTTCGATGGCTGGGAGATATCGCGTCGTCTGGTCGGAAGCGGCGATCCAGGACGTGGAGTCGATCCTGGGCTGGATCATGGCTCACGAATCGCCCGTAGCCGCCGCGCACGTTTACGAACTCGTCACGAAGCGCGCAGAGACACTGGCCCAGGCTCCCGACCGGGGCCGGGTGGTCCCGGAAATCCGCGAGATGGGCATCGTCGATTTTCGCGAGCTGATCGAGCCTCCCTACCGCATCTGCTACCGCGTTCACGGACGAGACGCCGTGATCGTCTCGGTGCTCGACGGGCGACGCGACCTGGAGCGCGTGCTCGTCGATCGCGCCATGAGACGCTGAGCGGCCGGAGAGCACGAAAAATCCGAGCTCGATCGATCGCCGGCAATGGAGCACTCGACCGTCTGTTTGGTGAAAAGCGACGAGTGAAAGCGAGTCGCTTTTCGGAGAGCCTTTTCGAAGAGCCTGCGCAAACGGCGGCCGAGCTGGTAGAATACGACATCCGATCGCCAGGGAGGTTTGTGATGAAAAGCGTCGGCTTCCCGCTCGTAGTCCTCGTTTCGACCTTCTCGCTCGCGGCCTGCTCAGAGGTGCCGCCCGCCTTCGACGGCGGCGTCGGCTCGGGGACGGGCGGCGACGACGGCGGAGGCGGCTGCGATCCTCCGGTCCAGCCCGACTGGGGCGACTCCTGCCAGCCGTTCCTCGGAGACTGCCCGGAGAACACCAGCTGCCAGACCGTCGAGGACCTGGGCAACGCGATGGGAATCTGCGCCACCGAGTGCTGCGGTCCCCAGGACCACGAGCGCTGCCCCGACATCGCGCCGGGCCTGGAGAAGTGCGTGATCGAGGACACCTACAACGGCCGCTGGTACTGCGCCGTGGTCTGCCACGACTCCGACGACTGTCCCTACGGTCAGACCTGCCAGCTGGCCAACGAGATCGACCGCATCTGCTACCCCCAGCAACCCGAGTGATTCCGCGACCCGCGCGCCGAGCGGAGGGTGCACTCCCGTTCTTCTTGGAATAGGTTCGTACATTTTCTCATTGCAATGGTAGAGTTCGTTTGATCTCTTGCGGGGTTCAGATTCGTATCCCAGGAGGTGTAAAATGTACGCTTCAAAAGCGTGGATTTCGTCGCTCGCATTCGCGCTGGCGGCTTGCAGCAGCGCGAGCAGCGGAAACGGAACCGACGACGACGACGACGGCGGCGGAGCCGACACCGACGCGGATACGGATGCCGACACCGACGCGGACACGGATGCCGACACCGACACGGACACGGATGCCGACACCGACACCGACACCGATACCGATACCGGCTCGACCTTCTATTCGGCGGGCTGCTCCGACGGAACCCGCGAGGGTTTCGTCGACCAGACGGGATACCCGCTGATCGCGGCCTGCAACGGCGCCTGGGACATCGCCGGCATCTTCGACATGCCGGTCAGCTGCGACCGCCAGGCGGGCAACGACGGCGTCAACTCGTCAGGCGAGGGCTGCAGCGTCAGCGACCTCTGCGCCGAGGGCTGGCACGTCTGCTACGGGCGCGACGACGTGCTGGCGCGCAACCCCGGAGGCTGCGAGGGAGTGATGGACGGTGCCACCAGCCCCGTCTTCTTCACCACCCAGATGTCGTCGGACGGCGCCTTCGAGTGCAACACGTCCGCGACCTCGACCAACGACCTGTTCGGCTGCGGGGATCTGGGCTGCGATTTCTCCGGCAACGAGACCGCCCAGGAGCTCTGCGCTCCCCTGATCATGTCATCCCACGACCTGTGCAAGGGCCTGCGCAACGACCTCTACTGCGGCGACTGGTGCAACCACCTGGGCAAGTACCCCGAGCTGGACAACGCCTGGGACTGCGGCAGCGGCACCACCACCGAGGCGCTCAACGTGGTCAAGACGATCGCGGACGAGCAGGGCGGCGTGCTCTGCTGCGTCGACGAGTAGAGACAAATTCGAGACGCGGATTTCGCGTTGGTGTTATAATTTTACGATAATCCCGCTGAAAAAGGCCGGCGGGGGGAAAGGAGCAGGGGTATGTCGCGTTGCGAAATCATATTCGTGTCTATTTGGGGCCTGTTCTGTCTGGGGGCTCTCGGAGGGTGCGCCACGTCGAGCACGTCCGAGGGATCCGACGCTGACGTGGATACGGACAGCGACACCGATTCCGACAGCGACAGCGATGCCGATGCGGACAGCGACACCGATACGGACACCGACACGGACACCGATGGCGACACCGACACGGACACCGATGGCGACACCGACACCGGCGAGCCGGACCAGGACTCGGACGGCGTGCCCGACGATCAGGACGCCTTCCCCGAGGATCCCGAGGAGTGGAACGACAACGACAGCGACGGCACGGGCGACAACGCCGACACCGACGACGACAACGACGGGATCGGCGACGAGGAGGAGCTGGAGCACGGGGACGACTGCGTGCTCTCGGATCCGTTTTCCGAGGACGGCGACGACGACGGCATCCTCGACGTGAACGACCCCTATCCCCTGGATCCGTTCCCCGAGTTCGTGGTCAACGCCAACGACGAGGGCACCTTCTACTTTTTTCTCTCCAACCGCGACGGCACCTTCCAGGACCAGCTGGAGTGGGGCGACGACATCGGCGATGACTACCGCGTGTTCGCTATCGCCGACTTCGACATGGACGGCAAGATGGATTTCATCGGCCACAACGCCACGGCCGATATTGACGACGAGTACGACATGTACTTCTTCTACCGCACCGAGAAAGAGGACGAGTTCGTCCAGATCTACGTGGGCAAGACCGAGATCCGCCCCGGCGGGCTGGTCGCCGACCTGGACGGAGACGACCGCTTCGACATCGTTTCCTGGTCTGTCGACAAACCTAACTACATCGCCAGCGCGACCGGCTACGCCTTCCTCAACAACGGAAACGTTCGCACCGCACCGTGCGCCGTGGCCGACTGGCCGGACACGTCGTGCGCCTTCACCAGGCGCGAGGCTTTCCACCTCGGGTCCGGCTCGGAGGTCGACGGCGAGTGGGGTCTGCGCATCGCCCGCCAATCGATGGACATCACCGGCGACGGCGTAAAGGACCTGGTGATGGCCACCTACGCCTCGGGCGCCGCCACCTCGGCCCCGCTCTACCGGCTGGACGGCAACGGAGACGGCACCTTCCAGGATCCGACGCCGCTTTTCACCCACCAGTTCCCCGTGAACTCCGCGGTCTTCGCCGACTTCGACGGAGACGATATCGGCGACGTGATCCTCGGCCTCGACGACGACGGCGATCCCGGGCAGGCCTGGATCTACCTCGGCACCGGGATGGGCACCTTCGAGGCCACATCCTACGAGGCGTTCGACATCGAGCCGGGTATCGAGTCCGGCTCGGACGAGCCGGGCACCACTTCGAGCGCCCGGACCTTCGATTTCGACTTCGACGGAGATATGGACATCATGGTCGGGCACAATTATCAGTCCGCCTGGAGCGGTCCGTCGCGCATCGACGTCTACCTGGGCAACGGAGACGGCACCTTCCTGGACCCGATCCAGATGGGACCCAGCATCGATTCGACCCTGGGCAACAGCTTCGCGATCCCGCAACGGCTCTGCCCGTGGTACGAGTGAAAAGAAGGGGAGCGGAAAATGAAAAGGACAAACGAGTTGGGGCTGCTTGCGTTGATCGTCTCGATTTCGTTCTTCGGCGCGGCCTGCGAGAACGCCAACCAGAGCGAGATCGGCGAGGCGGACGCTGACGCGGACGGCGACACCGACGCCGATACCGACACCGACGCCGATACCGACACCGACACCGACACCGACGCCGATACCGACACCGACGCCGACACCGACACCGACACCGACACCGACACCGACACCGATACCGACACCGACACCGACACCGACACCGACA
>CAZHCG010000066.1:0-25034 GCA_964530995.1 uncultured Myxococcales bacterium
TGCCTCTACGGGGAGCCGCTGGTGAGTCGCGAGCGTTTCGTGCATCGTCCCGAGGGGAGGCCCTGATCTTCCGACTGAACCGTCAAAGGATGACATGATGATACGCATCCACCACCCCGCTGTCACCGGCATCGAAGACGACAACACGAACCCCTTCGGCCCGGGAGACGTGAACGGAGACGGCTACGACGACATCGGCTTCACCAGGTTGGGCAATCTCGAGAACTACGAGGGATGGGACGACGTCGATCCGCTCGGCGCGATTTACATCGTGTACGGCGGCCCGGACCTGCCGCCGGAGATGGACGCCGAGGACGCCGACGTCATCATCGCCGGCAACGGAGATCCATGGTTCGCGCACTACGCCTCGGGCGTGGGAGACGTCAACGGCGACGGGCTGATGGACTTCGGGGTGTCGGCCACCGGGGATTCGATCGGAGAGCACGATCTGTTCCCCGGGCGCGTCTTCGTCTTCTTCGGAGGCCCGACGCTCGAGGACAAGCAGACAGCCGACGACGCCGACCTGATCATCTCCTCGACCATGCCCGACGAAGTGCTCGGAATGAGCATCAACAACGGCGGCGTCTAGCGAGTCGTGGTAGAATGGAGCCGGGATGATCGCCGCGCGCAAGATGTTGGGGGCGTTGGCGGCGGCGTGGCTGGCGCCGGCCGCGGCGCTGCTGGCCGCCGCCTGCGGCTCGGGCGGCGGCGAGGAATCTGTTCGTCTGTCTCTGCCCGACGCACCTCGGCGAAGCCCGCTGCCTTGGTCAGCCAGAAGACCTCCTCGAGGTTGCAGGCGTTCAAGAAGTCCGGCGAGTGGGTCGAGACGAACACCTGGCCCCCACGCCTGGCATAATCCCGGAACTCCTCGGCGAGCTCCTCGAGAAGGGACGGATAGAGCTGGTTCTCCGGCTCCTCAACGCAAAGGAGCGGGTGGGGCGCGGGATCGAACAAGAGTACCAGGTAGGCGAACATCTTGATAGCCCGCCGCATCCTTACACACACGCGGCCGGTCCCGCGGGTCGACCTCGATCAGCGGGTCAGGTCCGAAGACTGGGGACGCTCGAGCCCGCCGGGCTTGGCCGGGAGGGTCACCGGCCTCGCGGGAGCACAGGCCATCCTGACCGCGCCCTGTTCAGGGCGCGGCGCACGGACGGGCGCAAAAGTCGGCCTCGATCAGCGAGCTCGAGCCCGGGCGGAGATCCGCCCGGGCTGGGCTGGACCCGGCGGGGGATGAACCCCGCCGGGGGCCTGCGATGCCGGATACCGCCGTGGTCGATACCACGGCGGATCCAATCCAGCCCGCGCAGATCCTGCGCGGGGAAGAAGGCGCGGTGAGCATCCTTTCCCCCGGGCAGGCAGGGAGCCTCGATCAGCGAGTCAGGTCCGAAGACTGGGGGTTGCGGCTTGGATCAACCGCCCTCCCAGCCCGCGATCCGGGCCCACAGCCACCAGGCGGCGCGTCCCTTGAGCACGCAGTTGAGATTGGCCTCGGGTGGATTGTCCGAGTGGGCGCAGCCGCTGCAGCCGTCGTAGCCGTCGACCCCCTCGCCGGTGGTCAGGCGGGCCGGCTCGCTGTCCGGGTTGGCGGCGATCCACTCCGCGGCCCAGTTGCCGCCCGAGTAGTCGAGATTGTCCTGGAGCGCCTGGTCCCAGTAGTACTCTCCGTCCGGGTCGTAGGCCTCGATGTCGGCGAAGTCGAACAGCCAGCGATTGTTGTCCAGGCAGTGCTGGCGGATCAGCTCGTTGTTGTAGTGCACGCTGTCGGGGGTGGCGTCCTCGCCCTGGCCCTGGGCGTGGCCGGTCATGAAGACGAAGGTCACCTCGGGGTACTCGGCGACGAGCTTCTCCATGTTGTCCACGTAGCGCTGAGCGTCGTGTCCGTCGATGCTGCACCACGACCAGACTACGACATCGACGTGGCTGTTGGAGGGATCGTCGAGCAGCTCGCGGGTGCCGACCACCCAGGGCGTGTCGCCGTCGCCGTCGACCCAGTCGCCCTGGCTCAGATCCGGGCAGTCGGCCGGGATGCCGTAGTCGTCCAGATCCAGCGCGCCGGCGGCCGATCCCGAGTCGTCCCAGGCGTAGTCGTCGCCGAACGGCGGGAAGGCGGCCAGGGCGTCCATCCCGGTGATCAGCTGGCTGCCGTGCGAGGTGTGCTGGTAGACCACGTGCAGCCCGTCCTGCGCCGCGTCGATCGCGTCGGACGGAATCGCGGACAGATCGGTGCAGTCGTGACCGATCACCCGCGAGGCGTCCGAGTCGGAGTCGGAATCGGAGTCGGAATCGGAGTCGGAGTCGGAATCGGCGTCCGAGTCCGAGTCGGAGTCGGAATCCGAGTCGGCGTCCGAGCCCGACCCGCCGTCGTCCCCGCAGCCGGGCTGCAACAGCGACAGGGCCAAGAAGACGAAACAAACACGCCAGAAAATACTCATGACCGGGCTCCTTTGCACACGGGAACGCTACCCCCGCTCGGATGGTGATTCAAAAAGAGTGTACCACGCACGCTAGGGCTGTCGCTCGTAGGCACACATATCCGCGTGAACCGCTTCGAGCGCCGTTTCCGTACATTCGCGATGATGACCTCGCCACTTGCGAAATCGATAGCTCCCCCTGTCACCGCCGAGCCCCGCTCCCTGCTCCGGCGCGCCGGCCGGGTTTGACCTCGCCGGCGCGCCCCGCTACGATTCTCATCGACTCGGTCGAAACTCGAAACGAGGGGAGTGACGATGAGAGACGCGATCACGCTGGTCGCCGCCGCCGGGCTCGCGGGGGTACTGCTCGCCTGCGGCGGCGCAGAGCCGCCCGAGCCCGAGAGACCGGCCGCGCCCGAGGAGGCGGCGCCCGAGGAGGCGGCGCCCGAGGAGGCGGCGCCCGAGGAGGCGGCGCCCGAGGAGGCGGCCGCGCCCGAGGACGGGGCCGCGGACGACGAGACCGCAAAAGACGACGGCGCGGACGAGGCGGTCGAGGACGACGGCGCGGACGGCGAGGAGTTCGTCGGCAAGGGCGTCGAGAAGTCCGTGATCGGGTCGAACAAGGGCGGCAAGGGCGTCACGCATTTCGACCACTGGAAGCACCAGCGGCTCGGTGTCAAGTGCGTGCGCTGCCACCACAAGGGCTCGGGCCGGCGGTCGTGCGGGGCTGGCCGGGACTGCCACCGGGCCCGCGAGATCAACGCCCCCACTGCGCGCGCCGCCTACCACAAGTCGTGCAACGGCTGCCACCGCAAGAAGGGGCTGCCCAAGGGGTGCGACTACTGCCACCAGCCCGTGGAGGGCTGAGTCGGCGCAGCGGGAGTGAGCCTTCCGAGCCCCGGCTCCGGGGCGATCAGTTCGGCAGCGCGGCGATCGGGCGGGGTGACCACGTAGCGGTCCTGGGTGACCGAGTCGTTGTCGGTGTACGAGCTGTACAGCGCGTTCGGCGAGCTCGTGTAGTCGTCGAACATCTGCGTCAGTGCGACCACTTGATCGTGTCGGCCTGGCCCTTGATCACGAGCTGCTGGTTGAGGCCCTCGGGGTTGGAGACGTGGATTCCTCCCCGCGAGGAGTGGAACGCCACCTGGCGGCAGTCCGGTGAGAAGGCCGGGTCCATGTTGCGGCCCTGGTGCTGGGTCAATCGGCGGATGTTTCCTCCCGAGGCGTCGACGGTGAAGACGTCGTAGGTGCCTCCGGCGCGGCCGGTGAAGGCGATCAGGTTCGAGCCGGGCCGCGGGCACCAGCAGGGCGTCTGGTTGTAGCTGCCCTGGTAGGTGACGCGCTTGGCGCCCCCTCCTCCCGCGCTGGTGACGAAGATCTGCGGCGAGCCGTGCCGGTCGGAGACGAACGCGATCTTGGAGCCGTCCGGGCTCCAGGTCGGCGAGACGTCGATCGCCCCGGAGTGCGTGATCCGCCTCAGGCCCGAGCCGTCGGCGCCGCCCACGTAGATCTCGGGGTTGCCGTCGCGCGAGAGCACGACCGCCATCTTGCCGCCGTGAAACGCGGCGCCCATGTTGAGGCCCGGCTCGGAGAGCACGGCCTTGCGCTGCCCGGTGCGGTAGAGGTAGGGCGCGCCCTCGACGAACGACGTGTAGTAGATCGAGCCGCCCGGCCCCCAGGCCGGCAGCAGGTTGATCGAGCGGTTGCGGGTCACGCGCTGCACGCCGCCGCCGGTCCAGTCCGCGGTGCAGACGTGCTTGACGCCGGGACCGATCCGGCGCGAAAAGGCCAGCCGCGTGCCGAAGGCGCCGGGCTCTCCGGTGAAGTGCTCGATCACGGCGTTGACCCACTTGTGCACCAGCGAGCGCAGCTCGTCCTCGGCCCCCGAGTACGAGCGGGAAAGCACCGCCTCGCCTCCGCGCGCCACCTCGAACAGCCGGCACTGCAGCTCGACGCGCCCTCCGGCCCGATCCACGCGGCACTTGGTCACGCCCTGGGCGCCGATCTGGACCCAGGGATCTTTTTGGATCGACATCCCCTCGGCCGCCAGGTCGGCGAGGTAGGAACGCTGGTCGAGCACCTCGAACAGGCTGGAGAGCTCGAAGTCGCGGGCCTGGATCTCGCGCGCCTCGCGCGCCGCCTCGGCGTGACCGAGCGGCCGCGGAACGGCGATCCTGTACAGGTCGCGAATTCCGCCCCACAGCTCCACCTCCAGCGGAGCGTTGTCGCTGCGCAGCGGGAGGGGCTCCTCCTCCTCCTCGCCCTCTTTCTCTTTGGGCTTGTCCGAGACCGCCTCGCCGGGCAGCATCGATATCGCGGTCGCCGCCAGCAGCGAGCCGGCGAGGATAAGCACAAGTTGCCTCATCTCGTTACCTCGCAGTGTTTTTGGTTTCGTTCTCGTCGTTTCAACATAACAAACGCCCGGGTCGCGGTGTAAGTTCCCGGCGGCTCACTCGTAGCTGGCCTCTTCGCCGTTGAACGTGATGTTGATCCCGCCGCCGAAGATCCGCGAGGCGATCGCCTCGGGCGGGTCGGGCAGGGTGCGAACCTCCTCGCGCACGCGCTCGATCGCGTTCTTGACCGAGTCGTTGAAGATCTCGCTGTTGGATTCTTTGAGATATTCGATGTCCGTGATCACCATCTCTATGTCGACGCGCAGGTTGACCTTGACCCGCAAACCCTCGAGCTGGCTCTCGCTGAGCAGCGTTGGAACGATCCAGCGCTCGAGGAAGATGCGCTTGATGCGATGACCGTAGGTGGCGCCGATCGAGGCCAGCGAGGGATCGGTCACCTCTCCGTCGGGCACTCCGTCCGGGTGCCCCTCGGGAGTGTAGTCGTCCTGGATTTCGGCGAACGCGCGGGCTTTTTCGAACACCTTGCGCAGCTCGTTGTCGCTGACCGCGTCGGGTTGGCGCTCGGGCTTCTTCTCCGGCTCCTCGGGCGGCTCGGGGCGATCCTCGTCTCGGTCGAGCGGAAGAACCTCCTCGGGAGCGGTGGGCTGCGGCGGCACCACGCGATCGGGCAGCGCCTTTTCGTCCTTGATCTCGCCGAGCTTGAGCAGGCGCGCCTCGACGTACTCCATCGGCTCGGCGTCGCGCTCGGGAGCCGGGGGCTCTACCGCCGCCTCGGCGATGATCGGCAGCGCCAGCAGAAGCGCGCCGGTCGCGATCACGCCGATCGTTCCGGCAGCCACCGCGATCGGGTCGGCGCTCTTGCGCAGCGGCACCTCCTCGGACCATCCGTGGTGCTCGATTTCTACCATCGTCTCTTTCAAGACAACAAATACCGCGCCTGGACGTTTCCCGCCAATAAAACGATCTTGTCTGTCGATGTAGTCGAGCTGGAAATACGAGCCAACCTTTCGTTGAAAATGGAGCAACGAAGAAATATTGTGATTCTCGCGGCTGTTCGACAGTTGCACGGACAGGAGGTCGAGCCCGATGAAGACAGCTTTCACTATCGCGCTCCAGGCGTTCTTCGTGCTGGTCGCTTCGGCGGCGCTGGCGATCGGCACCAACCTGGTGCGATCGGACGGGATCCCGCTGGTGGCCGAGGTGGAGTACGACATCTTCGCTCCGTGCAAGGACGCCGAGGTCGAGTCCCAGGCCGCGGGCCGTGAGGATCTGGTCGGCCGGGAAGCCGGAGTGCTCTACGTGGACGCGCGCCCGGCCGGGGCCTTCGAGGAGGAGCACGTCGAAGGAGCGATCAACGTGCCCTACTCGGTGCTGTTCGGAGCCAGCGACGAGGACGTGGCCCGGGTGGAGAAAAAAGTCGAGGGAGGGCAGGCCGAAAAGGTCATTGTCTACGGCATCTATGCCGATCCGGTAAATCCCGAAAAAAAGGTCGATTTTGCCGAGCCGCTGGCCGAGCAGCTGGTCGAGATGGAGATTCCCGGGGTCAAGCATTTCGCCGGCGGGCTCGAAAAACTGAAGAAAAACGGGGTTCCCACGGTCGAACCGAGCGAAGGAGGCGGGTCATGAGCGCGCGGGCGAAATGGCTCAAGGACGGCTTTGGTGTGGCCGGCCGGCTGCTGCTCGCGGTGACCTTCATCTGGGCCTGCATCCACAAGATCGCCGAGCCGTTCGATTTCGGCATGCAGGTCGCCACCTACCAGATCCTGCCGCTCGGGCTGGTCAACTTGCAGGCGATCATCCTGCCCTGGGTGGAGCTGACGACCGGGGCGCTGCTGGTGCTGGGTCTGCTGACCAGGCCGGCCGCTCTTTTGACCTGCGGGATGAACGTGATGTTCATCGTCGCGATCTCGATGGCGCTCGCCGCGGACCTGCACCTCCAGTGCGGCTGCTTCGCCTCGGCCGAGGCGGGCGAGGAGATGAACGCCGACCTGATCGTGCGGGACATCGGTTTGCTGATCGTAGGGGCGCTGCTGGTCTGGATGAAGCCGGATCGGTTCACTCTGGACCACTGGCGCGAGAGGAGAAAGCAAGATGCGTAGCTCTAAACTCATGATCGTGGTCGTATTCGCAGCCCTGTGCGTGTCGACGGCTCCCGTGCTCGAGGCGTCGGACGTGGCCTGGGACGAGGCGATCGGCGCCGACGCCTCCAAGCTGAACGCTGAGCAGAAGTCGCGCGTCGCGTCGCTGCTCGACGAGCTGGACAACACCCGCGGCTGCAGCGGCAAGATCGGCGAGTGCCTGGCCAAGGGCGATCGCATCGCCGCCCGCCACGCCGGGTTCGTGATGCGGATGGTGCGCAAGAACAAGTCGGACGATTTCATCGAAAAGGGCATCCGGCTGCGCCACGAGTCGGCCTTTCCCGACGAGACCTGCGACATCGACCTGAGCGATCACCCCTACCGGGGCAACCCGAACGCCAAGGTCGAGCTCGTCGAGTACGCCTGCTTCCAGTGTCCCTTCTGCGCCGACCTGGCGCCCAGGATGAAGCGCCAGTTCAAGAAGAGGTTCGCCGGCGACGTGGTCCACTACTACAAGTTCTTCCCGGTCCGCAGCCACTCGCACGGCGTCTCGACCGCGCTGGCCGGCCTGGCCGCCTTCAAGCAGGGCAAGTTCTGGGAGCTGTACGACATCATGTTCGACAATCGTACCGATCTGGCGGACGACGACGTGCGCCGCTACGCCCGCCAGGTCGGGCTCGACATGGAGAAGTTCGAGTCCGACTGGCACGACTCCGGGGCGATGCAGGTCATCGAGCAGGACAAGCTGGAGGGGATGCGGTTCGGCGTGCGGGGAACGCCGACCTTCTTCGTCAACGGCAAGCTCTACAAGGGTCAGAACTATATTTCCGAGGTCGTTGATCGCGTCGGCGAGGAGCTGGACATCGTGGAGGGGCGAATCGAGTAGCGGTCAGCGCACCAGCCGCTTGCACTCCCTGACGTACATTCTGGGGCCCGGGCACTGGGCGCATTTGGTGTAGGCCTCGCGCGACTGCTCGCGTTCGTTCTCCAGTTGGTGGATGTAGCCGATCACCAGCCAGGCCTGGCCGTTGTCCGGGTTGGCGGTCGCGGCGCGGCGCGCCAGGTCCATCGCTTCTGCGCGCTTGTTGGGCAGCTCCATCTGCAGCGTCGCCAGCTCGGCCAGCGCTTCGTCTCCACGGGGGTAGACCTCGATCGCTTCCTCGAGCAGCTCGATCTTCTTGCGTCGGGCCTTTCCTCGCGCCTTGGAGAGAAGCTCGCGGTAGTCCTGCTCGTCGCCCGACGCCTGCGAGGGCTCCTCGGCCGCGGCCTCCGCCTCGGGCTCGGTCGGTTCGGGCTCGGCCGCCTCGGGCTCGGGCTCGGTCGGCTCGGGCTCGGCCGCTTCGGGCTCGGGCTCGGTCGGCTCGGGCTCGGCCGGCTCGGGCTCGGCTTCCTCCCAGTCGCCCTCCTGCTCGGCGTCGTCGGCGGGCTCCTCGCCGCGATCAGCGACCAGCGGCTGCACGTCCGCCTCGTCCTCGCCTTGCTGCAACACGGGCGCGCTGTCGAAATCCTTGACCCCGCTGAACAACCGGTCGCGCAGACCGATCACCGCGATCGCCGCCACCGCCAGGATCGCAATCGCGATCGCCGCGGGCTTGAAGCGCCTCGAGCGCACCCGATCCTGGTCCGCCCAGATGTCCGAGGTGCGCTCCTGGCGGACGATTCGCTGCGTGTCGTCCTCGTCCACTTCCCCTTCGGGTGCTTCCTCGGGCTCTTCTTCGGGCTCGGGCTGAGGCTCGGGCTGAGGCTCGGGCTGAGGCTCGGGCTGAGGCTCGGGTTGCGGCTCGGGCTGCGGCTCGGGTTGCAACTGCGGTTGCGGCTCGGGCTCGGGCTGGGGTTGCAGCTCGGGCTCGGGTCGCCCGGTTTCCGTCTGGAAGCGCGCGGTGGTGCGACCCGTTCGAGATCGCGACTCTTCGCCGACCACCGGCGCCGGCCACTCGAGCGGCGCGTCCCCCTCTCCTCCGGGCGCGGTACCAGCGCTCGGTTCCGGTCCCGGAGCCGGCTCCGGCTGGTACGGGACGGGTCCCCCCGGCAGCTGGGTGCTCTTGGTCGGGGGTATCCAGCGCGGCGTGGTGTGCTCCGTGCCGTCCCCGGGCGGGGGGGGCTCGGGCCATCTTTCGGCCGCGGGTCGCGGCTCGGGCGGCGCCTGGGAGAGAGCGGCCACGAACCCGCCTCCTCGCGGCGCTTCCACCGACGGACGCGGAGCGATCGGCTCGGCGGCGATGCGCGGGAGCTTCAGCGTGCCGGACGTGGAGTCCTCCTCGCGCTCTTTCTCCAGCTCGGCCGGGGCGGCGCCGTGCTCCTCCGGCATCATGTGCAGCCCGCTTTCCTCCCCGGCGTCCGCCAACTCGTCCTCCAGCCCGGGCTCGTGCTCGGTCGCCTCTGCGACCGGGGCCGGTTCCTCCCTTGCGGTCGATTCCACGATCAGTCCCTCGAAGTACAGCTTGGAGATCACGGTCAGCGCCTCGAGGTCTCCCAGCGGGCTGGCGTCGACCACCGACATCAGGCTGCGCCGCCCGTCGAAGTGCTTGAGCAGCGTGTTGATCTCGTCGGGGATCTCTCCCAGCCTCTCGGCCAGCACCTCGTCGTCCACGTCGAAGACGGCGCTGAGCGCCGGCAGCTGCTCGAGCAAGCGCCCCCACTCGTCGAGACGGCGCATGCCCTCCATCAGGAGACCCTGCGTCGAAAGAGAGATCGTGTCCTCGCGGTCGATGTCGTTGAACTCGATCTCGAAGCTGCCCTCGGACCAGACCAGCATCCGGTAGACGGCCTCGGCCCCGCTACGGCTGCTCGTTTCGGCGTCGATCACCTTGCCTTCGCGGAAGTAGATCTTGCCGGCGTCGTCCTCGCGGGTCATGTGGATCACGCCCGATTTGCGGCTGATGTCGATCGTCTGGATGATGTCGACCACGCCCATGTCGGACAGGCTGCCGGTGAACTTGGTCTTCGATCCCCGGTTCTCGAGCCGCTCGCGCTGCCTGCGCTGCAGCACCAGTCCGACTCGCGCGAGTATCTCCCGAATGAATATCGGTTTCGTCAGGTAGTCCTCCACCCCCGCCTCGAGACCGCGGATCTTGTCCTCGACCGATTTCTGGGCGGTGAGGAAGATCACGGGGATGTCGGACCACTCCGGTGAGCTCTTCAGCTGATGGTTGAACTCGAAACCGTCCATCTCGGGCATGGAGGCTTCGGAGATCACGAGATCCGGCAAGGAGATCTGTATCTTGTCCAGCGCGTCCTGCCCGTTGACGGCGCGGGTCACACTGTAACCGGCCTTCTTCAGGCTGACCTCGAGCACGCGCAGGCTCTTCGGGTCCGAATCGACTATCAGCAGGTGTTGCTTGGCCACGAAAAGCTCCCTCGCGTCGTCGTGGACCGCCCAGGAATCATCGGGGCAGCAACAGTAGATGTCAAGAAGACGTAGCAGGGAAACCCCGGAGTAGATCTCCGATTTGTCGTTTTCTCGTGCCAGACGGTCACCGGTCTTGCGAGATCTCTATCCATCCTTCGAGGATTTCCACCGTCCTGGGACCGATTCCCCGCACGCGGCGCAGGTCTTCGATCGTCTCGAAGGGGCCGTCCCGCCGTCTCGACTCGACGATTCGCCCGGCCTTGACCGGACCGATTCGGGGCAGCAGCTCCAGGTCCGAGAGCGGGTCCCGGTTGGGATCGATTCCGCCGCCGCACATCAGGCGCAACGATCCCGCGGCCGGACGCGGCGGCTCCGCGGCGCAGCCCGATCCGGACGTTGTGAAGCGCAGCAGGTCCCCGGGCCGGAGCGGACGCGACGGAGACGCCTCCGCGCACGAGGCGGGCAGCCCCAGGCGGGCGATCGACTCCCGCGCCAGGTTTCGCCCGTGCGGCGCGCAGGCGATCCCGAGCGGGTCGCCGTCGATCTCGACCGCGACGCAGACCTGCTTGTCGGAGGGCAGCGGCGCCCGAGAGCCGGAGCTGTAGAACGACCTTCCCGCCAGCGAGGCCGCGGCCAGCGCCGCGAGCACGACCGCCAGGGCCGGCCAGCGTCGCCGCGCGGCCGGATCGGGGCCTTGTTTTTCCGTGTGGACAACCATCACCACTGGATATCGACCGTTTGGGCCCTGGAGTTGCAAAAAAGTTCCAGCGCTCTGCCAACCGCAGCTTTTCGACGATTGTCGTGGACTGGTTCATGGGTAGACCGTGCCACGGGTGCCGAGCGATCTCTTGAAGAACCGCAACGCTCGCTCGAGGGTGCCGAAACAGGGCACGTTTGCTGCACGGAGGGTTGCGAGGTCGATGCTCCGAGTCAGTCGGAGTTGATCCACTGTCGGTTTGTAGGACCGACCCTCGGGGAGGCGCTCGGACAGCCACTCCTTGATGCCCCTCCTCCCCTCCCAGGAGTCCAGATCCCAGCTTGGAAAACCCATGGCGGCCAGACACGGCAGGAAGAGCACCTCGTACTCGGGCTTGAGCAGGACATAGGCCGAGGGGAACGGGAGCTCGAGTTGACGAAGCTGCTTTCCTACTCGTGGCGCCAGCTTCTTGGGACAGCCGTCGTCCTCGTCCTTGATGACGAGGAGCGCTCCGGCATCCGGCTTCGAGCGGAAAACTTTTGCTCCCCTTCCGAGACCGCCTTTGCGCGCCTGCCATAGATCCAGGTTCGGCCAGCGCCGAGGCGGGCTCCAGGGAAGGTGGAGGCCGACGTCCATGCTGAGGCGCACGACGAGGTTATGCGCTGCTTCCAGCTCTCCGTGACCCTCGACCAGAATGTACCCCTTGCGCGTTTGCAACTTCGAGCCTCTTCAGGAAGCGTCGAAAAGCGAGAGCTGGAGATCGCCCGACACGAAAAGATCTCCGAGATGCAACAAACGATTTCGTACAGGCTCGAGCTGCTCTGGCCCAACCTTCTTGACGTCCGTCTCGCCCTCGGTTCGTTCGACGACGAAAACCGCGTCCTTGACCACGTCGAGGACATCCAGGGCTATCGGGCTGTGGGTCGTCATGATGATTTGTGAGACCTCGCTGGCTTGGTGCAGGTAGTCGACGAGCATTGGCAACGCTCCCGGATGGACCGTAAGCTCCGGCTCTTCGATGCCGATCACGGGAATACGTGGATTCTGCAGCAATGCAGTGAGTAGGCCCGCGACTCGCAGAGTTCCGTCGGACTGTCCAGAGGCATCGAACCAGCGCTTCCCCTTCGTCCTTTTCGCTTGCTGCTTGAACCGCGCGATCAGATGCTGGGCCGCATTCGCGATTTGGATATCCTCGATATCACCGGTGAGCTTCTTCAACCCTGAGACGAGATCGTTCTTGGCGGCCTCATCCTTGACGAGGTCGCGCAGCACGGAGACCCAGTTCTCGCCGTGTTCTTTCATCGGTCTGGTCGAGTCGAATTTTTGGGGAGCGCGCAACGTGTCTGGGAAAATGGAGTAGACGATCATCCCCGAGAGCACGTCTGCGAGCGGCTTGAACTGCTCGGTGCCACCGAGTGCGGTGAGAGCCAGCGACTGGTTGTCCATGCGCGGCAGAATACCCACCGGGCTTTTCCAGCCATCCTCGGTGCGTTCTAGGTGATGTGTTTCTCGGGGATTGGAAACAGAGGCCTTTTCCCATTTTATACGGTACTCCTCCTTGCGATCTCCGGTGATGCAGAATTCATAGCTGGCCTCTCCCTGCGCAAGCGACAAGTCGAGTTCCACGCGAACGTCGAACGGCCGACCGTGACTGCGTCGCCGGACGCTGTCGATTCCTCCCCGTATGGAAATAGCGGCCGGCAGACCCTGGACCGTCGCGTCACGCACGAAGGACAGGACATCGAGAATGTTCGACTTCCCCGATCCGTTCGGACCGACCAGAACCGACAACGCCGCCGGTCTAATCTCGATATCCGCACCGATGCTCCTGTAGTTTGATACGCTGAGTTTGCGAATCATGTTCGCCTCTCCTCGCTTTTCGAGATTGCAAGACAGCTTTCCACACCGTTTCCTGCCTACGCAAGCCTTCTCGTCTCGTACCGGGGCGTTTCACCCTCGTTGACGAGGCACTAGCAAGCGCCGCAGTCTCTCTCGCAGCTCAGGCAGTCCTCGCCAGGCCCGCAGACGTCGTCGCCGCAGGTGTCGGGGCAGGGGCCGCAGTCCTGAGGGCAGTCGCCGCAGTGCTCGGCCGGACCGCAGCTGGAGTCGCCGCAAGAGGACCAGCAGCTCCCGCAGTCGGCCGGGCAGTCGCCGCAGCTCTCCTCCGGCCCGCAGGTGCCGTTGCCGCAGACGTCCTGGGCAGCGCCGCAGTCCTCTGGACAGTTGACCCCGTTCTCGTTCCAGCCGCACCACTCGTCCCCGCACGACGAGCAGGTGCCGCAGTCGGCCGGACAGGAGCCGCAGTGCTCGGTGGGGTTGCAGACCGCGTCGCCGCAGACCGCCGGGCACAGCCCGCAGTCCATCTCGCAGGAGAGGCACGACTCGCTCGGGCCGCACTGCCAGTCGCCGCAGACGTCGGGGCAGGGGCCGCAATCGCCGGCGCAGCGCCAGCAGGACTCGGTGGGGCCGCAGATTCCGTCCCCGCAGGAGTCGGGGCAGGGCCCGCAGTCCTCGGGGCACTGCGAGCACGTCTCGGCTCCGCACATCCCGTCCCCGCAGACGTCCTCGCAGGTGTCGCAGTCCCAGGGGCAGCTGACGCAGCTCTCCGACGGCTGGCACTGCCAGTCGCCGCACTGGGCGCACTGCCCGCAGTCCCGCCAGCAGCTGGTGCAGCTCTCGTCGCCGGTGCAGATTCCGTCCCCGCAGACCGGCGCGCACTCGCCGCAGTCGGCCGGACAGCGCCAGCACGACTCGCTGGTGCCGCAGACGTCGTCGCCGCAGGTGTCGGGGCACAGGCCGCAGTCCTCGGGGCAGGACCCGCACTGCTCGTCCACCGAGCAGACCCCGTCGCCGCACTCGAGGCACTGCCCGCAGTCCCACCAGCACGATTCGCAGTCCTCGTCCGAACCGCAGATCTCGTCGTAGCACTGGTCCTCGCACCAGCCGCAGTCGTCCGGGCAAGAGGTGCACTGCTCGGGCCAGTCGCACATCCCGTCGCCGCAGGCCGGGCAGGAGCCGCAGTCGTCGGCGCAGGACAGGCAGGTCTCGGTCGCGCTGCAGAGGTCGTCGCCGCAGACGTCGGGGCACGGCCCGCAGTCCTCGGGACAGCCCGCGCAGCTCTCGTTCCAGTCGCACTGCCCGTCTCCGCACTCCGGCTCGCAGATCCCGCAGTCGGTGGGGCAGCTCCCGCACGACTCGTCGTGCTCGCAGCGCCAGTTGCCGCACTCGCCGGGGCACTTGCCGCAGTCGCCGGGACACGACTCGCAGTCCTCGTCCGGCCCGCAGTGGTCGTCGCCGCAGACGTCGGGGCACTGCCCGCAGTCGGCCGGGCAGTCGTGGCACGACTCGTAGCCGTAGGTGCAGACGCCGTCGCCGCATGCGCCGGGGCAGAGCCCGCAGTCCTGCGGACAGGACTCGCAGCTCTCGTCGTCGTCGCACTGTTCGTCGCCGCAGCCCGGGCATTGCCCGCAGTCTATCCAGCACGACTCGCAGCTCTCGCCCGGATCGCACTCCCAGTTGCCGCAGCTCGAGGGGCAGCTCCCGCAATCCGCGGGACAGGACTCGCAGCTCTCGGCCTGGCCGCAGATCCCGTCGCCGCAGACGTCGGGACACTTTCCGCAGTCGGCCGGGCAGGATCCGCAGGTCTCGTCGTCGTCGCAGACGTCGTCGCCGCAGACACCGGGGCAGAGGCCGCAGTCCTGCGGACAGGTGGCGCAGCTCTCGGCCTGGCCGCAGACCCAGTCGCCGCAGATCGCCGGGCAGACGCCGCACTCCGACGGGCACGACTCGCAGGTCTCGGTCGGGCCGCAGACTCCGTCGCCGCAGGAGTCGGGACAGACGCCGCAGTCGGCCGGGCAGGAGCTGCAGCTTTCGTCGTCGCCGCACTCGTCGTCTCCGCAGCCCGGGCAGGCGCCGCAGTCGGCCGGGCAGGAGGAGCAGCTCTCGCTCGGCCCGCAGCTGTCGTCGCCGCAGACGTCGGGGCAGGGCCCGCAGTCCTCCGGACAGGTCATGCAGGTCTCGGAGACCGAGCAGGCCGAGTCGCCGCAGCCCTCGCATTCGCCGCAGTCTTCGGGGCACGAGGCGCAGCCCTCGCTGGGCCCGCAGAGGTCGTCGCCGCAGACGTCCGGGCACTGGCCGCAGTCGGCCGGGCAGGAGGCGCAGCTCTCGCTGGGTCCGCAGAGGTCGTCGCCGCAGACGTCGGGACAATCTCCGCAGTCCTCGGGACAGGATTCGCAGCTCTCGCTGGGTCCGCAGAGGTCGTCGCCGCAGACGTCGGGACAATCACCGCAGTCCTCGGGACAGGTCACGCAGCTCTCCGAGTCGTCGCAGATGCCGTTGCCGCAGCCGGGACAGACGCCGCAGTCGGCCGGGCAGGACTGGCAGGTTTCGGTCGGACCGCAGAGGTCGTCGCCGCAGACGTCGGGGCAGAGCCCGCAGTCCTCGGGGCAGGACTGGCAGGTCTCGCTCTCGCCGCAGACGTTGTCGCCGCAGACGTCCGGGCAGAGCCCGCAGTCGGCCGGACAGCTGACGCACGTCTCCGACGGATCGCAGATGCCGTTGCCGCAGCCCGGGCAGGGTCCGCAGTCGTCGGGGCAGGAGGCGCAGCTCTCGGTGGGTCCGCAGAGGTCGTCGCCGCACATGTCGGGACAGGGTCCGCAGTCCTCGGGGCAGGACTCGCAGCTCTCGGTGTAGCCGCAGGTTCCGTCGCCGCAGACGTCGGGACAGGGTCCGCAGTCCTCGGGGCAGCTCGTGCAGCTCTCCGAGTCGTCGCAGAGGTCGTCGCCGCAGCCGGGACAGGGGCCGCAGTCGGTCGGACAGGACTGGCAGGTCTCGGTGGGCCCGCAGATATCGTCGCCGCAGACGTCGGGGCAGGGCCCGCAGTCCTCGGGGCAGGACTGGCAGGTCTCGCTCTCGCCGCAGACGTTGTCGCCGCAGACGTCCGGGCAGAGCCCGCAGTCCTCTGGACAGGACTGGCAGGTCTCGGTCTCGCCGCAGACGTCGTCGCCGCAGACGTCGGGACAGGGCCCACAGTCCTCGGGGCAGGACTCGCAGCTCTCGTCTCCGTTGCAGATCGAGTCGCCGCAGACGGCGTCCGTGTCGGAATCGGAGTCGGAGTCGGAGTCCGCGTCGGAATCGGAATCGGAGTCGGCGTCCGCGTCGGAGTCGGCGTCCGCGTCGGAGTCGACGTCCGCGTCGGAATCCGCGCTGGAGCAGTCCTTTGGGCAGTTGAGCTCGTCTTCCGGCGCCACGCAGACACCGTCCCCGCAAACCCCTCCTCCTTCCGAGCAGTCCTCGGGGCAGGTCTCGCTGTTCTCCCCGGAGGAGCAGAGGCCGTCCCCGCATTCGTCCAGGGCGCTGACGCTCGCGCAGCCGGCCGCGGCGAGCGCGCATACGACAACAGTGCACCCAAAAGCGGTCTCGATCTTACAGGTCATAGCGGTACTCCATCATCGGGACGTCGAGCGTCCCGCTCACGTGTCCTCCGACCTCCTGGTCGGCGCAGCTCAGCTCCAGCACGTCGGAGCCGTCCCAGCTCGAGATCGCCAGTCCGGTCGGATGCTCGGATTCCCAGGAGACGTAATGAGTGATCGTGATCGAGCTGTTCATCTGCTGGAGATCGAGTCCACCCACCTGGTAGGCGTCCAGATCCACTCCGATCTGCAGCAAGTGGCCGCCATCGATTCCCTCCGGCGCGACGGCGACGATCCACGCGTATCCGTACTGCTCGTCGATCATCGCGTAGGCGTAGGCGAAGCTCAGCTCCAGCGTGTCCAGCGCGACCTCGAAATCGACGTAGTCCACTCCGCCCACTTCCGGATCTACGATTTTCAAATCGAATCCCCAGACGACATCACCCACGTACAGGCAGCCGCCCTGGACGCACCGGTAGGGGCTCGAGCAGTCGCTGCAGTCCGGGTAGCACCAGCCGCCGTAGTCGATCAGGTCGAGGCAGGCGCAGGGCCCGCCGCCGCAGTCCTCGTCGCTCTCGCAGGAGACCGTGCCGGGCTCGGGGCATTCCGCGTCGGCGTCCGAGTCCGCGTCGGCGTCCGAGTCCGCGTCGGCGTCCGAGTCCGCGTCGGCGTCCGAGTCTGCGTCGGAGCTTCCCGAGCACTGCCAGGTGGCGGCGAGACAGACCTCGCCCTCGGGGCAGTCCGCGTTGACGCGGCACCCGTCGATGCACACCCCCTCGGCTCCGCAGATCGAACCGTCCGGGCACTCGGCGTCGATTCGGCAGGTCAGATCGAGCGCGTCGGTCGCGCGGCAGCCGCAGAAGAGCAGCGACAGGACCGGTATTGCGAGCACGACGTATGAGCGCACCGGACACCTCCCCTCCCCGATTGGGGATCCGAGACCTCGTTTGCCACCATTGTTGCAAAATCTCTGCCCAATTTGGTCATTTTTTTCCGCGCGCCGCTTTTTTGCTCCCCGGGTCGTTTTCCAGCTAGCTTGTTGGTGAGGCGTGATATCGGGAGGACTGAAGCCATGGAGTTCAACGTACGCATCAACAGGAATCCGGAAGAGCTTCTCGACCAGGTCTGCGCCATCGCCCAGGATCGGGTGCTGGTCAGCGGCAACTCGAGGCGCGGACGTTTCACCGGTATGTTCGACGGCAACTACGAGGTCAGCGGAGACCAGGTGTCGGTCGCCATCAGGCGCAAGCCGTTCTTCGTCAGCTGGTCGCTGGTGGAAAGAGGTCTGGGCTACCTGGCTTCGTGACGAGCGCGTTCGAGATTTCTTTGCCCCCTATTTGAGCTATCAAACCGCTCTTTTCGTGTATAATGTTGTTTGCCGGTTGGACTGGGCCGGTGAAAGGAGCTTGCCTGCATGTTTGAAAAGCACACGTCGCTAGCCATTCTCCTGCTGGCATTCGTTTTTTCCGTGGGATGCGGCGGTTCCGCGCCGAACCCCTTCGATGCCGACGCCGGGGACACGGGTGCGGACGGGGACACCGATGCGGACACGGATGCCGACGCCGACGCGGACGCCGACACGGACACGGACGCGGACGCCGACACCGACACGGACGCCGACACGGACACCGACACGGACGCCGACACGGACACGGACGCGGACGCCGACACCGACACGGACGCCGACACGGACACCGACACGGACACGGACACCGACACGGACACGGACACCGACACGGATACGGACACGGACGCGGACACCGACACCGACACCGACACGGACGCCGACACGGACACGGACACGGACACCGACACCGACACGGACGCCGACACGGACACGGACACGGACACGGACACGGACACCGACACGGACGCCGACACCGACACCGACACGGACACCGACACGGACGCCGACACCGACACCGACACGGACACGGACACCGACACGGACACCGACACCGACGCCGGTCCGAGCCCGTGCGAGGAGGCCGCCGAGCTGGATCCGACCCTGGTCTGCTGCCCGGAGACTCCCCCGGCCAACTGCTCCGAGTCGTCCTGGACCTTCGGTGACCGCGAGGTGGGATGCTGCACGCAGGACCTGTCCACCTCGATCTACTGCGCCTACGAGTGGTTCAGCTGGAACTACTATTCGGAAGGCTGCATCACCGGCGAGTGCGGTCCGGAGGCCGGGGGCTGGGGAGAGCCCGACTGGATGATGCGCTGCCAGCCCAACGAGTGCGAGAACCCGCACGTGATCGACGAGCTTCCCACCTACTGGAGCGGTGATTTCGACGACTACGGAAACACCTTTGGCGGAGGCAACAACTGCGGCGACGGCTCGGGAGGAGAGGACATCTGGTTCCTGGTGCGGGTCGGGGCCGGCGAGACCGTGACGATCACAGAGACCACCGCCGCTGACGTGACGTTCAGGCACGTGTCGGGCTGCGGAGCTTCGGAGTGCGTCTTCTCGGTCGAGGGCCCGCCCGAGACCGCCGATTTCACCAACCCGTCGGGCGACGTGATCTGGGGCTACCTGGTGGTCAGCGAGGCCGGAGGAAATCCGCAGACCGCGCTCGAGATCAGCTTCGAGTAGCGAGTTTTCCACCAGCCCGGTCCTTGCCGGCCAGCCGGATTCACACTGCTTGCAGAGCCTGTCAGCGAATAGTATTCAAAATATTCAACTTTAGCTCGACAACTTTCCACGAAGGTGTTTTTCTCTTTTTGCCGAATAGAAAGGAGCCGGCAGCATGTCGCACGATCTGTCGAAAACGGGCATCGAGACCAAGACGATTCACGCCGGTCAGCACGTCGACCCGTCCACCGGCGCGGTCGCGCCGCCATTGATCCAGAGCTCGACCTTCGCCTTCGAGAATTGCGCGCAGGGCGCGGCGCGGTTCGCCGGAGAGGAGGAAGGCTACATCTACACGCGGATGGGAAATCCCACGATCGCCAGGCTGGAAGAGGCGGTCGCCGCGGTCGAGGGAGGCTACGACGGGCTGGCCACCGGGTCGGGTCTGGCGGCGCTCAACACCGCGCTGTTCGCGCTGCTGAACAAGGGAGATCACCTGGTCGGCACCAGCTCGGTCTACGGGCCGTCCCGGATGGTGATCGAGCGCGACTGGTCGCGCTTCGGGCTGGAGGCGTCCTTCGTCGACACGGCCGACATCGACGCGGTCAAATCGGCGATTCGACCCAACACCAAGCTGATCTTCGTCGAGACGCCGGCCAACCCCACGATCGTGATCACCGACATCGCGGCCGTGGCCGAGATCGCGCGTGAAGCCGGCGCGCTGCTGATGGTGGACAACACCTTCTCCAGCCCGATCCTGCAAAGGCCGCTGTCGCTGGGAGCGGACATCTCGTTTCACAGCATGACCAAGTTCATCAACGGTCACACCGACGTGGTGGCCGGAATGATAGTGCCCAAGGACGAACAGCTCTACGAGCGGATTCGTCCGGTGCACGCCTTCCTCGGCGCCTGCATGGACCCGCACCAGGCCTGGCTGGCGCTGCGCGGATTCAAGACGCTGGCGTTGAGGGCCCGCTACTCGCAGGAGAACGCGCGCAAGGTCGCCGAGATGCTCTCCGAGCACCCCAAGGTCGAGTGGGTGCGTTACCCCGGGCTGAGCAGCCATCCGCAGCACGAGCTGGCCGAAAAGCAGATGGACGGGCCGGGCTCGCTGATCTCGTTCGCCGTGCGCGGCGGGGTCGAGGCCGGACAGCGCATGCTCGACAGCGTGAAGCTGATGACGCTGGCCGTCTCTCTGGGCGGAATCGAGACGCTGATCCAGCACCCGGCCAGCATGACCCACGCCACCATGCCGCGGGAGGAGCGGCTCGAGGCCGGGATCGAGGACGGTCTGGTGCGCGTCTCGATCGGCTGCGAGAAGCTCGAGGATCTGCTCGCCGACTTCGATCAGGCGCTGTCCGGGATCTGAGGAAAGCGGTGTCCGGACGAGCGCCGATCTTCAGCGTCCCAGCTTGGCTTCGAGAAAGAGGATGTCCTCTATGTCGATCGGGCGGTTCGCCACCTTTTTCGACGCCAGCAGATCCTCGCTGCACATGCACCGAAACGGTGTCCCGTTTTCGTTTTTCCGCACCACGGATCGTTCTTCCGCTCGCTCGAAGCGCGGCAGCCCCGGTCCTCCGAGGTGGAATTGCAGAATCCCCCACTCGGTCTGGTAGGTCTGGATGAAGCCCTCCCCGTGCTCGCCGCGGGGTACCAGCGGAATATCGAGGCTGTCCTCGAGCAGCTCGTTGATCAGCGCGATGTTCTCGCGGTCGAGAGGCGGGATGAAGAGATCCCAATCCATGGAGAAGCGCGGCATGCCTTCCAGCCGCATCGCCTGTCCGCCGATCAGCAGATAGCGGACGCGATGTTCGTCGAACATGCGGATCACTTCGTCCAAGTCAAGCCTCCCCTGCGGGCGATCCTGGTCAGCAGCTCACGTTTCCAGCGATTGAATTCTTCGTACGACCGGAACCTGCGCGGCTCGAAGCGCGGCACGCCCGAGAAGCGCGGCAGCGGATGGACCACGGGGCGACTGGCCCACAGCGAGTACTTGGCCCGGTAGTCGTCTTCGATCTTCATCGGGCGGCACCTAGCGAATGGCCGTCAGTCGGCGATCTCCACGGCCTGGCAGGAGCTCCAGTCGGCGTCGCGCACGGCCGGGTCCGCGAAATCGACCCAGCGTCCCTCCACGAAGCGCTCATCCCGCATCTCGCCGGGATCGCCGAGCACCTTCTCGCTACCGTCCGGGTAACGCGCCAAAAAAATCTTGCCCTCGTTCATCTCTTCCTCCCGAGAAGTGTTCGTCTCGTCTCTTTGCTTCGATTATTACCGCAGGCCAGGGCGCGATCGAAATTATCGGCGTTTTGGATTCTCGTAGACAGAGACCAGCGGCACCCCCTGGTGGGTCAGCACGTGCGCGGGGTGCACGCTTCCGTACGAGTTCCAGATGTAGGTGTCGACCATGATCATGTGCAGCTCGTGGTGAACGAGCGCGTAGTTTGAGCCGCGGATTCGCCAGTTCTCGATGTCCTCCCTGAGCGTACCGTCGCGGCGGAACATCTCCACCGAGGGCCGGGCCGTGTCGTGGAAGTAGACCCTGCCGCCGGGCGGTACCTGCTCGTTGAGGAAGGGCAGCACGCCCATCGTGGTGTAGCCCCAGAACTGGCGCAGCATGCCGAGATCGGCGGCTCCCGGCGCTCCGCCGACAAGCGGAACGTAGCTGGCCAGCCCGTAGGGGTGGGAGACGATCGTCTGCTGCAGCGGAGGCGCCAGCAGCAACGCCAGCAGCATGGCGCTCACCGCGCGCGGAGAGAGGCGCTTCAATTTTATCGCAGCGATCGAAAACAGCCGCGAAGCGCCGGCTCCGGCCAGCAAGGCGATGAACGGAAGGGCCGGCATCCAGTGCTTGGTGCCGCCGAAGATCGGCACGCTCGGGAAGCTGATCAACGCGATCGGGAACAACGCGCAGATCGCCACCAGCAGGTCGAAGCCGTCCCGTGGGGCGGGAGGCGCCGGGGACCACCAGCCGCGTACGCGCCTGTCCAACACGGCGGGCAGGCGGCGGCGCAGCAGCAGGATCGCCCCGGCGATCGCCAGCAGCAGCACCACCGACGGCACGGTGAAGGCGGTCATCACAGTCGGCAGCGAGATTGGAGTCGGGGCGGCGATCACGTTTTCGCCGAAGTAGGCGGTGTTGTAGTGGGCGTGGTGCGCGTGGAAGCCCAGGTAGGACTCGAGGCGCTCCAAGGTGCGGTGCCAGAGCCACGGCCATTGGGCGAAGAAGATCGGCGGCGCCAGCAAGAGGCCCCAGAGAAAAGCCCAGGGCTTGGGCGCCGGGCGGCGCGAGCCCTTGGCGCGCAGCTTGCGGTGGGCCAACAGAGCCAGGTAGTGCGCGCCGAGCAGCGCCGGCAGGAAGAAGGCGTTGAGCTTGATCGAGAGCGCGACGCCGTAGACCGCTCCCGCGGCGACGCCGTGGCGCGCCGAGGACAGGGAGCGCCAGTAGAGGTAGCAGACGGCGAGCCAGGCGGCCGTGATCGGCACGTCGAAGCAGGCCAGGTGCGCGTGGTAGAAGACGCGCGGCATCAGCGCGAACGCGGCCGCGGCCAGCAGCGCGGCCCAGCGGTCGTAGACGGCCGCGCCCCAGACGAAGATCAGGTAGACGATCAGCGCGCCGGCCAGCATGCCGGGCAGCCGGTAGCCGGTCGAGGGGCGGCTCCATCCCAGCCACTCGTGGAGCAGGCGGTGGCCCCAGCCGAACAGGATTTTCATCAACGCCGGATGCTCGCTGTTGGTACGCCAGTAGCGACGAATCTCCGAGTCCGAGACCGCGGCGCCGGGGTCCTCGGCCAGGCGATCGAACCAGCGCTGGTAGCTGTCGGCCGCATGGAAGTAGAACCCCTCGTCTCGCGCGAAGCCGATATCCGGAGCGGTCGCGAGCAGAGCGGCGAGGTAGGCCCCCGCCAGAGCCAGGCCGGTCAGCCGGAGCCGCCGGCGCTCTCCTCCGTTCCGGCTCAAGGCTCCGCCTCCTCGATGCGACGCACGTCGGCGAAGAAGCCGAACGATCGCTCGAAGTGGTCGGGAGCCGAGACCTCGAGGCGCAAGGTGCCGCTGCCGGCGCCGGGCAGCGCGATATCGAACGGCTCCGGCGGCCTGAAGTTGCTCACCTGGATTTCGTCCAGCCGTTCGCCGTCCAGCGAGACCGCGAGCCGGATCGGGCCGCCTCGGGGAAGGCTGTGCTCGCGGTAGTCGCGACGGCCGACGATCGCCCAGCCGTGCAGCACGGTGCCCAGCGGTACGTCGTCGAAGCTCAGCGAGACCGGCCTGCGGCGCAGCCGTACCGGGATCACCAGCCGGGTTCGCCACCGGTGATCGACCAGGAAGCGCGGATGGGGGCGGCGCATCCGCTCGCAGCGGCAGCGGTCCAATTCGTCGAGCAGGTCGTAGACTACGTCGGCGGCGGGCGGCAGCTCGTAGCGGCGCAAGGTGATCTCGCCGAAGCCGGCGGTGCTCTCGGGCTCCAGGCCGGCCGACTCGGGTGCGCGTTCCCCGCGAAAAGAGACCTCGAAGAGGCGGTCGTAGCGGGAGGTGTCGAAACGGCCGATATCGCGGCGGCCGATCTGCGCCTCCAGGTGAACGCGACCCTGCACCGCCCAGTCGGGGGCGATCACGACCAGGTCGCGATCGGTGCGCTCGGCGGAGATCGCCTCGGCCGCCGCGCGCCAGTCCTCCTCGGAGGGAATTCGGCCGGGAATGCGGCATTGCAGGACGATTTCGGCCACCGCGATCGCAGGGAGCGCGACCCAGAGCCATCGCAACGAAAAACGGGTGACGGACTCGTTCACGACCGGCACAGCATATCACGGCTGGAAATCGGGTCAGGGCCGAAGGATCTTTTTGGTCAAAAAGCGGGGTGGAGGCCGATCACTTTTTCATCAGCTCTTCGATCGGGCCCGCGCCTTCGCGAATGATTTCGATCTTGCCGTCCTCGGAGAACTTGAGCACGGTGGACGGGTCGAGCCCGGCCAGCCCGGCGTCGAGCACCAGGTCGAGTTGCTTGAAGCGCTTTGCGATCTCGGCGGGGTCGTTCTCGATCCACTCGTCGCCGGCCAGCTTGGCCGAGGTGGAGATGATCGGGCGCCCCAGCTCGGTGAGAATCGCCATCGCGACCGGGTGCTCCGGCACGCGGATCCCGACCGTCTTGCGGCGGTCGAGGCAGAGCTTGGGTACCTCGCGAGTGGCCTCGAGGATGAAGGTGTAGGGCCCGGGCACCAGGCGGCGCATGATCCGGTAGGCGACGTCCGGAACATGGGCGTAGCGCGCGATCCCCGACAGGTCGGGACAGAGAAAGGAGAAGGGCTTGTGCTTCTTCTCCCCCTTTATTCGGTGGACTTTTTCCACCGCCTTCTTGTTGAACACGTCGGCGCCAAAGCCGAACACCGTTCCCGTGGGATAGGCGATAACGCCGCCGTCGATCAGCGTCTCGACGGCGCGGCGCACCTTGCGAGGCTCCGGGTGCTCGGGATTGATCGGTAAAAGCATGATCCGAGTCTTCTCCTCCTCCGCAAGCGACGAGGCCAGCGGGACCAAGCCGTGTAACACGGTCTTCTGACACCCTCAAGATCCGGCTCGGACGAGCACTCCGCGCTGTGGGGAAATCGTTTCGGGACGGGAGTCCGGCGGACGGAGGTCGGTCGCGATACCCCGGTTCCAAGCTGGTCAGACGGCCTTTTCGGGAAAAAATGATTGCGAGCCCATCGGTCGCAGAGCTATTCTGTTGGTAATCGGCCGTCCATCCGCGGGGGATGCGGCACCACTGTCGAGGAGGCGACGCTGCGCGAGGTGAAAAGGGCGCGCTGTTCGTCGCCGGCGGCTGGTACCAGCAGGAGGACGACATCGAGACGCACTTTGAGCTGTGGCACACTGTCTCGGTTTGGAACGGCAAGAAGCCGCCCGACAACACCCCGTATGGCGTATACACTGGCAAGGAGGTGTGCCTGGTAGCGAGGTCGATGCCCGCGGTTGTTCTGGCCGTGCTGCTCGCGGTCGGCTGCGATGACGATGACGTGGAGGGCGACGACGACGCCGGAACGAATGCGGACGCGGATACGGACGCGGACGCCGACAGCGACGCCGACGCAGACACAGACACCGGCACGGACACCTGTGCGGTAGTCGAAGGCGGCGGTCTCAAGTGCTGGGGCTCCAACCAGTTCGGCGGTC
>CAZHCG010000067.1:0-24777 GCA_964530995.1 uncultured Myxococcales bacterium
GCTTCTGCTGCATGCCAGGAGACGACACGGCTGGATCCGGATGAGCCAAAAAAAAACCGATCAGCTTCCTCGATGACGGACGTCGAGGCGCCGGTCTGGCCGGTGTCTACGACGCGATCAAGGATCGCAATGTCAGCGATTTCATCGAGCTCCAGGACCGCATCTGCAAGCTGTTCGAAAACATAGAGGCCCTTCAGACTCCAGCGGTCTCGTCAACTTCCAAGATTCTGCGGGTTCGCCTCAAGTCCGGCCAGGAGGTCCCGGCCGAATACATGAGCGAGGGTCTCTTGTACTTCCTGGCATTCGCCGCGCTCGAGAACCTGGCGCCCAGATCCCTGCTGCTGGTCGAAGAGCCGGAAAACGGGCTGCACCCCGCGCGGGTGAAAGACGTGATGCGCGTTTTACGCGAGATGTCCAAAACGTCGCAGGTGCTGATCGCGACCCATTCTCCGCTGGTGGTCAACGAGCTCGAGCCGAGCGAGGTCTCGGTGGTCACCAGGACGGTGGAGGAAGGCTCGCGCGTCACCCCGATAAATGAAACCAGGGATTTCTCCGAGCGCTTTGGGATCTACGCGCTCGGAGAGCTGTGGCTGAGCTACGCGGACGGCGAGCACGAGGCCGCCCTGTTGGAGGGGGAGGCCGCGTCCATAGTTCTTTATTTTTTGATATCTCGACGCAGGATTATGAACGTCGCGCGGTCGTTGCGTGTCGGCGGCCGGCGCGCGATAATCCTTGTTCGGGAGGTGCATCATGCGAATCGCTGGAACGATGCTGGCCGCCTGCTGGCTGGCGGCCCTGCTCGGCTGCCACCACGTGGGCGAGAGCGGAAACGACGCCCTGGACGCGGGCTCCGACTCCGACGCGGACGGCGACTCGGACACGGACTCGGACATGGACTCCGACGCGGATGGCGACTCGGACACGGACTCGGACTCCGATACCGACACGGGTCCGATCGACTGTGATCAGCTCCCCGATTACTGCTGCTCGACGGAGTGCCCCTGCGAGGACGACGCCTACGTCTGCACTCCGGCCAACAACTCCTGGCAAAGCGGCCTGGGCGCCTGCCTGATTTCGGCGGCGTCCGACGAGTGCTGGACCGTGCTCGACTGCGAGATGGGCGAGTTCTGCGCCGGAGCCTTCGTCTGCGGCTGTGACGAGCTGTGCGAGTGGGAGGGCACCGGTAGCTGCAGCATTTCCGCGACGGGATGCTGCGAAAACGACGACGACTGCGAAAACGACTATTTCTGCATGGAGGCCGAAGGCGTCAAGACCTGCCACGGCGTTCTGCAGTTTCCGGCCTGCTGGAGCGACGACGACTGCGGCGGAGGCCACTGCGTCGATCCGATGCCCTGCCCCTGCAACGCCTTTTGCATCGGCGAGCCGGGCCTGTGCGACAACTGGATCTGAGCCGGCCGTGTCGCGCGCCGGCAAGCCGCCCGAAGAGAGCGATCGCTCCTTTGCCGTGAGCCGCATCACCCTCGTCGGCCTGATCTGCAACCTGGGGCTGGCGGGGCTCAAGCTGGCGGCCGGAATCCTCGGCAGCAGCGCCGCGGTGGTGGCCGACGCGGTGCACAGCTTTTCCGACACCGTCACCGACGTGGCGATCCTGGTCGGCGTCAGATACTGGTACCGTCCTCCCGACCGCGATCATCCCTACGGCCACGGCCGGATAGAAACGCTGGTCACGGCCTTCATCGGGCTGGTGCTGGCCGCGGCCGCGCTGGCGCTGGCCCACGACGCGGCTCGGGATCTGGCCCGGGGATCGATGCGGACGCCGGGCCCGTTGGCGCTGGCCGCGGCGCTGGTCTCGATCGCTGTCAAGGAGGCCCTCTACCGCGCGACCCGCGCGACCGGAAAACGCGCCCGTTCGCCGGCGCTGGAGGCCAACGCCTGGCACCACCGCACCGACGCGCTCAGCTCGCTGCCCGCCGCGCTCGCGGTCGGTGCCGCGCTGATCGATCCCTCGCTCTCCTTCCTGGACTCGATCGGCGCGATCGCGATCGCCGCGCTGGTGCTGATCGCGGCCTGGAGGATCACGGCCCCGGCCCTGCGCCAGCTCTCCGACCAGGGCGCTGCTCCCGAGGTGCGGGCCGAGATCGAGCGGCTGGCCTTCGGCCATCCCGGGGTGCGCGAGGTGCACCGCGTCCGCACGCGATTCGCGGGACGCTCCCTGCTGGTCGACCTGCACGTGCTGGTCGACGGAGAGCTGAGCGTGCGGCGGGGACACGATATCGCCGGCTCGGTGCGCGCCCGCCTGTTGGAGGAAGGTCCCGACGTGGTCGACGTCGTCGTGCACGTCGAGCCGTTCGACGAGCACAACTCGAAGAGCTGAAAGTCAAAAAAGCCGTGGGGGCTTGCGCGGAAAGTCAGCCGGGCAGGACGGCCAGGACCTTGGCCGCGCCCTGGCGAAAGTCGGAGCGGAACACGTAGCTGACGGCCCCGCCGGCGCGAAAGACCGCCTTGAGCGTGTTGGAGAACTCGGTGGGGCCGGAGATGCCGCGCCGGATCTGCTGGTCCTGCCAGTAGCTCAGCTCCTCGGCGGGCGTCATCCCCAGCGCGCGCTGCACGAAGGCGTTGCGCAGCGAGGAGCCGGCCGGGGCGTGGATCGGGATCGCCTTGCCTCCGCCGCTCCAGTGCTTGCGCTTCTTCAAGAAGAACGCCTTGACCTCCGCGGCGCTCAGCGAGTCGACCGGCACCGAGTTGTTGGCGATCACCAGAATGTCGTTGGGGCTGTCGGCCGCGGCCGGAGCGGCGAGCAGCAGCGCGGTCAGCAGCGTGAAAAATGAGAGAGTCGCGCTCGCTTTCATCTTCGCACCATCTCCGTCTCGCTCAGAACGAGACCGCCAGCTGGGCGGCCACGCTCTTCAGGGTTCCGCCCAGGTAGTCCTCCTGCGGCACCGCGATGCCGCCCTCCAGCTTCAATGTGACGTAGGGTGAGGGCTTCACATTCAAACCGCCGATAAAGGTCGTCAGGTTCTGGTACTCCAGCGTGTCGTCGTGCCGGTTGACCTCGCAGAGGATGTAGGGAGTGATCCGCACCGGCGCGATCCAGCGCTGCAGCGGCAGCTCGTAGGCCAGCATCCCGTAGACGCCCCAGCCGATGAAACCCGGCGCGTAGTAGGCGTCTCCCGGCTGCCCGCCGTCGAACATCGTGGCGGCCTCGTCGCGAACCTTGGGCTTGCTCACGTCCCAGCGCCGCCAGACGTACTCCCCTTGCAGGCGGACGCCGAACAGCTCCACCAGCAGGTCGGCCGAGGCCACCACCTCGTCGTACCTCGAGGTCGTGACCACTTGGTCCCGGATCGGGAGCTCGGCCGACGTGTCGAGCTGACCCTCGTCGGTCAGCTCCATCGTTACCACCTCCCTGGTGTCGCTCACCTTTCCGTAGTAGCCATAGCCGCCGGCCGCGACGCGCACAGGGTCTCCGTCGTACTCCAGCCGCAGCCGCAGGCCGGCGCCCTTGTTCGAATCGAGGTCGTGGACCTCGTCCATCGGGCCGCGCCCGTTGGAGAAGGTCACCGCGTAGTCGAAGTACAGGTCGGCCAGCGGAAAGAGGCGCCCGCGCACCTGCAGGCCGGTCTGCGACAGCGGCACCATCTCTCGCAGCTGCAGGTAGGGCACCCGGATCGGGATCACCACCGGCGAGCCGTGGTCGACGTTCCAGATCCCGTAGGGCGTCAGGTAGCGGCCGGCGAGCACGTTGAACCAGTCCGCCGGCGCCCAGGTGAGGTGCACCCGCTCCAGGGTGACGCCGTGCTGGCGGTAGAACGCCGAGGTGAACGGATCTAGCACCGTGGTGTCGGTCCGCTCGTACTCGGAGACGCCCTCGATCTCGTAGCTGGTCTCGTGCCCGTGGGGCATGAAAGAAAAGCGCGTCTCCACCAGCGCGCTGAGCGTCTCGGTCATCTGCGAGGCGAAGTAGAGGTTGACGTTGGACATCAGGAACGTCGGCTGCTTGGTGATGAACATGTTGTAGGCCGCGTCGTCCGGGTAGAAGTAGCGGCTGAAGGTCAGGTCGAAAAAGCCCCAGAACTGGAACCTCTTCTCGAAGCCGGAGCCGCCCCCGCCCGGCGCTTCGTCCAGCGCGTCGAGCTCCACCTCGGTCTGCTTGTCGCGAACCGCCTCCAGCTTCGAGGCCAGCGACTGCGCGCGCGCCTCGGACTCGGCGTTGTCCGACTCCAGATCGTCGATCCGGGTCCGCTGCTCGGAGAGCTTCTGCTCCAGCTCCTCGAGGCGGCTCTCCACCTCGGCCTCCTGCTCCTCTCCGGCCGTCTCCAGCTCGGCCACGCGATCCTTCAGCCCGGCATTCTTCTTCTTTTTCTTCTGGGCCAGCGCCGAGCCGGGCAGCGCCAGCCCGGCCACCAGCGCCGCAAACAGAAGAACACGCGCCGCTACACGACAGGCGCTCCTGTTTCGCTCGTGCCGAATCACTCGCATGTGCAGCCTCCCATCCCCTCGACCAGGTCGACCTCGTCCTCGGAGATGCAGGCCGAGATCTGAGGCAACAGCGTGCTCTCGCTGCAGTCGCAGCACTGGTAGCCGGCCGGGCAGCCGCCCGGCGCGCAGTCATCGATCGTGCAGTAGCCCTCCTGGGTCATCGGGTTGATCGCGCAGTAGTCCGCGTCGTAATCCGAGCAATCGTCGTCCGAGGAGCAGCTCTCGCCCATCCCGCTGACCCCGCCGCTGTCACTTTCGGTATCGGTGTCGGTTCCGCCGCCGGTACCGGTCCCGGTGTCGCTATCCGGCAGGCACTCGTACCCCTCGGTGTCCCACACCTCGTCCTCGTCGCACTTCTTGCAGACCGTGTTGTCCGGATCCCAGTGGTAACCGCTCGGACATCGATCCCCGGAGCTCATCGTGCAGCCGGCGACCAGAGCCGCGCTCCCAAAGAGCGAAAGCGCAATTCGTGAGATGCTCATGACGTCTCAGCCTCCCTGTTCGCGGACGTTCTCCGGCCCGCGAAACGAAGATGCTCTCAATAATAACCCAGGTTGGGACACTTGACCAATCCATATGTAATTCTTTGGTAGAAATGGAATCAGTACTCCAGCTTCAATCCGAGGCTGGGCAGGATCGGCAGACCCGTAAAGTAGACGCGCTCCGAGTAGTCGTAATTGTACTGATATCCTTCCACGTTCTGGTGATTGTATATGTTTTGCACGTCCACGTAGACCGCCATCGCGATCGGCCCGAAGTCCCAGTTCTTGTCCACTCGCAGATCCAGCTGGTGGAAGGCCGGCAGCCGAGCCGAGTTGGTCTCGCCGTAAATCGGCCAGTAGATGTCCGAATCCGCGTCGTAGGCCGCGCCGACCACCGGAGTCTCCGGGTTGCCCGACACCAGGCGGAAGCGCAGCCCGGCCTCCCACCCCCGGCCCAGCACCGCGCTCGCCACCACGGTCAGGATATGGGTCTGGTCGTAGTCGAAGGGGCGGGGATCCCCGCCGGGATGGTCGATCCGCCGGCTGCGCATCAGCGTGTAGGCTATCCAGCCGAAAAAACGCTCCGTGGGCTGGTGCTTGACCATCAGCTCCATCCCCCACACCTGGCCGACGCCGTCGTTGTTGTAACGCTCGGGGACCGTCTCGCCGCCGCGCTCCACCATCCGATCGGAGCTGACCACCAGGCTGTGGATGTCCTTGTAGAAACCCTCGAGCCCGATCTCCACGTTCTGCAGCGGATCGGGAAGCTTCTGCTCCACGCCGAGGCTGTAGTGAACCGCGCCGATCAGATCCAGGCCGGGGTTGCCGAAGTCCTCGGTGACCTGGGCCTCCTCGGGGGGCTGGTGGAACAGCCCGATCCCGCCCTTGAGCGTGGTCAGCTCGAGCAGCCCCCAGCGGGCCACGAAGCGGGGATCCACCGCCGTCTCCTCCAGCGTGGTGTAGTAGTCGACGCGCAGACCGTAGATCAGCCGCAGCCGCTCGATCGCGGTCAGCTCCAGCTCGCCGTACCAGGAAAGGCGCGCAGCCCACTGCTGACCCTGGACCTCGAACAGCTCGTCGTTGGAGCTGATCGGATCGAAGCTCTCTCCCTCCTGGGGGAACTGCCCGGGGGCGCGGATCGTGAAGCGGCTGTTGGTCAGCACCGCGTCGATCCCGGTGCGCAGCACGAGCGGCCAGCCCGGTTTCCAACGAATCTCGTCGCGCAGGTAGAGCGGGCAGATCGCCAGGTCGAAGCGGTAGTCCTCGCCGATCCGGGACTCGATCATCCGGTAGCCGGTGCCGAAATTGAGGTCGTTCTCCAGCTGGGCGGAGAAGGAGTGCCGCCAGCGCAGCTGAATCTGGTGGAAGAGCGTGGTGAAGTCGAGCCCGCCGCCGAAGTTGGGGTTGCCCGCCACGTCGTCCCCGAAGACGAACACCAGCCGGTCGTCGGAGCCGAAGACGAACAGCCGCAGCTCGTCCTTCTCGTCGGGGTGGTAGTCGGCGATCGCCTGGTAGTCGTAGTAGCGCGGAGCCATGGTCAGCTCCAGCCCGCCTTCCTCCGGCAGCACGCCCTGCAGGATCCAGTCGATGTAGCTGCGCCGCGCCGAGACCGCCACCGACCAGTCCTCGCCGATCGGGCTCTCCACAAGCGCGCCGATGTCCCAGATGTCGGCGTCGAGCGAGGCGTGGAGACGGTCCTTCGCCGGAGCGCGGGGATAGACGTCGACGATTCCGCCGGTGGCGCCGCCGTAGCGTACCGAGTAGTTTCCGGGGTAGAAGTCGATCCTTTCGAGCAGGTCGGAGTTGATCACCGAGGTCAGCCCGCCGAAATGGTAGAGCAGCGGGACCGGCATCTGGTCGAAGTAGGTGTTGGTGTCGCGCGGAGAGCTGCCCCGCACGATCAGCTGGCCGCCGAGGCCCGGCGCGCGGGCCATCCCCGGCAGGTTCTGTACCGAGCGCAGGGCGTCGCCCCCGGTTCCGGGAATGCGCGTGATCTCGCGGCGCGTCACCTCGCGGCGCGTCACCTCCCGCGGCGGGCGGCGGCCGCGCACCACGGTCTCGTAGAGCACGCTCTCCTCCTCGAGGCGGTAGAGCAGCTCGCGGTCCTCGCCGGCGACCAGCTCCTCGACCTCGGAGAGCGGCTCGTAGCCGGCCGCCACCACGTCGACCTGGTACGAGCCCGGCGCCAGCTCGGCGAGCTCGAAGCGTCCCTGCTCGTCGGCGGTGACGGGCTCCGGCGGCGGCGCGGCCTCCTCCGACTCGAGGGAGAGAGGCACCAGCGCCACTCCCGCGCCGGCGATCGGATCGCCGTACATGTCGCGCACCGCGCCCGAGAGCCGCGCGCGGGGAGGCTCACGGTCGGGCGCCTCCTCCTCCTCCTCCTCCTCCTGCAGGAAGAACGTGTAGCGGTACAGCACCTGCGACGGGATCGGCTCGCCGTCGCGCCTGGCCGGCTCGAAGACGAACCTCTCGATCGCCTCGACCGCGGCCTGGTCGAAGCCGTGCCCGGCCGGCTCGAGCACCTCGACGCCGGTCACCTTCCCCGAGGCGTCGATGCTGATCCGGGTCAGCACCTCGGCCTCGAGGCCCTGCTCGAAGGCATCGGGCGGGTAGTCCGCCTCGGCGTACTCGAGCAGCTCGGGAGGCTCGAAGACAGGCTCGTCCTGTTCGGGGATACCGGAAGCCTCCCCTTCCCTTTCTTTGTCGGAATCCTCGCCGGGCACGACCCTCTCCTGTGCCGCCAGCGAAGTGGCGATCAGCGTCCCGGCCACGAGCGCGGCGAGTGTCGCTTTCCACTGCATTCGAAAAACCAGTAGCACGGAAAAAAAAGTCCATCGACCCGGATTGCGAGGTTTCACGAATGTTGTTCAATGCCGGATTATTATGATATCATTTTATTTCGATGAATGTAGAATCAGACACAGCTCTCGAATCGAGCGCGAGCTTCGACTACCTGCGGGGCGTCCAGGAGCTGCTCGAGCTCGAGGAGCTGAACGCGCGAGAAGGGCTCACCGACGAGCAACGCAATCGTTGGAGAGAGCTGAACGGCTCGCTTTTCGGGCTGCCGGACGACCTGGGTGAGAAGCGAGAGTTCTTTCGCGTCCGCACCGCGCTGTCCGCGCGTCTGCCGGCGCCGGACGGCGGAGCCGGTGCGACAGTCCGCTCGCTGAGCTGCGGCGGGATGTTTCTCGAGACCGGCCACCGGCCGGAGGTCGGCAGGGAGCTGGACTTGGAGGTCTCTTTCGAGCGCAGGCGCTCAGTAACGATTCCCTTCCGCGTCGAGGTGCGCTGGGTATCTCCCCAGCGCAACTCGGGAGCCGGTTTCGGCGTGCGTTTCGTGGATGTCGACGAGGAAAAGCGCAGCGCGGTACTCGGCGTTCTGCGCGACCGGTTGCTCATGGAGCTGGAGAACGCCTTCGAGGTCTACCGCTTCTTCTTCGACCATTCGCCGGACGCCTCGTTCCTCGTGGACCACAACTCCAGAATCGTCGCCCACAACACGCGCGGCGCCTCTCTTCTGACCCGGAAGCCGGGTACGCTGCAGGACACCCGGCTGGACGAGATCATGAACCCGGAAGCAGCCGGCACTCTGGACGAGCTGATTTCCCGTATTCGCGCGGGCGCGGAAAAGGCTCGCGTCGAGATCGAGCTGCGCGAGGTGGAATCCGGGGATCACGTCGTGCTGGAAGTGCTCGCCGCCCCAGGCAGGAGCGGCAACTTGGATCTGGGCACGATGCTGGTGGGGCGCGATATCAGCGACCGGCGCCAGGTGGAGCGGCAGCGACGCAGCCTGGAACGTCGGCTCTACCAGGCAGACAAGCTGGCCACTCTGGGGCGCGTCGCAGCCGGAATCGCGCACGATGTGAACAACCCGCTGGCGTGGGTCCTGTCCAACCTCAGCCTGCTTCAGGGCTACGTCAGCACTCTGGTCGAGCTGGCAGAAAGCGCCGCCCGGAGGCCGGGTTCCCATGAGGATCTGTCCGACATCGCGGCGAACCTGGAAGAAGTGGTGGGTGAGTCGTTGGAGGGAATTCGCCGTATACGCGACATCATGCGCGAGCTGAAATTCTTTTCCAGGGTGGACGTCGATGACCGCTCGGCCATTGATGTCAACGACGTGCTGGATACCGCCTGCAAAATCCTGCGCAACCAACTCGAGCAGCGCGCCCGGGTAGTGCGCGACTACGGCGCCGTGCCTCTTACGTTCGCCAACTTCGGGAAGCTCTCCCAGCTTCTGATCAACTTGATCGGCAACGCGGCGCAGGCGTTCGACTCGCCGGACGTGGAGCGTAACCGGGTGACGTTGAGCTCTCGGGTCGAGGCGAATCGAATACTGATCACGGTCGGGGACAACGGGAAGGGCATTCCGACACACCTGCAAAAAAATATCTTCGAGCCGTTCTTCACGAGCCGGCCGGAGGCGGGAGGCTCCGGCCTGGGGCTGCCGATCGCTCGCGACGCAACCGAGGCGCTGGACGGAGAGCTGACCTTCACCAGCGAGGAGGGACGCGGCACCGAGTTCATCATCTCGCTGCCGGTGGTGGAGCCCGAGCGAAAGGGCGAGCCCGCCGCCCCGTCCAAGACACCGATTCCCCGCGGACAGAGACCGAGCCTGCTCGTCATAGACGACGAACGGACACTGCTCCGGGCGTTGAAGCGCACCTTGCGCAAGCGCTGGCGGGTTACGACCGCCGCCTCTGCCCAGGAGGCGCTGGATCTCTTTGGCGCAGAAAGATTCGATGCGATCGCGTGCGACGTGATGATCCCCGGCAGGAGCGGGCTCTGGTTGCGCGAAGAGCTGCAGAGGAGACATCCCGGCGCGGAGCTCCGGATGGTCTTCATCACAGGGGGCGCCTTCACCGAACGCGAGAAAACAGCGCTGGAAGGCCTGCCCAACGCCGTGGTGGAAAAACCTTTCGACCTGGAGGAGCTCGAGGCGAGGCTGCTCGACGCAGCTTCCGATCTCGAGGAATAGCACCGACCACTCGTTGGTGATATCATCGAATGACTAGCAACCGGGAGCTGTCATGACGAAATACCGATTCACGCTTCTCGCCGTCGCTTGGTCGTTGACCTTCATTTCCGTCCGGCCGGCGGCGGCGCAGGATCCCCGCGAGGAGAAGGCGCGCGTCGAGTTCGAGCGGGGCGAGGCGCTTCTCGACTCGGGCGAGCTCGAAAAGGCGGCCGCGGCTTTCGACGAGGCATACGGAATCCTCCCCGAGTTCAAGTACCTGTGGCTGATCGGCCAGGTGCAGATGGAGCTGGGAAACAAGTGGCGGGCCCTCCAGGCCTACGAGCGATATCTGGCCGAAGGCGGAAAGCGCATTCCCGTCTCCCGCGCCGCAAAGGCCGGGCGCAGAATAGAGCGCCTCCGCTCGCAGGTCGGCTCGATCCGAGTCGATTGCGAGGTCGAGGGCGCGACCGTTTTCGTCGACGGCGCCCGGAGAGGCACCACTCCCCTGGCCGAGCCTCTTTCCGCCGACGCCGGAATGCGCCAGCTGAAGGTAGAGAGGGACGGAGATCTCCTGCACCGCGAGGTCGTGCGGGTCGAGGCTGAACAGGAGGTCTCGGTCGCGGTCGACCCCGAGACCGTTGTCACCGCCGAGGGTGGAGGCGACGGCGAAGGAGGTCGTCGAATCTGGACCTGGGTCGCCTTCGGCGTGGGCGGAGCCGCGCTGGTGAGCGGCGGAGTGCTGGGCGGTGTCGTGTTGTCCAAGAGCAGCGATCTGAAAAGCGAATGCAACGACGACATCTGCCCCGAGAGCCGGTGGTCCGATCTCGAAAAGACCCGCTCGCTGGCCACCGCCACCGACGTTCTGCTCGGAGTCGGCGCCGCCGCGCTGGTGGCCGGAACCGTGCTCTTCTTCGTCGAGCCGGGCTCCGAAGACGAGCAGGAGGTCGCGGTGACGCCCTCGGTCACCGCCTCCGGTTTCGGGCTGAATCTCGAAGGGAGGTTCTAGAATGCGCCATCTCACCATCGCTCTCTCGATGCTGATCGCCGCTTGCAGCTCGGTCGCCGGGCTCGACGATCTGAAAAAGGGACACGACACCGACTCCGCGACCGACGCAGATACGGACGCCGACACCGACACCGATACAGACACCGATACCGATACCGATACAGACACCGACACCGATACAGACACAGATACCGATACAGACACCGACACCGACACAGACACAGATACAGACACCGACACCGACACAGACACAGACACAGATACCGATACAGATACAGACACCGACACAGACACAGATACCGATACCGACACAGACACAGACACAGACACAGATACCGATACAGATACAGACACCGACACAGACACAGATACCGATACCGACACCGACACCGACACAGACACAGACACCGACACCGACACCGATACAGACACAGACACAGATACCGATACCGACACCGACACAGACACCGATACCGATACCGACACCGACGCCGATACAGACGCAGACACCGATACCGACACCGACACCGACACCTCGACAGGCACCGATACGGCATAACCGGGCGAAGCTCTGCTTTCGGCAAGTCGGCTTTTGCTACGGAGGCACCGGATGGACGCGGACGGCAGGCTGTTCGGCAAGCAAGGCTCTCCTCGGCAAAAGGCGCGCTGCGTGGAGATCTACGAGCGCCTGCTCGCCGAGGGTTTCGAGCGCCTGGCCGAGGTGGAAGAAGACGATCTGGAGAGCATCGCGTTACTGCACTCGCTGCGCCTCGAGCATTTCAAAGAGGAAAGACGCATGCACTTCGGAGCCTTCGCGCTGGTGGGGCTTTCGTTGATCCTGCTTTTGCCGTCGGTGCTGACGATCGAGGAGTACTTCGTCCCGCTGGCCGCCGTCGCCGCGCTGCTGTTGATCCTCCTGGTTCCGTACGTCTTCGTCTATCGCAGGTACGAGGAGGGCGTCAGGCGCGCGATGCGCGAGTCGTTCCTGATCGAGAACGAGCGGTTGCTGCGCTGTCAGAAGAGATAGCCGACGAGCAGTTCGAGCGGGCCGTGCCCGGAAGAAGAATCGGCTCCGGCGGCAGCGCAGCCGCAGCCGCTGTCGCTCGGAGGCGAGTACGGAATCCCGCCGCGGGTGTCGCTGTCGGTGCCGGATCCCGCGCAGTCCGGGTCCTGCTCGTCGGTCAGGCCGTCGCAGTCGTTGTCCACCCCGTCGTCGCAGATCTCGGCGGCGCCGGGATTCACGTCCGGATCCTCGTCGTCGCAGTCGTCGCCGCCGCAGTACGGCGGGAGGTAACCGTCGCCGTCCGCGTCAGAGCAGTCCGGCTTCTTCGCGCCCCAGATCGCCACGTCGTCGATGTTCCAGCCGCAGTACTGCCAGCCCTGGTCGGTGGTTCCCATCGTCCAGCGCAGGTAGACCGTCTCCGACCCGTCGGCCACCTCGGAGAGATCGTGCTCGACCCTGGTCCAGGCCCCGTCGCTCACCTCGGAGCCGTTCTCCCAGACTGTCTGCCAGCCGACGCCGTCGTCGCTGACCCGCACGTAGGCGTGGTCGTACTGGGGCGTCTCCACACCCAGCCAGCGCCAGTAGACCAGCGAGACGTCGGTCAGCTCCGAGCAGTCGATCGGTCCGCTGGTCAGGTGCCGCTGCGGGAGGTTGGGCGGGTAGTCGCCCTGCAGGTTGTAGCCGTAGACGTTCTGGCCGCTGTGACCCGAGTCGGGATCGGGCGGCCCGTGCTCCCCCCCGAGGCCCCCCGGCACTCCGAACTCCCAGCCGCTGTCGGCGCTCCAGCCCGGGTCCGAGTCCAGCGGCCACTCGTACTGCGCCTCGGGAATGCCCACGTTCAAGGTGATCGTCCGTTCCGTCGTCCCCTCGCCGTCGGTGGTGTTCTCGAACAGCACGACCGCGTCGTGGTGGCCGTTGGTCATCGCAAAAGCCTCGGCGGTCGTCCGCAGCACGACCTGGGCTTCCTCCTCGGCTCCCAGCAATCCGGAAATCGGCTCGACCGAAAGCCACGGCTGGCCGGCCGAGACCTCGAAATCCAGGGTTTCGTCGCCGTTGTTGGTCAGCGTGTAGACGTGCTCCTCGGGCGAGAAGGGGCCGCCGGCGTCGCCGATGAAGCTCTGCCCGCCGACCGGGTCGACGCTCAGCCCGCTGGCCGGAGTCGCCTGGCCGAAGACGCGCACCGACGGATCGCCGAAGACGTGCCAGGTGTCGAACATCTCCACCCCGCCGTCTCCGTACTCGTCGATCATCAGCGCCGAGCCGGCGAAGCACAACGCGCCGAAGGAGAAGTGCGTCTCGGCGATCAGCAGGTCGTTCGATTCGTCCTGCGCCGCCATCGGAGGGTTCCAGGACTGGTTGACGCTGGAGGCGTAGATCCCGATCGCGCCGCTGGGCTGGCCGCCGTCGGTCGCCCGCAGCCAGCTCTCGGCGAAGCAGGTGCCCGAGGAGAAGGAGCCGTTGACGCACGCCACCGAGAAGACGAAGGGCAGCATCCCGCCGTTGCTCAACGCGTCGACGTGCTGGCTGGAGAAGCCGGTGGTACCCCAGCCGGCGCTGGAGCCGTGACCGGTGTAGTTGACGATTCCGCGGCCCTCGTTCAGCGCGGAGGTGACCTCGGAGGCGCTCGCGCCGGGATCGTAGATCTGATCGACGAGCTCGTAGCCGTAGGCCAGCAGGTCGTCGCGAATCGCGTCCACGTGCTCCCAGTCCATCTCGTTGTCGTCTCCGGGACCCTCGTTCGAGCCGATCCCCGTGCCGCGGCGGAACCAGTCCTGCAAGGTGGCGGGCAGCGTCTCGTACTCGATCGTGCGCTGCACCTGGGTGTCCACCTCCGCCGCCGTCTCGGCCGAGAAACGGCCGACCAGGATGTCCGGGTAGTCGTCGGATCCGGCGACCTTGGAGTAGCTGGGATCCGACTCGCCGCCGGACGACGAGGGCGTTGCCACCTGCGCCGCGTCGCCGACCAGCAGCACGAAGGCCAGGTTGCCGTCGTCGTAGGCGGACCGGATGTGGTCGGAGATCGCGGTCGCGCTGTTGCCGATCGACGAGACGCCGACTATCTCGGTGGGAATGCCGACGCCGACCTTGTACGCCGCCAGCGGCTCCACGTTGGAGATCCAGTCGTCGTGGCAGATGATCAACAGCTCCCCCTCCTCTTCGACCGCAGGGTAGCGCGAGGGAGCCGGCGGCGAGCCCCGGTTGAGGAAATGGTTGCGGTAGATCCGCTCGAACGCCGCGCTCGGGTGACGGCCCGCGTCGAGCAACGGGTTGATCTCGGCCGGCCCGACGACGGCGATCTCGACCACGACCCGCCTGTAGACCCTCAGCGTGCGGGTCGCCGGGTTGTAGCGAAAGGGATGCAGGTCGACCACCGCGCCGCGCACCTCGCGCATGATGTACGGCTCTCCGACCTCCACAAGCTCGGCCGGGTAGATCTCGTCGCGCCCGTAGACCGGCCCTTTCTCGTAGGGCACGGACGAGGGGTTCTGCGTGCGGTAGATGATCCCCCGCGACGGCATCACATCGACGTTCTCGATCTCCTCGTACTCGGCCTCCAGCACGAACGGCTCCACGCGCGCGTCGCCCGCTATCGCCAGCGAGCGCGTCACGCTCGGTAGCTCGGGCGCCCCGCGCTCGACCGTGGGCGCCTCGTCGCCGCAGGTCACGCGCTGCATGGAGGCGCCGCCAGCATCGACCGTCTCTATCGAGTACTCGTCGACGCGGTATTCGAGCAGGACTCCGTCGTCGTCGGCGCGCAGCACCCGCACCTGTGCGGCCGAAGCGATCGAACAAGCGAAGAAGACCGCGAGCGCCGCGACAACGGCCGTCACTCCCGGCCAGCGGCGCCGAGCGTCCGCCGTACGTTTCTCTTCCAGGCTGGGCATGATTCTCTCCCGCCGCTGTGGCGGCTGCGCGCAGCCGGCAGCCGCTGGTGATCCTACTGATCAATAGTCGGGTCTTTTGGTCTTTTGTTCAACACGCTTCGTTCGCGGCGCCTTTTTCGCGCTTGATCGCCCGGACTGGCCCCGAGGCCAGCTCGGCGTTGACCTGCGCGACCGGTATGGCAGAATATGTCCAACGATGCTGACGAGTTCCGAACAAAGACAAAAGCACCGCGCCAAACCCGGTGACCGGGTTCGGGTCCACTACACCGGCACGCTTTCCGACGGCCGCGTCTTCGACAGCTCCTACGAGCGCGGCCCGGTCGAGTTCACTCTCGGCTGCGGGCAGATCCTCTCGGGCTTCGAGCGCGCGGTCTACGGCAAGACGCCAGGAAGCGTGACGATCGAGAACGTCCCCTCGCACCACGCCTTCGGGCAGAAGCGGACCGATCGCATCCTGCGCGTGCCCGCCGCCGATCTCAACGGCGACGGCCCGCCGAGAATCGGCAAGAACGTGGAGTTCTGTCGATCCGACGGCAGCCGGGTGGGCGGCGTCGTGACCGAGATCGACGGCCACGAGGCGATCGTGGACACCAACCACCCTCTCGCCGGAGAGGATCTGACTTTCGAAATCGAGATTCTCGAAATAGTCAGCAGCCACCCGGTCAGAGAGACTCCTGCGGTGCCGAGCGGAGCTCGAGAGAGCCGCATCTTCACCTGATTCCCCGTCAGGGAGCCGAAAAACCAACCCGGCGTGCGTTCTCGACGCGTGGAGTGTAAAAATATTCATCCGACTGTTTACAAATGCAGATACCGGACACAAGTTTTCAATAGAGGGCTAAGACGAAAAGCAAAGGCCGCTTTGTTTTCTCGCTGGCGCACGAAGGGAGAAGGACACGTGGATTCCATTCCGCCGACTCCGATTTCGATCATCCCCCCGCTGACGCTGATTCCGCCCACTCCGGCTCCGGTCTCGCCTCCCTTCAGCCTGCCCATGGTCAGGCCCAGGCCCGAGAAGTACCGACCCGCGACCGGATCCCTGCGCGGGCGAATCGTGCGCAACCGCTTCAGGATTTCGCAGCCGCTGGGCAAGGGCGGGATGTCGTCGGTCTACCTGGCGCGGGACGTCTACGACGGCGCGCTGTACGCGGTCAAGGTGCTGCGCGCCGACCGCCGCCTGGACGAGGGGTTCCGCTGGCGGTTCGTCAACGAGGTCAAGGCGGTGCGCCTGATCGACCACCCGGCCGTGGTGCGGGTCCACGACGTCGGCGAGCTCGACGACGGACGGTTGTTTTTGGTGATGGAGTACGTGCCCGGCGTCACGCTGCGGCGCCTGATCAAGAGCGGGCCGATCGATCTGGGCCTGGCGATCCCGGTGATCTGCACAATCGCCGACGGGCTGCGCGCCGCGCATCGCCGCGGCGTGTTTCACCGCGACCTCAAGCCCGGCAACGTGCTGATCCCGCGACGCACCTCGCCGGAGGCGGTGGCCAAGGTGGTCGACTTCGGAATCGCGCGAATCTCGGGCGCGCCGACGATAACGAATTCGGCCCAGATCCTGGGCACTCCGCTCTACATCTCGCCGGAGCAGGCCGCCGGCGACCGCGTCGATCACCGCACCGACATCTACTCGCTGGGCGTGATGATGTACCAGGTGCTGACCGGCGTGCTGCCGTTCTTCGGCAAGGACTCCGCAGCGCTGGTCCGCCAGCACATCCACGCCGTGCCGCGCCGCCCTTCCGAGGTCCGCCCGGACGTGCCGCTGCCTCGCGAGGTGGAGGATCTGATCATGTCCTGCCTGGCCAAGAAGCCCTGGCGACGTCCCCAGGAGATGCGCGAGATCATCGAGGTGCTCTCGCGCCAGGAGGGGAGCTCCGAGCCGCGCTACGTCAACTGAGCAACTCTACCCCAACGTTGGGGTCTACCCAAAAGTTGGGGTCTAGATCTGCGGGGATTGTCTCCGGGCCCGGTGCGCAGTAGTCTTCGACAGTCGTTTTCTTTTTTCAAACCCCGTCGTTGCCAGCTGGAGGCGAAATGACCAAGAAGGACGACAGAAGGAAAAAGAAGAGCGCGGTCCCCTGGTACAAGGACAAGTCCAACATCGCGATGATGATCCTGACCGCCGGGCTGCTGGCGTTCATGGCGCTGTGGGAGGGCGAGGACGGCTACACTCCCCTCGAGCGCCTCTTCTACCGCGGCCGGGATCTGGTCCAGGAGACGACCCAGGGCTGCAAGAAGCCGCCGGACAGCGAGGTCGAGGCGCACTTCCGCGACGACCACGGCTCCAAGCCGGTCGAGCGCGGCTTCGACGCTCCCGAGGGCGCCCTGTGCGGCAACGGCCAGACCTACTACTGCACCGCCGTTCCGCCCAAGAAGCCGATCCCGGTAGGCTGGGATCCTCCGCCGCTGCCCGGCACCGACCCGGACTGGAAGGGGTCGGAGCCCGGCGCGCCGTTCAAGGAGTCGCCCTACGCGATGCCCTCGCCCAAGGTGGTCCGCGACCGCAAGCCGATCCGCGATCTCGGCGATCCGCGGCTGGCGGAGGAGCTGACCGAGCGGATCGAGGACGCCACCGGCGAGATCGGATTTCTCGGCGACCGCGGTGTGCCCGGAACGTTCGACTCTTTCCGCGACGAGCTGGTGCGGCTGGAGCCCGGCGAGTTCGATACCGAGGACGAGGCCGGCCTGGCGCGCGAGCTGATCGAGCGCGGAATCGAGTACGTGCTGGTCGACCGCACCACCCCGCCGGTGAAGCCCTGGATCGAGGAGGAGATGAGCCGGGTGCGGCTGCGGCTGCGCGACGCGGTGGAGCTGGACTGGTTCCACGCGGCGGTGCTGGGGTCCGGCTGGGCGCTGTTCCGCCTCGCCGCGCCGTTCGAGCTTCCGTCCGCGGACAAGCGGCGGATCAGCAAACGGATCCGGGCGCTGCTGACCGGCCGCGAGCCCGAGGAGTACCGGCCCCAGCTGCCGACCGAGCCGGTCGGCGACCCGGCCCACCGCGTGATCGTGTCGTTGCGCAACTACGACGAGCCGCGGCTCAAGGGGCGCAAGCTGGCCAAGCGGATGGCCCACGATCGCAACCTGATCGACGCGATCGACAAGGCGGTCGCCGAGATCCGCGAGGACTGGGGCGACATCCGCCGCGCAAACAAGCGGGCCTACGGTTTCGAGGTGGACAGCGATCTGCCCCGCGCGATGAAGTCGTTGGAGATCGAGGTCGACATCCTATACGACATCTGCTCGCTGACCGACCGCGAGGCCCGCAACCTGCTGTGGTACATCGAGCTGGGGCTCGAGGGGATCCTGCTGCGCGACAGCGAGGAGGGGCTCGTGCACTTCCTCGAGCCGAGCTACGCCGTGCAGATGGAGCAGCGCAGCGAGGTGCAGTTCCTCGAGTCGATGCTGCGCAAGAACGACCTGGACCAGTTCCTGCGCCCGCCCAAGAAGGTCAAGCGCTCCGTCGTGCTCCACGAGTCGGAGTGGGAGAGCGACCGGCGCTACGGGTTCCAGCGCTTCCGCACGATCAACTGGGTCGAGCGACCGCAGTCCGAGGGCGGCGACATCGCGGAGCTGTACCGCGCCGTTCCGCTCAAGGCGATCTGGGACGTGAGCCGCGCCTCGCTGGTCCGCTCGCTGAGTCTGGGCGCCGACTGGCTGCTGGAGAACCAGTCCAAGGACGGGCAGTACGCCTACAAGTACAAGCCGGTCAACAAGCCCGGCAAGCGCTGGTACCCGGGCGGCAACATCGTGCGCCACGCGCTCAATCCATACACGCTGCTGATGGTCAACAAGATCGATCCCAGGCCCGAGTATGTCGAGAGCGCCAAGAAGGGGATCGAGTTCACGCTCGACTTCCTCCGCCGCGAGGGGGATCGCTGCGTGATCTGCCACCGCGATCCGCCGGCGCGCTTCTACAACGCCAAGCTCGGGACCAACGCGGTCACGATCCTGTCGATCCTCAAGCTCGGGGACGTGGCCGACATCTCCGAGTACGAGGACGTGTTGCGCTGCCTGACCCAGGAGCTGATCTACATGCAGGATCCCAACGGTCACTACTGGCAGTACGACGTCCCGCGGAACCACCCCTACTACGGCGCCGAGAGCTTCATCGCCCCGGGCGAGTTCGTCTTCGCGCTGGCCCGGATGTACAGCCACTTCGGCGACGAGAAGTACAGGGAGTCGATCGACCGCGCGCTGCCCTGGTACATGAAGGCCTGGCGCAAGCTGCTGTCCGAGAGGACGCCGGAAGGCATCTACGACGAGGAGCACCGCGTCAACCTGATCGGAATCGTGCCCTGGCTGGTCACCGCGATGAACGACCTGCACCGCACGACCGGCGAGCAGCGCTACGCCGATATCGCCTTCGAGATGCAGGACTGGATCGACGAGGAGTTCTTCTGGTACCCGCGCCGGGCGCAGTACCCCGACTACGTGGGCGCCTCCTTCAAGGTCCACCGCGAGCTGCCGGCGATCAACTCCTGCCAGTACACCGAAGGCGCCGCGGCGGCCTACGACCTGGCCAAGCGCGTCGATCGCAACGTCGAGTCCCGCCGCAAGCTGCTCGTGCACGGGATGCGGTTCTGTCTGCAGCTGCAGTACGACAGCTACGGCTCGACCTTCTTCCTGCCGGTCCCGGAGGAGGCGATGGGCGGCTACCGCTACACCCTGGGGCACCTGCGGCTGCGCAACGACTACAGCTACCACGCGATGGCGGCGATCGCGCAGGCCGTCGAGTACCTCGAGCCCGACGACTACCCGTCCCAGCGCCCGATGCGCCTTCCGCCCGTGATGCACGAGCTGCTCGGCGGGCGTCCCAACCCGGAGAAGGACGCCCCGCGCGGCTGGAAGCCGCCCGCAGCGACGCCCGCCGCCGACGCGGGGGTCGACGCCGGCGCTGCTGCGGACGCCGGGGTCGGGCCGTGAGCGCGCTGCGCACCGGATCGGCGTTGCCGGCGCTGGCGCTGGCGGGTCTGCTGGCGGCCTGCGGAGGAGCGCCCGGAACCGGCGGGACGGCGGGCGCCGGAGAGGAGAGCCCCGGGATGCGCGAGCCCCCCTCCCCGCGACCGATGGGCGCTCCCGCCGAGCCGGGGAGCGGAGCTGTGGCCGAGGCGCCCGCCCCGCCGCGGCCGGTCTGCGATCCCGACGCACCCCTGCCGGCGGGGGTGCCGGCCGACGCCGGCGCCGGGGAGCTGCACCGCCTTGGCCAGGAGCGGATCCTGGAGCGCGACGGGGCCGCCGCGCTGATCCTGCTCGGCCGCGCGGCCGAGCAGGAGCCGGACGACGCCGCGATCCTGGGCGACCTGGCCACGGCGCTCCTGCAGTGCCGGATGACCGAGCGGGCGCTGCAGCGGATCGAGCGGGCCGTGGAGCTGGCTCCCGAGGACGTCGACCTGCTGGCCAACCTGGCGCAGGCCTACCAGATCGCAAAGCGCTACCGGGACTCGGCCGCCGCCTACCGCGACGCGATCGAGCTGAGCCCCGAGGATCCCGCGCTGCACAACAACCTGGCGGTGGTGCTGGTGGTGCTGCGCGAGCTGAAGGACGCCGAGGAGGCGGCACGCGAGGCGGTGCGGCTCGATCCGCGCAGCGCCGACTACCTGATCAACCTGGGGTTCGTGCTCTACCGCCAGCAGCGCTACCCGGACTCCGAGATGGTGCTGACCCGCGCCGTCGACCTGGAGCCGGACAACGCCGACGCGCACAACCAGCTCGGAATCGTGCTCGCCGCGCAGCGGCGCAACGCGCAGGCGGCCGAGGAGTTCCGCCGCGCGCTCGAGATCGACCCCGAGCACCGCGCGGCCCGCGAGAACCTCGAGGCCGTGGGCAAGGACTTCGATATCGACGGCCCGTGGGGCAGGTGATCGGCCCGGACGATTGACCGACTCGCCAAAGCGCCCTTCTTGATTGATACTTGGAGACGGCGAGGTCGTGGTGATGAGGTTTCTCGTTCTTGCTCTTGCGATCGCGGCCGGAGCGCTGGCGGCTCCCGGCGCCCGTGCTCGCGCCGGTCCGGATCTCTCCGTCCCGGAGGGCTACAACTCCCTCGAGGCTGGGCCGTGCGAGATCGCCGTGCCGCGGCGCAACGCGAACCTGGCCGAGGAGCTGGGCGCGACCTGTCGGGGCGCCGTGCCGCTGATCTTCCGCCAGCTGGGAGTCCACGACGCGGGCGACCGGGCCTCGATCCGCGTCCGCGTCGTGGGCGGGCCCCAGGATATCGAGAGCGTTTCCCCGCCGGGAATGCACCCGCCCGACTGGTCCGGGGCGGTCGCCTTTCCGCAACACGGGCTGGTCGTCCTCTCGCTACGAAACCGCAGCGGCGGGCCGGTCAGGAACCTGAAGGCGGTGCTCGAGCACGAGCTCAGCCACCTTGCCCTGCGGCGTGCGCTGCCGCCCGGGACCGAGGTGCCGCGCTGGCTCTCCGAGGGCATAGCCGTGCTGCAGTCGGAGGGATCCTCGCTGGGACGCAAGAGCATCCTGTGGCGCGCGGCGCTGGGCGACGAGCTGATGCCGCTCGAAGCGATCGAGCGCTACCCCGGACACGCGGGCCGAGTCCCGCTGGCCTACGCCCAGTCGGCGGACTTCGTCGGCTTTCTGCTGCGCGACGAGGGCTGGCCCGGAATCCGCGAGCTGCTGCGCTCGATCGCGAAGGGCGACGAGCTGGAAGAAGCCTTTCTCGGGGTATACGGCCGGCCGCTGGAGGAGGCGGAGAGCGACTGGCGGGCCGAGCTGAGCGACGACTGGCGCTGGGTGGCGCTGGTGACCGGGTCGGGAGCGCTGTGGGGGGCGATGACCCTGCTGTTCGTCGCCGCCTACCTGGCGGTGCGCCGCCGGCGCAAGCGGCGGCTGGAGGAGATGGCCGCCGAGGAGGAGCCGGTCGAGCGCCTGATCGGCGTGATGGAGGAGCTGCGCCGGCAGGCGGAGCTGGAAGGCGGCTCGTCGCGGCTGCCCGAAAGGCTCGACGAAGACGAGAAACCCCGCCGCCGCGTCAAGACCAAGGTCGTGGTGGACGGAGAGATCCACACCCTGCACTGATCCGCTCCGGCCTCTCGCCCGAGCAATCCGCGCCGCGCCGTTGAGCGCGGGGGCTCGGTCTGGTAGATTCTCTTCGCTCGGGTCGTTTTTTCGCCCGAAAACGGGAGGCTGAATGGCCAAGGTCAAGCGATGCCCGTCTTGCCAGCGGGAGCTGCCGCTGCTGGCGGTGCGCTGCAAGTACTGCGGTTTCAAGCTGTCCGGAGGGGCCGAGGACTCCGGCGAGGCGGAAGCCGGTGCGTCCGCTCCGCCGCCGGCGCCCCCTCCAGCGCGACCCTCGGCGCCACCGCCGCCGCCGGCGAAGAAGCCCGCCGACGAGATCCCGCTCGCCAGGCCGAGCGGACCTCCGGGCCGTCCCTCGACACCGCCGCCCGCGCCGCCGCCCAGGAGAGGCGGACAGAACCGGACCGCGACGCTGGGCACGCTCTCGCCCGCGGGCCGTCCGGCCGGAGTCGGACAGGCTTCCTCGGCCCGCCCCCCCGGCGCGCGCACAACCGATCCCCCGCCGCCGATGCCGCGAGCCTCGACGCCGCCGCCTCCGCCGCAGCCGAAGCACCCCGGCACCGCTCCCTCTCCCGAGGACACCGGCGACGAGTGGATTCCCAATGCCGAGGAGATCGGCGAGGACACCAGCCTGCTGGACCTCGATGCCGACGAGGTCGAAGAGCTCGCGCCCGACGAGCTGGTCGGCGAGCAAGAAGAGGACGAACGAGACTCCGACGAGATAGAGGTGGACGAGGACGATTTCGTCGAGGACGAAGCTCGCCATCCGCTGCTGCGCTACCTGGTTCCCGACGAGACGCTCGACGGCTGGGAGGAGCGCGGGTTGCCGAGCTGGCTGGTCAAGGTCGCCGGGAAGATCCGGATGGCGCACGCGATTGGAGCGGGTGCGGTGCTGGTCGGGTTGATCGCGACGATCATCGCGCTGGCCGCCTCGGGCGAGGAGGAGCCGGCGGAGGTCGCCGCGGCCGAGGGGGAGAGCGGCGAGGCCGAGCCCGACGAGAAGCCGGAGGGCGGAGACGAGGCCGAGCCCGGCGAGGAGCCCGGCGGCGCATCCAAGAAAGAGGAACGGGCCGCACCCGCGCGGGAGGACGAGCAGGAGGCGGCTCTGCCGGCCGCCGGAGAGAACTGTCGCGCCCTGGCGGACTACCCCTCCTTCCCCTGGAAGGGCTGGCTTTCGGATCTGGGAGCCGGAAAGGGCGGCATCTGCGCGCTGTTCGGGCTCTCGGTCGACGAGATCTCGGCCCGGCTGGGGGAGCATCCGACGGTCGGCCCGAGCGGCATCGACCTGATTCCCGGCGGCCGCCTGCTGGAGGTCTTCCCCGAGGGCGAGACCGGTCGCAGGCAACCGGCGGTCCGGCTGCGCTTCGCCGGCGGCAAGCTGTTCGAGATCCGGCTCGAGTACCGCGACGCGCTAGCCGGGCAAGTGGAAGGAGACGATCTCGAGGAGCTGCTGGACGAGCCGCTGGAGGAGACCACCGATCCCCTCGGCCGCGACGTGGCTCGCTACCGGGACGGCGACATGCTGGTCGAGAGGGTCACCGAGAAGTGGTACGGACGCACGCTGGAGAGCCTGGTGTTCGCCAGCAATCAGCTGCGCGAGTCGCTCGGCGACGATCTAGACAAGCGCAACAAGGCGCTGGCCACGATCGCCGAGGGAGACGCCGCGCTGGCGCGCAAGAAGTACGAAGAGGCGCTCGAGAAGTACGGCCAGGTCGCCGAGAAGACGCCTTCCCTGGGACTTTCCCACATGAAGCGGGCCACCGCGCTGATCAGGCTGGAGCGCTTCGAGGAGGTCCTCGCAGCGGCGCGCAAGGCGCTGGAGGTCAGCCGCGATCAGTCGGCGCGGGCCGACGCGCGCGGGTTGCTGGGAGTCGCCGCGCTCCACGCCGGCGAGGAGGACCGGGCCCTGGCGCACTACGAGGCCGCGGCAAAAGAGGACCCGGCCAACGACCTGTTCCCCATCTCCGTCGAGGAGCTCGAGACGCACGAGTATCAGACCGATCGGGTCGCGCTGACCGCGGCGCGGATGGAGTGCCTGAAGAAGAAGAAGATCGAGGCCTCTCACGAGGGACTGCTGGCGCGGGGCAACTTCCCCAGCCTCGGCGTCTACTTCGACGCGCTGGAAAAAGCCCGCCGCGACGGACGCTGGAAATCGCTGTTCAAGAGCTACGTGCGGATGGAGTGTCGTTGACGCGCGGGCGCGCGTCCGCCAAGGTTGCAAAGCGATGGGTCCTCGCGCCACTTTTTCCCTCTGGCCGTTCACTCCGGCCGTCAAGCGGATCGTAATCGCCTGCGTCGCGATCTGGATAGTCCAGGTGATCACGCGGCACTGGCTCCACTCGAATTTCTTCGTGGAGCACCTGGCGCTCTCGCCCGAGGGCGTGCTCTCGGGCGAGGTCTGGCAGCTGCTGAGCTGGATGTGGCTCCACTCCGACCAGGAGCTGTTCCACATCCTGATGAACTGCCTGTTCCTCTGGATGTTCGGCGGCACGCTGGAGAGCGCCTGGGGCGCGCGCGCCTTCTGGCGCTTCTACCTGATCTGCGGGCTGGGCTCCGGAGTGGTCGTGCTGCTGGTGGGGCTGCTGCTCGGAGCCGAGCTGCCCACGCTCGGCTCCTCGGGAGCGATCTTCGGCCTGGTCGCGGCCTGGGCGATCTCCTTTCCCAACCGGCTCGTCTACCTGTTCGGCGTGATCCCGATCAAGGGCAAGCACTTCGCGCTGATTCCGATCGTCTTCGCGCTGGCCGACTTCCTGCTGCGCGGGGGCGGGGTCAGCCACTCCGCGCACCTGGGCGGAATGGCGATCGGAGCGCTGCTGGTGACCGGCTACTGGCGCCCGTCGAAGCTCGCCGCGCGCCTGCGCTACTGGTGGCTGCGCCGCAAGCTGCGCGTCTACGATGGAGATGGACGCCGCGGTCGCGACGACGACGACGGGCGCGGAGGACCGCCGGACGGCGGCTACTGGCACTGAGGGACTAAC
>CAZHCG010000068.1:0-24468 GCA_964530995.1 uncultured Myxococcales bacterium
CCGTGTCGGTGTCCGTGTCCGTGTCGGTGTCCGTGTCCGTGTCCGTGTCGGTGTCGGTGTCCGTGTCGGTGTCGGTGTCCGTGTCCGTGTCGGTGTCCGCGTCCGCGTCCGTGTCCGTGTCGGTCTCTCCGCTGTCCCGGGACCCGCTCTCGCAGGCCCAGGCGCCCGCCGCGATCAGCACCGCCAGCACCAGGCTCCGTCTCATCGCTCTCCTCCTTTCTCGCAGCCCTCCAGCAGGGTCTCCCGCAGCCGCGACAGGTCCTCTTTCGAGCCCTCCCCCTCGGCGAGCTGGCGCAGCAGCTCTCTCCTCTTGTCGCAGCGATCCTCGATGATCCGCTCGACACGCCCGCGCAGCTCCGAGAGCCTCGCGGCGCGATCTTCTTCAACCTCGCCCGGAACCGCCTCGAACGACCGCTGGCACGAAGCCAGCAGCTCCTCGAAAAACTCCCAGGCGACGAAGGCGATCCGCCGCTCGTCGAGCAGCAGCTCGATAGACTCCGGGTCGCAGATCTCGGCGCGGTTCTGCGGCGTGAGCGAGACGCCGGACTCGCGCAGCACGGCGCGCACGTAGGCGTCCTTGCGCATCTCGTCCAGCAGCTCGTCGTCCCCTCCGGCTCCCAGATCCACCCGTTCGACCGCCGCGCCGCCCTCGTCCGCCGGCGCGGCCGGAGCGGCGCCGCAGGCGGCGCAGGCGACACTCATCGCTACGATTGCCGCTCTCATTACATTCATTTTCTCGCCGATGCCTCTCCGGCGCAACCGCGACGGGCGATCCAATTCCTCGCGTCCGAGGCGACGTACCCGGCGCCGAGGACGACGAGCAGCGCCAGCGCCTCCCAGCACGCCAGCGTGTAGCGCGCCCAGTTGTCTCCCGGCGCGTAGAAGACCGCGGCCATCGTCAACAGGATCAACCCCGCCGCCAGCGACGGCCGGGGAATGCGCCCGAGGCGATCGCGCACGCCGAGCAGGAACAGCAGCACCCAGATCGTGCCGTAGTAGCGCGTCATCGTCACCGCCAAAAATCCGGCCAGCAAGACCAGGATCATCGCGTCCTCGTCGCGCCGGCGCACGAGCGCGAGCAGCAGCAGCGCTCCTCCGATCAGGCGCATCGCCAAAAGCGCGCTCTTCCCCGCCTCCAGCCTCTCCTCGCGCGTGCCTCGGTAGTGGCCGCCCCAGAAGTCGTCCTCGGCCGGATCGTGCTGCGCCAGCCGCCCGGCGCCCAGGTGCATGGGATCGAGCTGCAGCACCTCGCTGTGGCGCGCGATGTTGTCGAGCCACTCGCACCAGGCGCGCGCCCCGCGGCCGGTCAGCGTGGAGGCGCCGAACAGCACGACGCAGGCGATCGCCAGCCCGGCCAGAAAACGCAACCGGCGTCTGCCGGGCCGCCTCCACAGCGGACCCTCGCCGCGAACGGCCTCGACCAGCGCGCCGGCCGCTATCGGCAGCGCGATCAGGCCGGGGAAGAACCGCGTCATCGCGCCCCAGGACAGCACCGCGCCCGCCGCCGCGCCGCGGCCGCGATGATAGAGGCAGATCGATATCACCGAGCTGGCCAGCCAGTCGTACTGCAGAAAGCCGCCGAAGAAGCGCCCGCGGTCGAAGTGGATCAGGTTCGCCCACAGCGTCGAGATCAGGGCCGCGCGCAGCCCGAACGCCCACCACAGAAAGCCGAACATCGCCGCGAACAGGGGCAGATCGAGGTTGGCCAGCAGCCGCATCGCCGAGCTTTCCGCCGGGACCAGGCTGCTCAGCGGCGTGCCGACGATCGTCCAGCTGGGCGGAGGGTTGTAGCCCCAGTCGCGCAGCACCTTCCTCCAGAGCCGGTCTTCGAGACGAGGGCGCAGGGCCCGCGTGTCGCGGCCGAGCTGCTCCCAGCGCTCGTCGCCGAACGCCGAGCGATCGTAGGCCGCGGTCGCCCGCTCGCGATCGATCACCTCGTAGCTGGCCATGTCCCGCGTGCGCTCGACGTGGGCGAACCCCTGCGCGGGGTCGCCTCCGTTCTCGAGCCACTCGTCGTCGGCCGCCAGCGTCGCCGCGTACAGGTCGCGGTAGCCCAGCTCACGGAAGTACTTGGAGCCCACGTAGTAGTGGTAGACGTTCCAGGTTCGCAGGTAGTCTCCGCTCAGCGAGCCGTACAGGCGCTGGCCGCCGTGCACGAAGACCACCGCCAGCGCCAGCGCGCCGAACGCCGCGGTGAACCCCGGGTGGGGGCGACCCAGACGCCTTTCCACCATCCAGCAGATCAGCCAGCTCGCGGCCGCGGTCCCGGCGAGGGCCGGCATCCAGCGCCCGAAGCTGCCCGGATCCATGGCGCCCGGAACGAGCGCCAGCACCGCGACCACGATCGCGACCGCCAGCCCGACCGCCAGCGCCGCCCAGCCGGCGATCTCCCGCCGCGATGGCCCGCGATCGCCAGCCTCGACGGATCCCTGTGAGCCGTGCCGCATGACTTTCTTCTACCCCGTCTTTCACGATCGAGACAACGCCTCGCAATCCCGGCCGGATTGAGCCATCCTGAAGACAGCCGTGAAGATCGACCTGCACGTCCACCTCGACCTGGGAGCTCCCCCGGGCGGAAACCTTTTTCGCGGGCTGGGCCACCGGGTCGGCTCCTGGTACCTCCGCCGCAGGCTGAAGCTCGGCAAGGCCGCCGATCCGCGGGAGATGGAGCGCCGCCTCGCGGATCGGCTGAGCGCGCTGGTGCGCGGCTCGGAGATCGATCGCGCGGTGCTGCTCGCCTTCGACGCCGTGCACTCCCCGAGCGGCGAGATCGACCTCGGGCGCAGCCTGCTGCACGTCTCCAACGACGCCGCTGCTCGCGTCTGCGCCTTTGCTCCGGACGCCTTCCTGCTCGGCGCCTCGGTCCACCCCGCTCGCCTGGACGCGCTGGAGGAGCTGCACCGCGTCGCGGAGATGGGTGCCGTGCTGGTCAAGCTGCTACCCAACACGCACGGCTTCGACCCGGCCGACCCGTCGTTCGCGCCCTACTGGCGCGAGCTGGCCGAGCTGGATCTGCCGCTGCTGGTCCACGGCGGCTACGAGCACACCCTGCCCGCGATCGAGCAGCGCTTCGGAGATCCGATGCGGCTGCGACCCGTCCTGGACGAGGGCGCGACCGTGATCGTCGCCCACTGCGGCTCGGCGGGACGCTTCCACCGTCGAGAGACGTTCGGCGCTTTTCTGGAGCTGGCGGCCCGCTATCCGAACTGCCTGGGGGACACCTCCGCGCTGACCAACTTCTGGCGCTCGCGCTACCTGTTCGAGCTGCTCGATCCCGAGCGGCTCGCCGCCAGGTACGAGACGATCCCCGACGATCCCCTCTTGGCGCTGGTGCACGGCTCGGACTTCCCGATCCCGATCACGACCGCGAGCTTCGTCGGTCGCACGCCCCGCGCCGAGCGAAGCAAGGCACGAAAAGAGAAGAACCCGCTGCAGCTCGACGTCGATCTCAAGCGGATCGCGGGGCTTCCGGACGAGGTGCTGACCCGCGCGCACGAACGGCTGGGAATCGGAGCCGATCGCTGATTTTGGCCTCGGGCTCGGCTCAGTTTTCGGCGTCGTTCTCCGGCAGGGAGTTGATGTGCTGCTCGACCTTGACCGCCTCGCTCCTGCGGTCCAGCTTTTCGTATAGCTCGCGCACCTTGCCCAGGATCGAGCGCGCGCGGCGGTAGCGTCCCTCGCGCTCGGCCATCGCGGCCAGGCGGTGCAGCGCGCGCACCTCGCCCGACCTGTCGCCCAGCTCGCGAAACGCCTCGAGCGCCTTGTCCAGGCTGCGCCGGCACTGGTGGGTCTTGCCCAGCGCGTCCTCCTCGGAGGCCAGCTGCAGCATCGCCTCGGCCCGCTGCTGCTCGCGGCCGGCCACGTCGAAGATCTTGGCCGCCTCGTAGAAAGCCTTCATCGCCTCTTCGTGCCGCAGCCGGCGCGAGGCGACCATCCCGGAGTGGAGCAGCAGCTCGCCCTTGAGCACGGGATCGTCCACGCCCTCCATCAGCGAGCGAGCCTCTGTCAGCTGGCGCTCGGCCGCCGGGTAGTCGCCCAGCATCGCCTCGAGCCGGGACTGGGCCAGGTGCACGCGCACCCTGCGCAGATCGTCCTCCTCCACGCGAAAGATCGCCATCGCGTCGGCGTAGTGACGCCGGGCCTCCACCTCGCGGCCGCTCTCCCGCTCCACGTCGGCGAGCAGCAGCAAGAGCAGCCCCCGCTGCTCCTCGTAGGCGCGCTCGTCGTCCTTCGCCCTGCGCAGCCCCAGCTCCGCCAGGCGGCGAGCCTGCGGCCAGTCGCGGGCGGCGAACGCCTCGCGCCCCCGCTCGACGATCCGCTCCAGCTCCCCGACGACCTTCTCGTCCGGCTCCTCGCCCTCCTCTTTCGACGCCTCCGCGGACGAGGCCGAGGCGCTCTTCCGCCCGGGCTCCTCGCCGCCGCACGACGACAGAGCCAGCCCGGCGAGAGCCGACAGCAGCAAAACAGCCTCGGTATGCAATCCGCGCAAGAGCACAACCTCCGAGCACCCATCTTACCCGCCGGCAGCACCGTCTTTCAACGCGAAGAGAAAAACGACGAGCGCGGCGACCACGGCGCGTTGCCGACCCTCAGGCCAGGCGCAGCCGCGTCTGCTCGGCTATCGCGTCGAAGTGCCTGTCGCAGGTCAAGAGCTCGTGCCTGTTGCGAATCGACAGCGTCGCGATCAGCGCGTCCGCCGGGGGGACCGTGATTCCGCGCTTTCTCAAGCCGGCGTACAGCTCGGCCGCTTCCAGGTGTTCTTCGCACCCGGCCTCAACGAACGGTAACAGGGAGAGGCGGCCGGCCACGTGATCGCGACGTCGTTCGGAGCGAATCCCCTGTACCACCTCCTGGATCACCACGCCGCAGATCACGACCCGGTTGACGACCGCCAGCAGGTTTTTCACGCGAGCCACGTCCGGCTCGTGACCGCTGAAAAACCCGATCCAGACCGAGCTGTCAACCAGAACCAATCCGCTCCTCCCGCATGGCGTCCAGGTCTCCCTCCCAGTCGACCTCGCCGGCGAGATCGCCGATCCTCTCGATCTCCTTTTGACGCACGAACGAGGCCAACGCCGCGTTGACGATCTCCACTTTCTTCCTCAACCCGGTAAGCTCCGCCGCCCGCTCGAGCAAATCATCGCGTATGTTCACTACTGTCCGCACTGCTGCTTCTTCCCTTTTTGATATCATTTTATCATCTTTTCGATATCTATCAAGCAGGCAGGGCGAGTCGCTCACCGGCCGGGTTGATTACGACGACAATCTCAGAACCGCCCGCTGACGGCCAGGCCGGCGGCGATGGGGCGTCCTTCTCCGTCTTTTCCGGCGAAGAACAGCGTGATTCCGGTCCCGGCGACCCCGGCTCCGGCTCCGACCAGCGCCCAGGCGGCCGGCTCCCAGCGCGACGGGGAGCCGTGGATCGCTCTTGCGGCGACTCCGGTCCCGATCGCCGCGATTCCGATCCCGGCCAGCGTCCAGGCCGCTCCGTCCCGGTACCAGGGCTCGGGATCGCCGCCCTCCCCGGCCGTCTCAGCGAACGGCTCCGGCCCGACCAGCTCGGCGGCGGCCGCGGCCGCGGGCTCGGCTCCGATGCCTTTCTCCGCTCCGATCCGCAGCGCGCTCCCGGCCTCCGCGTCGACCAGCCAGACCTCCACCGACCACGGGCTCCCCACCAGCGCGACCGCTCGCGGGCGATCCGCGGCGCGGGCCAGCTCTGCCAGGTCGGCAGCGATCTCCTCGTCGGCGGTCTCCTCTTTTGCGAGCAGCCTGACCGCGCCGTGCGCGAACGACAGCTCTGTCGATCCGGTCAGCGGCGGGCTCAGCTTCACGGGCTCGGCTCCGAGCCTCACCTCGAGCAGCGGCCCGGTACTGCCGAAGCAGACGGTGCGAACCGCGTGCGGCCCGAACGGCAGCTGACGAAAGCGGTTGTCTTTCCCCTCGATCCGCCGGCCGTCCACCACCAGCTCGCACTCGGCCGCAGCATCGATGATCAGCTCGCCGTCGTCCCTCCACCCGCTGCGCGACGTGACGCGGGCGTGCTCCTCGCGCACCCAGGGCGGGAACTGGGCCGGATCCGGATCCAGGCCGGGATAGCGCCGCGCCGCCTGCAGGATCAGCTCGTCCTTGCGCTGGTCCCGCCCCTCGATCCGCGCGACGTCAGCCAGGTGGACGCGGGCGCGGAAGGCGGCCTCGCGCAGCCCGGGGCGCCGATCGAAAAGCGCCGGGTCCTCCTCCACCTCCTCCACGAGAGCGGTCAGCTCCTCCCGCGCCTCGGCATGATCGCCGCCGTAGAAGAGATCCTCGGCCGCGGAGAAGCTCTCCGCCAGCCTTTCGACCCTGACGCGAGAGGCCTCCGCCGCCAGGCCGACCTCTTCGGCGAGAGCGGCGCCGCGCAGCACCGGCGCTCCGAGCTCGGCGGCGGCGGCGTCCAGCTCCTCGGACGTCACCTCGCGTCCCGCGTCGACCGCGCAAAGCGGCAGCTTCACCAGCGAAGGAGCCGCCTCGCCGGCGCCGGCCGCGCCCGCCGACAGGATCGACAGCGACAGCGCCAGGCATCCCCACCGGCGCCTCATCGTTCCACCCCCTCGTCGCCTCGCTGCTCGTCGGCATCCATATCGAGCAGCCACCACGCGATCGCGCCCACCAGCGCGGCCGCGCCGCCGCCGACAAGCGACCAGCCGCCGGCGCTCAGCTCGTGCAGCCGGGCGCAATCGCCGTCTGCATCGCGCCGCACGCTGGCGCAGCTTTCGTCCATCGCCAGCAAAGCCGCTCCGGCCGCCGCCGCGGCGACTCCCAGCCCGGCCAGCGCTATCCGCAGCCTCTGCCTGTTCTCCGGCGAGGAGGAAAGTTCGAGCCGCCCCACGTCGACCTCGTTCAGCTCTCCCTCTCGCAGCTCGACCTTCCCCGTCGACCGCCCGTCTTCGCAGCGCAGCTCCAGCTCGTGCTCGCCCGGCTCCAGCACGAGCGCTTTGCCGCGCAGCAAGGCCGGCTGGCCGTCGATTCGAAGCTCGGAGTCCGGCGCCGCACCGGCGACCCGCAGCCGGGTCGTCTCGCGCTCCTCGCCGGCGGCGACGAAACGCTCCCCCAGCTCGCGCGCCGTCCAGCTCAGCTCGCGCTCGCTGCACAGCAGGCAGACGAGCTTCACCGAGCTCCGCTCTCCCACCGCGGCCAGAACCGCGCTGGAGCCGAAGCGCCGCACGCTCAGCTCGGCCTCGGCTCCGCCGCTTCCCAGTCGAAAGAAACCGCGCGCGCCGGCGCTCGGCTCGGCTCTTCTCTCTTCGCCGGAACCACCCCCGGCGCTACAGGGTCGCGCCGCCGCCAGGGCGCAACACAGCGTCAACAGCGACACGCTCCGCTCGATCGTCCCGTTTTTTCTCGCCGGCATCGGCAACAGCTCCCCGGCGGGCCGGTTGCCCGCCGTTTTCCTCCCTTGCTGTTCCATATCGGACGATCCGGCCCGGCGGTTGCAAAAAAGATCGCAGCGGTGGCTCAGCCCACGTGCTTTTCGACCAGCCGACCGATGTTCGGCACCGCCTCGGCCACGTGCTTCGACGCCACGCTCCGCAACCCGGAGTAGATCTTCTTGATCACCTTCTTGTCCGACTGGTCGATTATCCCGTCCGTGATTTTGAGCAAATCCTCGGCGATCCGCTTGTCGCGGGTCCGCGCCCATGCAAAAAACGGTGTCCCGCGCTCCGGCTGCTCGCCGAGGTACTCCTCGTGGTACCTGTCGAGCACCTTGGCGAAGTCGTCGAGCAGGAACTCGACGGCGCGCTCAACGATCCCCGGCTTGATGTTGACGAACGCCTTGTAGCCCATCTTGACCATCTTGCCGGACAGGCCCTTCTTCGACTCGACCTCGCCGTCCACCAGCGATACGCAATCGTCGACCAGTTGCGGACGTTTCTCTTCGCTCGAGATGATCTCCAGTAGAGCTCCCATGCAACCTCCCCGTCGCCGCGCGACGTGTCGACTCGATATCAGCTACCCGTTGCAATCGCAAGTCGCCGATAGTTATCATGCTCGCGGCTCTCTTCCGTGGAGGCTCCGATGCTAGATTTCGGACGATTCGTCGAAGGCAAATTCGAGAACGAGGGCGAGGTCGTCGAGGTGATCGCCCCCGAGGACGGCTCTGTCTGCGGCCGGGTCCGTGGCTCGGGACCGGCCGAGGCGGAGCGCGCGGCGGTCGCGGCGCGTCGGTCGTTCCCCGAGCTGGCCGGTCTGCCCGCCTGCGAGCGGGCCGATATCCTGGAGCGCACGGCGCAAGGCCTGGAGAGCCGCGCCGGCGAGATCGCCGAGGCGATCAGGCTCGAGGCGGGAAAACCGCTCGAGCTTGCCCGCGGCGAGGTCGGCCGCGCGGTGGCGACCTTCCGCATCGCTTCGGTCGCGGCGCGCGAGGCGGGCGGCGGAGAGTTCCGGCGGATGGACGGCCATCCCCAGGGACGCGGGCTGACGGCGCTCACTCAGCGCGTGCCGGTCGGGCCGATCGTGGCGATCAGCCCCTTCAACTTTCCGCTCAACCTGGTCGCGCACAAGGTAGCCCCTGCGATCGCGGCCGGCTGCCCGGTGGTCCACAAGCCGGCGCGCAAGACCCCGCTGGCGGCCCACCTGCTGGCCGAGGCGCTCGTCGAGGCCGGCCTGCCCGCCGGCGCCCACCAGGTGCTGGTCTGCCCGCCGCAAACGGCGGAGAAGCTGGTCGCCGACGAGCGGCTCGCGCTGTTGACCTTCACCGGCTCGGCCGAGGTCGGCTGGCGGCTCAAGGCGCTGGCCGCGCGCAAGAAGACCGTGCTGGAGCTGGGCGGCAACGCCGCGGCAATCGTCGAACCCGACGCCGATCTGCCCCGCGCGGCGCGCCTGCTGGCCGCCGGCGCCTACGCCTACTCGGGGCAGGTCTGCATCTCGGTGCAGCGCATCTACGCGCACCGCGAGATCTTCGACGACTTCGTGTCGGAGCTGCTCGCCGCGATCGAGCGGGACGTCGGGGTCGGTCCGACCTCTGATCCAGGAACTCTGGTCGGCCCGCTGATCTCGGAGAAGGAGGCCGACCGGGTCGAGAGCTGGATCGAGGAGGCGCTGAAAGGCGGCGCCCGCTCGCTGACCGGCGAGGTACGCCGCGAGGGCGCGCTGATAGAGCCGGTGCTGCTGACCGGCGTGCCGCCGCGGGCCCGCGTCTCCAGAAGCGAGGTGTTCGGCCCGGTCGCGCTGGTCGCCCCGCACGATGATCTGGAAGAGGCGGTGCGGCTGGTAAACGACTCGGAGTTCGGCCTGCAGGCCGGGCTGTTCACGCACAGGATGGACAAGGCGCTGTGGGCCTTCGACCGGCTGGAGGTGGGAGGAGTGGTGCTCAACGACGCGCCGACCCGCCGCGTGGATCACATGCCCTACGGAGGGGTCAAGGGATCGGGAGAGGGCCGCGAGGGGCCGCGCTGGGCGATCGAGCACATGACCGAGCCGAGGCTGATGCTGATCGCCGACTGAGCCGCGACTCGAGCTCTGAGGTCACCTGCCCGACCATCCCACGCAGAATCGTGGAACAACCATGACCAAAACACGTTTTGGCGTGGAATGGTCTTGCATTGAACAACAGGATCGTGCAACAATTGCACTCGTGAGACGCTGCTACGACCTACTGTTGAGCGAGCACGTGGCCGAAGAGCGACAGATGGCGTTCGTCGCCGGACCGCGACAGGTCGGAAAAACCACAACAGTCACTTCATTTTCCGACAAAAGACATTACTTCAGCTGGGACGATGATCGCCATCGAGCAATGATTCTTGAGGGCCCCGAGCGCCTGTCGGATACGATCGGGCTGAGCGACACGCGAGTGGTCGTCTTCGACGAGCTGCACAAGTACCCGAACTGGAAAAATTTCTTGAAGGGTTTTTTCGACATCTACGCCGAATCGCGTTTCGACGTGCTGGTGACCGGCAGCGCCCGTCTGGACGTCTATCGCCGAGGCGCGGATAGCCTGATGGGGCGGTATTTCCTCTACCGAATGCATCCTGTGACCGTAGCCGAGATCGCCCGTCCGCGCGGCCCTGGAGAGCTGCTCGGCGACCCCGCCCCTGTCGACGACGCTGACTTCGAGTCTCTGCTGCGTTTCGGCGGATTCCCCGAGCCTTTTCTGCGCCGTGACATCCGTTTCTACAATCGCTGGAGGCGCAATCGGCTGAAGCTGCTTTTCCGCGAGGATCTGCGCGAGACCGCGCGCATCCTCGAGGTGGGCCAGGTGGAGCTGCTCGCCGAGCTGCTGCGCCGGGGAATCGGCTCTCAGCTCAACTACGCCTCGCTGGCCAGGAAGGTGCGCGCCTCGCAGGATTCGATCCGCCGCTGGGTCTCGGTGCTCGAGTCGCTGTACCTGTGCTTCCTTGTGCGGCCGTGGAGCCCCAACGTGCCGCGGAGCCTGCTCAAGGATCCCAAGGTCTACTTCTGGGACTGGTCCGTGGCGGACGATCCCGGCACACGCTTCGAGAACATGGTGGCCAGCCATCTTCTCAAGGCCGTGCACTGGTCGCAGGACACCGGCCTAGGCGAGATGGGGCTGCACTATCTGCGGACCAAGGACGGGCGCGAGGTGGACTTCCTGGTCAGCCGCGATGGAGCACCATGGATCCTGGTGGAGGCCAAGCTCGGTAAAAACAGGCCGCTGGGACGCAATCTCTCGTGGTTCCAGCAGCACACCGGAGCGCCGCACGCCTTCCAGCTGGTGGGCGACGCCGACCACGTGCAGGCCGACGCCTTCCGCGAGAAAGGACCGATCAAGGTGCCGGCCAGAAGCTTCCTTTCCCAGCTCGTATAGCATCCCCCATCGCGAGCGAGCCGAGGCTGATGCTGATCGCCGACTGAGCCGCGACGCGGGCCAATCGGAGCCGTCGGCTCGTTCTGAGAGACGCCAATCCCGAACACTCGATCACCGACACTGGAATATCGAGCAACACGACCTGCCATATTGAAAACGACACTTCCGAATTGCCAGGCGATCAACCGCGAATCGCGCCTTTCGTGACCGAGCCACGAGCTCGGTCGGCGCGCCTATCTCTTCACCCAGCTGGCGCTCTTTTCCCTCGCGTCCATGTGCACGAAGCCGTCGTTGGGGTAGTAGCCGCAGCCGGAGCGCGGCAGCGACTTGCAAAAGCGCCAGATCTGTCGGCACTGCACTCCGGGAATCCGGAAATCCAGCGCGCGGCCGAAGGCGTGCTGGGATTCGTTGCCCCCCACCCGGTGCGCCCGGTAGCCGGAGATGATCTCGATCGGCTTGTCCGGGAACTCCTCGGCCACCAGCTGGATCATCTTGACCAGCCTGAAGTGGAGCCGCTTGACCGCCCCGCCCTTCTTGTCGCGACAGAGCCGCGAGAGACGCATCACGCTCCACTTGTTGACCTCGCCGCGCCGCGAGTAGAGCCGCAGCCGCGCCCGTTCCCCGCTCCTGACCCTGAGGAACGTGATCGGCTCGATCTCCCTCTTTTTGGCATCGATCCTCTTGGCCGAGCTCTTGCCGTCCGGAATCACCAGCGTCCTGCCAACCTGCAGGCTGCGGCCGTCGTCGATCTTGTTGGCGTGGGCCACCTCGCCGGCGGTGCTGCCGAACCGCTCCGCGATCGAGGCCAGCGTGTCGCCTCGCTCGACCACGTACCTGCGACCCTCCACGCGCAGCACGTTGGGTATCTTCAGCTTGCGACCGACGCGCAGCGGGCGGCCCTTCTTCAAACCGTTCAGCTCGCGCAGGTCGCGCTGCGAGACCCCGTAGAAGTCGGCGATCGCGGCCACCGATTCTCCCGGCTCGACCACGTGGGTCCTGCGCGGCTTGCGTCCCTGGGCGTCGGGCGGCCAGGCCAGCCCCGCCAGCGCCAGCAGAACGGCCGTCGCCAGCGCCAGGCCGGCGCGGCGAGCGACTGTTGAAACGCGTTTTCGCTTTGCGGCAAAAAACATCTCGTCCTCACCGAAGACGTTCCGACAACACAATATATTCTGATCTCGACCGCGGCTACCGCCGGGCCACATCGAGACGGACCCGCGCCCAGGCCAGGTCCTCGGCCGCGCGCTCCCGATCCGGGTCGTCCTCTTCGAGCTCCGCCAGCCGCCTCTCGAGACGCTCCACCTCGGAGCCCATCTCGTCGGCGTCCAGCTCGGCGGCCGCCTCGCAGCGGCGCGCGATCACGTTGACGTGGTCTGGTCCCCCTTCGAGAAAACCGCTGTCCGTGACGAACACCTCGGGCTCGCCTCCGGCGCGTTCGGCCACAAGCCTGCCGGCGCGCAGCGCCGCGAGGATCGGACGGTGCCGCGGCAGCACGCAGAGCTCGCCCACCTCCGAGCGGGCCGTCACCGACAGCACCCGCTCGTCGAAGGCGCCGCCGTCCGGCGTAACCACGCGCAGCCTCAGCTCCTCGCCAGCCATCTACTCTCCTCCGGCCTCGCGCCGCATCTTTTCCGCCTTCTCCCTGACCTGCTCGATCTTGCCGCACATCCAGAACGCCTGCTCCGGCATCTCGTCCAGCTCGCCGGCCAGGATCGCCTCGAAGCCCGAAATCGTGTCCGACAGCTCGACGTACTGCCCGGGGAAGCCGGTGAACTGCTCGGCGACGAAGAACGGCTGCGAGAGGAACTGCTGGATCTTGCGCGCCCGCCCCACGGTCAGCTTGTCCTCCTCGCTCAGCTCGTCCATCCCGAGGATCGCGATCAGGTCCTGGAGGTCCTTGTACTTCTGCAGCACCTGCTGCACCTCGCGGGCCACGCCGTAGTGCTGCTGGCCGATCACGTTGGGATCGAGCAGCGCCGAGGTGGAGTCCAGCGGATCGACCGCCGGGTAGATCCCGAGCTCGGCCACCTGCCGCGAGAGCACCGTGGTCGCGTCGAGGTGGGCGAAGGTGGTGGCCGGTGCCGGGTCGGTCAGGTCGTCGGCCGGCACGTAAATCGCCTGCACCGAGGTGATCGATCCCTTGTTGGTCGAGGTGATCCGCTCCTGCAGCTCGCCCATCTCGGTCGACAGCGTCGGCTGGTAGCCGACCGCCGAGGGCATGCGGCCCAGCAGCGCCGAAACCTCCGATCCGGCCTGGGTGAAACGGAAGATGTTGTCGACGAAGAGCAGCACGTCCTGCCCGGCCACGTCGCGGAAGTACTCGGCGACGGTCAGCGCCGATAACGCCACGCGCAGACGCGCGCCGGGCGGCTCGTTCATCTGCCCGTAGATCAGCGCCGCCTTGGAGAGCACCGACTCGCCGCTCTCGAGCTTGGAGTCGGCCATCTCCAGCATCAGGTCGTTGCCCTCGCGCGTGCGCTCGCCCACGCCGGCGAAGCAGGAGACGCCGCCGTGCTTCTTGGCCACGTTGTTGATCAGCTCCATGATCAGCACGGTCTTGCCCACGCCCGCGCCGCCGAACAGGCCGATCTTGCCGCCCTTGCGGTAGGGAGCCAACAGGTCGACGACCTTGATCCCGGTCTCGAAGACCTCGACCTGGGTGTTCTGGTCGACGAAGCTGGGCGCCTCGCGGTGAATCGGCAGCTTCATCTCGCTGACGACCGGCCCCTGCTCGTCGACCGGCTTGCCGACCACGTTGAGAATGCGGCCCAGCGTCACGTCGCCGACCGGCATCTGGATCGGCTCGCCGGTGTCCTTGACCTCCATCTCGCGCACCAGACCGTCGGTGGTGTCCATCGCCACTGTCCGCACGGTGCGCTCTCCGAGGTGCTGCGCCACCTCGAGCACCAGGTTCCAGTCCTCGTCGTCGATCGCCGGATTGGTGACCAGCAGCGCCGTGTAGATCGTGGGGAGATCCCCCTTTTCGAAAAACACGTCCACCACCGGCCCGATGACCTGCGTGACCTTGCCCATCTGCGCCTGCTCAGCCATGTGATCTCCGTCTCGAGGCTAGTCGGAAAGCGCCTCCGCGCCTCCGACGATATCCATCAGCTCCGTGGTGATCTCCGCCTGCCTCGCCCGGTTGTACTGCAAGGTGAGGGAGTCGATCATGTCCTCGGCATTGTTGGTCGCGTTGTCCATCGCCGTCATCCGCGCCGCCTGCTCCGCGGCGACCGATTCGAGGATCGCCCGCCCGACCTGCACCTCGGTGTAGAGCGGCAGCAGCCTGGCGAGCAGCTCGGCGCGCCGCGGCTCGAAGACGAATCCCGCCGGTCCGATCCGTGCCTCCCGCTGCTCGTCCTCGCGTTTCTCGGGAAGCGAGACGGGCAGCAGCTGGTCGACGGTCGGCTTCTGGCTGACCATCGAGAGCATCTCGTTGAACGCCAGATCGATCCGATCCAGCTCGCCCTCGCCGTACTCGCGCGCCAGCTCGCCTGCGATATGCAAAGCGGCCTCGTGCGCCGGACGATCGTAGGCGTCCCCGAACACGCGACGGATCTCCGCGTCGCGGTGACGGAAGAAGTCGAGCGGCTTGCGCCCGATGATCGCCAGCTCGACCGGAGCCTTTCGCGCCTCGATATCCTCCAGCACGCGCCGGCAGAGGTTGGAGTTGAACCCTCCGCACAGCCCCCGGTTCGAGCCGATCACCACGATCAGCGCGCGACGCTGCTCGCGGCGCTCCAGCAGCGGGTGATCATCGTCCCCGGCGCCCTCGGCGACCTCGGCCAGGATCGCGGAGGTCGAATCGGCGTAGTCGCGGAAGCTCTCGGCCCGCTGCTGGGCCTTGCGCAGCTTGGCCGCGGCGACCATCTTCATCGCACGGGTGATCTTCTGCGTGCTCGAAACGCTTCCGATCCGCCGCCGAATGTCCTTGAGCGTCGCCATCCGTCGCTCCCGCTAGGCCTCGAAGACCTCGGCGAATCCGTCCAGCACCTTCTTCATCGCGGACTCCACCTCATCGTCGATCACCTTGTGCTCGAAGATCAGCTCCAGCACGTCCTCGTGCCTGGCGCGCACGTGCTCGTGCAGCTCCTGCTCCCAGCGCGGCACCTGGTCGCTCGGCACCTCGTCGAGGTAGCCGTTGATTCCGGCGTAGATCGACAGGATCTGGCGGCTGACCGGCAGCGGCTGGTACTGACCCTGCTTGAGCAGCTCCTCGAGCCGCTGCCCGCGATCGAGCTGGGAGCGCGTGGCGGCGTCCAGATCGGAGGCGAACTGCGCGAACGCCTTCATCTCGCGGTAGCGCGCCATTTCGAGCCTCAGCGGACCGGCGATCTTCTTCATCGCCTTGATCTGGGCGTTGCCTCCCACTCGCGAGACCGAGATGCCCACGTTGATCGCGGGCCGCTGGCCGGCGAAGAAGAGATCGGGCTCCAGGTAGATCTGCCCGTCGGTGATCGAGATCACGTTGGTCGGGATGTAGGCCGAGACGTCGCCGGCCTGGGTCTCGATGATCGGCAGCGCGGTCAGCGAGCCGCCGCCCTGGTCGTCGTGCATCTTGGCCGCGCGCTCCAGCAAGCGGCTGTGCAGGTTGAACACGTCGCCCGGGTAGGCCTCGCGTCCCGGCGGCCTGCGCAGCAGCAGCGAGAGCTGGCGATAGGCGACCGCCTGCTTGGAGAGGTCGTCGTAGACCACCAGCGCGTGCTTGCCGCTGTCGCGGTAGTGCTCTCCGATCGTCGCCCCGGCGTACGGCGCCAGGAACTGCAACGGGGCCGGATCAGACGCGGTGGCCGCGACCACGGTGGTGTACTCCATCGCGCCCTCGGACTCGAGCCGGCCCACCACCTGCGCGACGGTGGACCGCTTCTGCCCGATCGCCACGTAGATGCAGTAGACGTCGGTATTCTTCTGGTTGATGATCGCGTCGATGGCGATCGCGGTCTTGCCCGTGCCGCGATCGCCCAGGATCAGCTCGCGCTGGCCGCGACCGATCGGGATCATCGCGTCGATCGCCTTGACCCCGGTCTGCAGCGGCTCGTGCACCGGCTGGCGCTGGACGATCCCCGGCGCCTTGATCTCGATCCGGCGGCGCTCGTCGCTCTCGATCGGACCCTTGCCGTCCAGCGGGTGGCCCAGCGAGTCTACCACCCGTCCGAGCAGCGCGTCGCCCACGGGCGCGTCGGCGATGCGGCCGGTCCGCTTGACGAGATCCCCCTCGCGCAGCTCGGCGTCCTCGCCGAACAGCACCACGCCGACGTTGTCCTCCTCGAGGTTGAGCACCATCCCAATCACGCCGTGGGGAAACTCCAACAGCTCTCCGGCCATCGCTCCGTCGAGCCCGTAGACTCTCGCGATGCCGTCGCCGACTGTCAGGATCGTGCCGGTCTCCATGACCTCGACCTTGCGGTCGTACTGCTCGATCTGCTGCTTGATGATGCTGCTGATCTCTTCCGCTCGAAGCTGCATGGCCTCTCACCCGTGAGCCGGTCGATCCACGCCGCCGGCTAGCTAGTGCGTCGTCCGGGTCGCTTCAGACCCGACCCACAATTACCTCCCGGATCCGCGCCAGCCGGGTCCGGATCGAACCGTCGTACATCAGGTCGCCCACCCGCGTGACCAGCCCGCCGATCAGAGCCGGTTCCCTGCGGGCGGTGATCACCACCGCCTTACCCGTGCCTCGCTGCAAAGCCGCGCGCACCCGGTTGGCGACGTCCCGCGGGACATCCTCGGCGCCGATGATCTCGGCGCGCAACCTGTCGTCCTTGGAGTCGGAGAGCCTGCGCAGCTCGCGCGAGATGGCCGGCAGCTCGGGCAGGCGCGACTTGTCGAACAGCAGGCTCAGAAAGTTCTTGCAGTGGCGGCTGACGCCGAGCCGGCGGACGATCTTCTCCCAGACCTCGCGACGCGTGCTCCCGCCTACCAGCGGATTGCCCAGGGTCTCGCGCAGCTCCTCGCTGGCGTTCCAGGCCTCGGCCGCACGCTCGACCTCGCGCACCAGTCCCACCAGGTTTCGATTCTCCTCCCCCAGGAGAAACAGCGCCTTGGCCCAGCGCCGCGAGATGCTTCCACTCACCATCTGTCGCTCATCTCCCCTGGCCGGGCGGTGCCAGCCGATCCATCGACTCCATGTACTCCCTGGCCAGCCGCTCGCGATCCGCCGAGCCGATCTTCTCGCGCAGCACGCGCTCGGCCGTCGCCGCCACGGCCTCGCCGATCTCGGCCCGGATCGAGCTCACCATCCGGCTGAGCTCCTGCTCGACCAGCGCGTCCGTGTCGGAGCGGATCCGCTCGGCACGGCTCTCGGCCTCTTTTTCGATCCGTTCGGCCTCGCGCTTGCCCGCCTCGGAGATCTCCTTGCGGATGCGGGACATCTCCAGATCCAGCCTCTCCGACCGTTCCCGCGCCTGCTCCATCGCGCGCTGGGCCTCTTCGGCCGCCTTGCGCGCCTCCTCCAGCGCCTCGACCAGCTTCCGGCGGCGCGACCCTATCATGCGTCCGATCGGCTTGCGCATGATCAGGTAGACGGCCACGATCAACAACGCGAAATTGAAAATCATCGCCGCCAGCGGCGGCGTCTCGGGATCGGTGAAATCTATCCAGTTGATCTCGCCGGCATCCAGCTCGTGGACCGCGGCGTGGGAGCCGACGGGCGGCTCGACGTCGCCCGCGCCGTGCTCCTCGCCGCCGTCTGCCGCGGCGAACGCCGGGGCCGCCGAGCCGAGCATGGCGCACAACAGGATGTACCGAATCTTCATCTCCGCCTGCTCCACTCCGCTAGAGCGAGCGGCCGAGGACGCGCCCGGCCACCTTTTCGGCCAGGTTCTCCACCTCGGCCTCCAATTCGGTCCGTACCCTTCCCCCCTCTCGTTCCATCTTCTGCCGGGCCCGGGCGATCTCGGCGCGAGACTGCTCGCGGGCCCGCTCGTCCACCTCTCGCTGGCGGCGCCTGGCCTGCTCCACCATCCGATCCCGCTCTGCCGAGGCGGCGCGGCGCGCGCCCGCTATCTGCGAATCGACATCCGCGGCCAGCCGCTCGGCCTCGCGTCCGATCTCCTCCGCCCGCTGCGAGCGACCCTCGGTGGCCTCCCGCCGCGCCTCGATCAATCGCACGACCGGCCTGAACAGCAGCGCCCAGAGTAAGACGAAAACGACGAAAAACAGCCCGAGCTGGATGAAGAAGGTCGCGTCGAGATCGATGATCGAACCTCCGCCCGAAGCGGGAACCAGCAACAACCCGTACATCGTCCTCTCTCTCGCCTCGAGCCCGCCCGGGCCGGCTCCAACTGATGCGTCGCGCGTAGAAAGCGCATATAAAGTCGCGCAGTTGTTATCAAAGGCCCCGCGCGTAGTCAAGGCGCCGTCGCGGCGCCTCGAGCCACCGAGATTGACTTTGAAGCCCGCGGCCCCTATCCCGACAGGACGCGGCGGTTTTTCACCGGGCTTCAATCGAGGAGAACGATGGTCAACCTGAAGAAGGCATACAAGACGATCAACGAGGACAGCTTTCCCGGCGAGATGTCGCTTTCGCTCGGCGACCAGACGCTGCGTTTCCGCAAGCGGACCTGGCAGATCGAGACCGGCGACGGCGAGGTCGAGCGCGGCCTGCGCTACGGCGAGAACCCGGGCCAGGAGGCGGCGCTCTACGAGCTGGTGGGCGGCAACCTCGCGCTGGGAGACTGCCGCTACATCGAGCCGGGGCGCGGCCTGGTCTCCTCGCTGACCGAGGAGAACCTCAGGCAGTTCGGCAAGCACCCGGGCAAGATCAACCTGACCGACATCGACGCGGCGCTGGGCATCCTCAAGCACCTGATGGACCGCCCGGCCGCGACAGTGATCAAGCACAACAATCCCTGCGGCGCGGCGTACGGCGACAGCGCCGCGGCCGCGCTGGAACGGGCCTTCTTCGCCGATCGCCTGGCCGCGATGGGCGGCTGCGTGGCGCTCAACCGCGAGCTGGATCGCGCCGCGGCCGAGTTCCTCGCCGAGAACTTCGTCGAGGTGGTCGCGGCCCCCTCCTTCGGCGAAGGCGCGGTAGAGATCCTGGCCGAGAACAAGAACCTGCGGATCGTGGAGATCCCGCGTATCGAGAATCTCGGCGACTACCGCCAGGCCAGATTCCTGGAGCTGAAGTCGCTGATGGACGGCGGAATCGTGGTCCAGCAATCCGCCGTCAGCCGAATCGGCTCGCCCGACGACCTCCTCCCGGCCGAGGCGCGCTCCAAGAAGCGCGGCGACGTCGCCTGCCGGCGGAAGCCGACCGAGGACGAGTACGCCGACCTGATCTTCGGCTGGAATCTGGAGATGGGAATCACATCCAACTCGGTGATCTTCGTCAAAGACGGAGTCACCGTTGCGATCGGCACCGGCGAGCAGGACCGGGTCGGCTGCGCCGAGATCGCGGTGCGCAAGGCCCGCACCAAGCTGGCGGACCGGCTCTGCTTCGAGCAGCACGGCGTTCCGTACAACGCGCTGGCCCTGCAGGTCGAAAAGGGCGAGCGAGCGGCGGCGGAGAAGGCGGAGATCGACGAGGAGACGCAATCGAAGCGCGGCGGACTGCCCGGCTCGCGGATGATCTCGGACGGGTTCTTCCCGTTCCGCGACGGAGTCGACGTGGGCATCCGCGAGGGAATCACCGCGGTGGCCCAGCCCGGCGGATCGATCCGCGACCGCGAGGTGATCGAGGCCTGCAACGAGGCCGATCCTCCCGTGGCGATGGTCTTCACCGGCCAGCGCGCCTTCAGGCACTGATGGTCGCGGTGTTCAAATCTGAGCTGCTCGAAGCAGCGGGGTTTCCCCTGCACGGCTTCACTCAGCGCGGCGGCGGCGTCAGCGAGGGCGAGCTGTCCTCGCTGAACCTCTCGTGGGATCGCGAGCCGTTCGCCGAGCGGGTGGTGGAGAACCTGCGGCGGGTCCGCGCCGCGATCGGGGCGCGAGATCCGCTGGCCCGGGTGCGCCAGGTGCACGGCGCCGCGGTGATCGACGCCGCGGAGCTGCTGGCCGGCGGCTACGATGGCTGGAAACAGATGCCCGAGCGCGAGGCCGACGCGATCGTGGTGGCCGGCACGCAAGCGCTGGCCGGAATCCTGACCGCCGACTGCGCCGCGGTGCTGCTCGCCGACCCGCGCAGCCGCGCCGTGGCGGCGGTCCACGCGGGCTGGCGCGGCGCGGCCGAGGGGGTGATCAAGCGGGCCGTGAGGGCGCTCGGCGATCGCGGCGCCACGCCTTCGCGGCTGGTCGCCGCGATCGGACCGGCGATCTGCGGGCGCTGCTACGAGGTGGGCGAGGAGGTGGCGCGCCGCTTCCCCGAGTCGGTCGAGGAGATCCCGGGTCGATCGGGAAAGTACCTGCTCGACCTGCCCAACGCCGTCGAGGTCTCGCTGATCGGTGCGGGGCTGACCACCGCCAGCATCGAGCGGATCGACGTCTGCACCGCCTGCCATCCCGAGCTGCTCTTCTCGCACCGCGCCTCGGGAGGCAAGTGCGGCCACCAGCTCGGCTTCGTTTCCCCGCAAGCCCGCGAATCTGCTATCATCGAAGACTGAACTACGTAAAAAGGAGGATCACAGTGAGCCACTCCATCGCCAAGACAGCGACGCTGCTGCTGGCCGCCTTGCTGCTCGCGGGCTGCGGCCGGGACTCTCGCGGGGACGGCTCCGGGGGCGACGGCGACGACGACGACGGCAGCGACACCGACACCGGCGACGTCTACGACGGTCCGGCCGGCACGCTGCAGGGCACGGTGATGGCGCCATCCGGGGAGTTCCCGATCTCCGGCGCCCTGGTCTACCTCACCAAGTTCGATGCGCCCGAGATACCGGACAGCATCTACTGCTACGAGTGCGAGGACATGACCGGCAAGAAGTGGACGCTCTCCAACGCGGACGGGAGCTGGTCGATGGACAACGTGCCCGTCGGCGACTGGAACCTGGTGGTGCGCAAGGGATTCTTCCAGCGCCAGCGAACGATCACGGTCGAAACCGACCAGGACCTCCAGGTCCCGCTCGAGCACACCACGCTGCCTTCCGACAACAGCTCCGACGGCCTGGACCAGATTCCCAACTACGCGGTGCTGCTCTCATACCCGGACGAGGCGTTCAACCTGCTGGCCAAGTTCGGCCTGGGCGAGACCTCGGGCGGCGACCTGGTGTTCGGCACCGAGAAGTTCGACGCCTTCAACGACGATGTCGTGCAGTCCGGCTACCCCAGCTCCACCGAGCTGTTCTACGACCAGGAGACGCTCGACCACTACCACATGATCTTCCTGCCCTGCTACGCCAGCGCGACCGGGGTGGCGTTCGTCGACCAGCACGCCGAGATGATCCGCAGCTACGTTTCGGCCGGCGGCAAGATCTACAACTCCTGCTGCGTCTCCTACTGGACCGAGCGGCCCTTCCCCGCCTACATCGACCTGTACGGGGCGGACGAGGAATCGAGGTGGGACGTGGGCCGGCTGTTCAGCACCGCGCACGACTCGACCGGAACGATCAACGACCCGGATCTGCGCGAGTGGCTGGAGGTGGTGCTCCCCAGCGCCGACCCGGACCACGTGCCGTTCGTCAACGGCTACACCAAGATCGACGCGCTGGTTCCGACCGACGACGGTCACGGCCTGGAAGAGGACGATTTCGTGGTCACGCCCTACTCCTGGGTCGACGGCAGCGCCGGCGACGAGTACCAGGGCTCGCCGCTGATGGCGACCTACAACTACGACTGCGGCAAGATCTTCTACTCGGTCTACGAGACCTCGCCGGACAGCGGCGACCAGCTGATCCCCCAGGAGTACGTCCTTTTGTACATCATTCTGGAAGTCGGGGTCTGCGAAGGCGACTACACCGTGGAGTAGGTCGGGTTTCCTTCAACCCAGCAGGACGACAGCGATTACGACCAGCGCCAGCAGTCCTCCGGCCAGCGCTACTGCCGTCAGCTTGGCCCTGCGGTAGGCTCGCGCGTCGTGCGAGCCCCTGGCCCGCTCCAGCAGCACCTCTCTCCTCGCGGCTCCGTTGAAGCGCTCCCGCGCCGCCGCCACGCGGTTCGCCGCCGGCTCGGCCGGGGTGCCTCTCAGATCCGCGCCGTCGGCCAGGTCTCCCACCGCGGCCCAGGCCTCGCTGGCCTGGCGCGACTCCCCCTCCAGCTCGACCGAGGCGCTCTCCAGCTCCTTGCCGAACCTGCGCTCCACCCGCCGCCGCTCGCGTTGCAGCTCCGAGACGCGACGCCGGCAGCGATCCAGCTCCTCTCGAGCCCCGGCGAGCTGCGACCCGGCTCGGGACGCCGGCTCCTCGAGCCGCCGCATCTCCTCGCGCGCGGCCTCTCTCCGTTCGATCACCGGCGGCTGCTGCTTGTCGTAGCGGGCGATCTCGTCCAGCAGCCGCTTGCGCTCCTCGTCGGGCCGCTCCAGGTCGGAGTAGTCCTTCTGCCTGCGCTCGATCAGCTCCCGCAGGTTGCGCAGCTCGATCTCGGCACGATCCAGGGCTGCCGCCGCTCTCCTGTGATCCGTGTCGGCGCGGTCGAACAGCTCCTCGGCCCGATCCTTCTTCGACTCGAGAGCACGGCGCTCGGACTCCAGCTCCCCCGCCTTGCGATCCAGCTCTCCCAGCTCGCGCTGCCGATCGGCGTCGATCCGCTCGCACCTGCGCGCCGCGCCGGAGACCTCTCCGTCGGCGCGCAACGCCAGCCCCACCACCTCGTCGATCTCGGGGGCGCCGTCCAGAATCCGCGGCGCCCTCCTGCCCAGCGCGGCGCGCGACTCCAGCAGCTTCAGCTCGGCCTCGCGTCTCTCCTCCAGCGCCCGCCCCAGCTCGCGGGCCAGCTCGCGCCGCCGCCGGTAGACGCACCAACCGTAGCTCAGAATCCCGAGCAGACCCGCGGCGGGCGAGCCGAAACCGGCCGCGGCGCGCACCTCCATCTCGGAAAAATCCCCGGAGTCCAGCTTTCTCGCGTCGGAACCCTGGCGCGGCCCGGCCGGCTCGGTCCGCGGCGCATCGCTCCCCGCGGCTCCCGAAGAAGGCTGCGCGGCGCGGGGGTCCACCGCGAGATCCAATCCGCTCTCGCCCTCGACGTCCCCGAGATCGATGTCGGCCCCCCCGAACCCGGCCGAGGACGTCTTGGCCTTCTCACCGTTCCCGCCGGGCCGGCCGCTCGACACCAGATCGGCCCCGCACTGGGGACAGACGCCCCGCCTGAGCTCCGTGTGATAGCCGCAGTTGGGACAGTAGGCCACGCGCGAAGCTTAGCGTTTCAGGCGGCTAGCTCCAAGCGATCGGAGTCTCGTGCCGGCAGCGCGGATCGGTCGGTGTCCCGAGGCGCGAAGGTGGGAATGAGAGCCGGACCGCTCAGTGGCAGCCGCTCTTCTTGCAGTACGGGCCCTTCTTGTACTTGTCGTAGTCCTTGCCCTCCTTGGGGTTGCCCGCCTTGTTGTGGCAATAGACGCAGTTGATCTTGTCGCCGTCCTTGCCCTTCATCCCCTTGTGGGGCTTGTTCAGCGAGACGCTGCCCATCACGACCGTGCTGACCAGCATGGAAACAGCAGCCAGGCCTACGAGTAGCTTCTTCATCGCGCACCTCCGTTTGTGAACGAGACTCGTTCCCTTCACTTTTCTTCTATCGACGGAGCGAGCCGGCACCTTATTCAGCGTGAAAACCGATTTCTCCGGCGCAGCTCCCGAACGACTCTCTCCCGCGTCAGTCGGTCACCACCGGGTAGTCGGCATCGCAACTGCAGATGCCCTCGCTGCCGATGATCTCGGTGTCCGAGTGCCAGCCCATCATCGAGTAGGCCATCGCGTAGGCCTCGTAGCCCACCTCGCCCAGGATCATCGCCACCTGGCTGGCGGTGTGGCCGGTGTAGCAGATCGTGACGATCTTCTTGTCCATCGGAATGGACTCGAGCACGGTCTTGTCGTTCCACGTGGCGTACGGAATGCTGACCGACCCCTCGATGTTGTGGGCCTCGTAGTGCTCGGGCTTGCGCACGTCGACCATGTAGTAGTCCTCGGAGCCGCCCACGATCACATCGTTGTAGATGTCGGGGGGCGTAACCACCGGCGGCTGGTCCTCGAGGCCGAAGTAGGCTCCGGCCAGCTCCATGATCAGGTCGTCGCCGCTGTTGTCGGACTCGATCGTGGGCAGATCTCCGGTCGTGGCCTCGCTGGCCTCGCTGACCGTGGCGTAGTCGCCGGGCATGACCGAGCTGCTGCAGTAGGTGGCGTCGAGCCCGATCACATCCAGATCGGAGGTCCAGCCCATCATGCCGAACTTCATCGCGTAGGCGTCGTACCCGAGCTGGCGCAGATAGGCGGTCAGGTAGCTGGCGCGGTGACCGGTGTGGCAGATGATGATCTGCGCCAGCGAGTCGTCGATCTGGTCGAGCACCGTGCTCGTGGCCCAGTCGGCGCTCCACGGCAGGTTGATCGCACCCTCGATGTGGCCGCCGGCGAAGTGATCCGACGGGCGCACGTCGATCAGCTGGTAGTCCTCGCTGCCGCTCACGATCACGTCGTTGTAGACCGAATCGGGAGCGATCACCGACTTGATATCCCCGTCGTCCACGTACCCGTAAAGCGGATCGAAAACGTCGTCCAGCAGGTCGGCGTCGCCGTCCGAGTCGGAGTCGGAATCCGTGTCCGCGTCGGTGTCCGCGTCGGTGTCCGCGTCGGTGTCCGCGTCGGTGTCCG
>CAZHCG010000069.1:0-24463 GCA_964530995.1 uncultured Myxococcales bacterium
AGCCCGAATCCCGCCCCGCCTCGGGGTATCGCCTCAGCGGCGGACCGCCCGGACCGGCTTCTCGCGGCCACGAGCCAGCAGCGCGAAGTGCTCGGTTGGACGGACACTCGGTTGGACGGCATTTGGCGGGCGGCTCTTTGCTGTGATATTTTGAGGTCCGAGCGGATACTCGCAAATGGACCGGCTTACTCCCCGCTACCACTCCGATCTCACTGTGCAACACCGGCGCCACGGCAGCGATCGGCGCAGCGTGCGCCACCGTCTCCTGTGGACGCGCCGGCCTGAAGGCGATACAGCCGGAGAGTCCGAGCCTTGATCCGGCGAGCCGCGCCCCCGGTCGTCCTCTTCCTCGCCTGCGCCGGGATCTATTCGGTGGGAGGACGCAGCTCCGGCAGCGGCGACACGGCGCCGACCCGGATGCTGCCCTTCAGCCTGATCGAGGAAGGCGACTTCGACCTGGACGAGTTCCCCGCGCTGTACGGCGAGCGAGCGCGCGGCACCTATCCGACGATGGGAGGCCTGCCCTACTACCTCTGCGAGCGGAACGGCCACTACTACTCGGCCTATACCCCCGCTCCGGCGGTGCTCGCCGTGCCGTTCTACCTGGTCGCCGTGCTCGCCGGTTTCGACTCGGGCTCGGACGAGGACGTGGCGCTGCTCGAGAGGCTGACCGCGGCCCTGATCTGCGCGCTGTCGGTGGTTCTGCTCTACCTCGCAGCGCGCCAACGCGCCTCGCTCGGCTGGTCGCTGCTGGTGGCGCTGACCTACGGCCTGGCCACGAGCACCTATTCGACCAGCAGCCAGGCGCTGTGGCAGCACGGGCCCAGCCAGCTGTTCCTCGCCGCGATGCTGCTGTTCCTCGCCCGCGCGGAGCGCGACGACCGCTACGTCCCGGCCGCCTCGGCCGCGCTGTCCTTCGCGGTGGCGATGCGATCGACCAACCTGCTGTTGGGGCTGCCGCTCGGGATCTGGCTGCTGGCGCGTCACCGCCGCCGCTGGCTGAGCGCTGCCATCGCCTTTCTTCCGCCGCTGGGGCTGCTCGTCGCCTACCACCTGGTCGTGTTCGGCTCGCTGGCCCCTGCCGGCGAGGCGATCGAGATGGGACCGCTGTCCGGCTTCCGTCAGGTTCCGCTGCACGAGGGGCTGTACGGCGTGCTGTTCGGTCCGGCGCGGGGCCTGTTCTTCTACTCCCCGGTGCTGCTTTTCTCCCTGCCGGGCGCGGTGCTGGCCGCGCGCCGCAGAGACTGGTTGATTCCGTCCCTGGTCGGCGGCGCGGCGCTGGTGACGCTGCTGGTCGGCAAGTGGTTCGTCTGGTGGGGCGGACACTGCTTCGGCTCGCGGCTGCTGGCCGACGTCGCCCCGCTGCTCTCGTTCGCGCTGCTGCCGGTGGGCGGCGTGTTGAAAGAGCGCCGCTGGCTGACCGCGCTGTTCGGCATCCTGCTGCTGTACTCGGTCGCCGTGCAGGCGCTGGGCGCTCTGCGCTACGACGGGCGGTTCGACGCCTATGCCAAGACCGATCTCTGCTACGCCAACATGCTGCGCCCCGGTGGCGGTCCGATCGCCTTCTACGCGATCGACCTGGCGCGGAAGCTGGAGCTGAGCGACAGACCGCTGGACGACCTGGGACCTCCGCCGGCGACACCCTGGCGCTACGAAGACGGACGACGCCGTCCTCCGGTGGGGGGCGGGCGCTCGGGGCGCCGGCTCGTCGAAGCGCTGATGGAAGCGCCAATCGCCGAGGGTGTGAAGCGGCCCGAGATCGAGATAGAGACCGACGCCGGCAGCTACCGGCCCGATCAACGGGTCGAGCTCGGGATCGAGACCCGCAACCCGGCGCGCCCGCACACGGTGAACGTCTTCGTCTTGATGCGCGGGCCCGGCGGCAAGCTGGAGAACTACGGACGAGACGGCTTCGAGCCGCTCGCCGGTCGCTGGCCGACGCCGTGGACCCAGAACTCGCCGTTGCCTCACGACGTGACCGTCGAGCTCGGCTTCCAGCTGGACGCCAGGCCGCCGGGCGTGTACGAGGTATGTTTCGTTCTCACCGATACGTTCGCCACTCGCGTCGAGGGGCGATCATGCACGGAGATCGAGCTGCGATGAAGTCACGCGGCCGACAGCAACGCGACTACGGGCGGCGCCTGGCGCTGAGCACCGCCGCGATCGTGGCCGTGCTGGCCGCGGCATCCTTCCTCGGGCTGTACCTGCTCGACGAGAGCCCTCCCCCGCGACCGCCCGCGGACGATCCGTTGGGCATGGCCGAGCGCTGCCCCTGGTACGAGGCGGAGAAGCTCTCCTTGCAATGGACGGCCTACCTGGTGACCGGCGACGGGACGCTGATCTACATCGGTTTCGCGGGCAGGCTGTTCGACCCGGACGGCGAGCCGTTCTCCGGCGTGAACCTGGTCGTGATCCGCGACGGCGAAAAGAGGATAGACCGTTGGGCGCGCTTTCCGGCCGAGCGCTTCGGGCTGAAGGCGCGCGATCTGTTCGCCGAGCTGGAGCGCAACCGAATCGTCAAGCGCGAACGGGAGGGGCGGACTATCTACGATCTGAAGGTGCGGCTTCCGGCCGGCGAGGACGGAGAACGAATCAGCCTGGACGCCGAGCTGGAGCGTCGCGTCGGGGAGTGCGATCCAGACGGCACGGCTTTGATCTCGCGGCGAGAAAACGGCAATTACTTCGAGTACGAGGTGCCGGTGCTCGACGCCGGGCTGTCCGGAACGCTGGATGTCGGGGGTGAGCGAACACGGCTGGAGGGCCGTGGCTACCTCGAGTCGATCCGCTGGCTGCGTTCGCCGATGGAGCGGCCGGCGCGCTGGTACTGGGGCTATCTCCACGCCGACGAGCTGTCGCTGCTGGTCTTCCACCCGGACTACCCCGGGGCCCGCGACCTGGTGTTGATCGCCGACGGCGGCCGCTGCGCCGAAGTCGTCGCCGGCGCCGGCATCGAGGTGCAGCCGCCGAGTCCGGACGAGATGCGAGCAGTGCTGACCGGAGGCGATCCGGGGCCGGAGTTCCGACTAGAGGTAGAAGCGCGGGCGCGACAGGAGTCGAGCTTTCCGATCTTCCTGGCGCCTTACGAGCTGAACATCGAGCGCAACGGGCGGAGGCTCACCCACGACGGAACGATGGTCTTCGAGCTCGGCGAGTGGCGCTCCTTCTGACCCGCACCTGGAGCAGCCGGTCGTCGACGAGCAACGCCTCGGGGATCTGCTCAGGCGCGTCGGGTCAGGCGCCTTCGCATCCAAAGAGCGACCGCGGCTATCGCTATCGCGGCCAGCACGAACAGCGCCACCGACAGCGGACCGGGGTCGACGATCAGGTCGATCACACTGCGTGCCAGCAGCGTGATCGCCACGATGCCTGGCATCATGCCCAGCATCGTTCCCAGCAAGTAGTCCCTAAACCCCACTCTCGAGGCGCCGACCGCCATGTTGATAATCGAAAACGGAGCGGTCGGTACCAGCCGCACCAGCGCCATCGCCACCAGTCCTCGCCGCGCCAGCTCTCTGTCGATTCGCGAAATCCGCGGGCCGGATATACGGCGCAGACGTTCGCGGCCCAGCCAACGTCCCAGCCAATAGGTGACGGTCGCATCCAGAGCGCAACCGACGGTCGAGATCGCCAGCGCCGCCGCGGGCTCGTAGATCGATCCGACCGCGGCGAACAGCGGCGTGACCGGAAACACCAGCGGACCCGCGACCGCGAAAGCCCCGATCGAGACCAACCAGCCGGCGGTGGAGCCCCGCAGCCGTTCGGCCAGCTCGACCAACCTCCCAGGCTCCAACAGCTCCCGCAGCGGAGTGAGCTGCCAGATCAGGGCCAACACCGCCGCGATCAGAACCAGCGAGGCCAGCGCCGCCAGGCGACGCCGCTTGGGCTCCACACGCTCGTCCAATCCGAGATGATCGATCAGCACGTCAAATTTCGCCGGCCGCTCCGGATCGACCAGCTCCAATCCTTCTCGCAGCGGCTCGGGAAGCTCGTCTTCGCCCTCTTCTTCGATCGGAGCCAGCGTGCGCGGACCGCCGGACAGAACGTCCACCGCGTCGAACAGGGTCCCGCGCTCCCGCAGTTCGTTGGCGACGGTACGAGGCTCCACGCCGAGATGCTCGGCCAGCAGCCTGTCGCGCAGAAGAGCGATCGCCGACGCCGCCCGCGGACAAGAATCGGCGCGCAACGCCACCGCGCACTCGGTATCCAGCCCCATCGAGCGGTTCGACAGGTTCGCGGTTCCCACGATCGCCACGCGCCCGTCGGCAACCATCAGCTTGGAGTGCAGGTTCACCCAGCCGTCTCCGAGACCCGGCACCTTCGGATAGCAAACCCGCAGCCTGCCGTGGAAGTCGGCTCGTCGCAGACAGGCGAGGCGATGAACGCGCAGAATGTTCATCGTGGCCTCCTCGAGCCAACCTCCGCTGCGCAGCGGCAGCACGATCAGCACCTGGGGTCCCTCGGCGGCTCTCAGGGAACGCTCCAGCGACTCGCAGATCGACGCCGAAGTCAGGTACTGGTTCTCGATGTAGAGCGACTCGCGAGCAGAGGCGATCGTCTCGAGGTGCAGCCGCTCCAACTCGCGCACCTCGGGCCGCCCCTTGAACTCGGGATCGGTGCGCGCGATGCAGACTGCGCAATCGGACAGGTCCGGCTCCAGCTCGGCAGGCCAGGGATCGGCTCTTGCGGGTCGCCGCGCCGACAGCCGCTCCCCCGCCGCCCGCAGCCAACGCGAACGGAACAGGTCGCCCAGGTCGCAGGCCGCTTTCCCGCCCACCGCCACCTGCACGTCGTGAAAAGGCAGGTAGCGACGTCCTTCGTGATCCACGCGCCGGGGATCATCGGCCGCGTGGCGTTGGGTGTCCCAGCGCTCGCGGGTCAAATCGAACCCTCCGGTGAACGCCAGCGCGTCGTCTATCACCACCAGCTTCTGATGGTGCGACCCGCCGATCGGGTGCTCGTCGTCCATCCGGAAATGGATTCGCTCGTGGCTGTTCCAGCCCAGCTTGAGCCTGGGCAGCGGCTCGCGTTCGAAGGTGTAGATCGCCGAAAAATCCCAGACCAGGATGTGGATCTCCAGCTCCGGCCTACTCTCGACGGCGCGCCGCAGCATCTCGCCCAGCGACGGCGACTCGCCGCCGTCCGAGCCCGGCTCCAGCGCCATGCGGCTGTCGATGTCCCAGCCCGCCAGCAGTATCGAGCGCCGCGCCCGGGGCAGCGCCGCGGCCAACGCCGAGAAGTAGTCCTCCCCGTCGATCAGGAAAGCCAGCCTCTCGGCTTCACCGATCCGCCAGCAGCAATCGCCGCCGCGCGTAGATGCCTCCCGGGAGGCATCTACGCGCGGCCGGGGCTCGGACATCATCTCGCCCGCTCGCCGCCGCTGCCATTCAGCGCGACATCGGCGACGACCGGGGCGTGGTCGGACGGCTTCTCGCCGCCGCGCTGATCGCGATCGATCCAGCAGGAGACGCAACGATCGGCGAGATCGGCAGAGGCCAGCAGGTAATCGATGCGCAAACCCCGCTCGCGGGCGAAAGAGCGCCGGCGGTAGTCCCACCAGCTGAAGTGTCCACCGGCGGGCTGGCGGGACCTGAACAGATCCACCAAGCCCAGACCGAGAACCCGAAGCATCGCGGCTCGCATCTCGGGGCTGTAGAGCACCGACCCCTCCCACTCGTCGGCGTCGCTCACGTCGCGCTCCTCCCGCGCGGCGTTGAAGTCGCCGCAGACCAGCAGCGGCCGGCCGGAGCCCCTCAGCTCCGCGAGCCTCCGGGTGAGGCGCGAGAGCCACTCGAGCTTGAAGGCGTATTTATCGCCGCCGACCTCTCCGCCGTTGGGCACGTAGACCGACAGCACGCGCATCCGGCTCAGATCGACCTCGATCAGCCGGGCCTGCGCGTCCGGACCGTCGCCGGGAAGCCCCCGCACCACGTCGCGCGGCTCCTCGCGAGACAAGACGGCGACACCGTTGTAGGTGCGTTGGCCGAAGACCGCGGCGCGGTAGCCGAGCTGCTCGAGCCGTTCGCCGGGAAAGACGTCTTCTTCTCCCTTGATCTCCTGGAGGCAGACCACGTCCGGCTCGCGCTCGCTCAACCACTCCTCCAGGCGCGGCAAGCGGGCCCGAATCGAGTTTACGTTCCAGCTGGCGACTCTGAGCGTATCCCGCTTCATCGGCTATCGCCCTTTTCCTTCTCCTCCGCCTCGCCGCGCAGCGCCTCCGGCAGAAAGGGGGTCACGTCGAGCGGCCCGCTGGCGGTCACGTCCTCCAGCGCCCGCTCCAACTCGACGATCTGCGTCGCGGCGCTGCCCAGGCGCCTCGCCATCTCGACCGCGCGGCGAGCCCCGTCCCGGTGGCCCCGCCTGGCGAAAAACAGCGCGTCGAGATAGTGGCACCATGTCAGCATGCGCCACGTCTCCCGCTCCTTCCACTGCGGCCCGAGCCGCTCGTAGAACAGCTTCCAGCGCCGTCGGTGCTCCGGTGCGACCGCGATCACGTCGCGTCGCCCCAGCGGCTCCGGCGAGGTCTCGTAAAGCAACCCGTCGGGCAGCATGAATCGCGTCACCCGTTCGTCAAGCCAGGGAGCCGGCTCCACGCGCAGAGGCCGCTCCAGCGCCAGCTCGGCCAGCGCCGGCTCGGTGAGACGGCCGTGGACCACCATCGACCAGGCCAGCGAGCGCAGATCCGGATTACGGCCGAGCGTGGCGCGCAGGTAGCCCGGATAGCCGAACAGCTCGGGATCGACCACGGTCAGATCCGGCCGCGAGCCGTCGACGTAGCGCGCCGCCCACAGCACGAAGAACAGCTTGTAGTAAGACGCCAGCATCAGCGAGCCCGGCTCGGCCGGCTGGAACGAGAGGTCGACCAGCAGGCGCGTGGCGCGGAAGCTCGACAGGTCGACCCGCGCGTACGACGAGCGGGCTCTCAGCGCCGGCACCGCGAACAGCGCCAGGGACAACAGCAGCGCGATCCAGCGCCCACTGGCGAACGCCCGCCTCAGCACGGCGACGGCGACCGCCGCGAAAACGGCCGCCGCGACCGCGACCGTCGCCAGCGCGGGCATCAGGTAACCATGGAAGTCGGGGTTGAAGGGATCGAACCCCATCACCGAGCGCAGCAGCAACGCGACCCCGACCAGCAGCGCGAGAACGATCCCCGCCACGCGCGTCGATCTGCGCCGCAGCAACAGGTAGAACCCGCCCAGGGCCACGACCGCGATCACCGGTCCGAGCTGGTCCATGACCGCGAAGACGGCATTGACCGATCGCTGGCCCAGGTCGAGCGAGTGCTCGCGGACCATCGACTGCTGGTAGGCCCGCGCCGAGACGACCCAGAAGAAGCTCGACGGCGAGTGGACGCCCCCCAGCGACAGCGGGGCTCCGACCGCCGAGCGCAGCGGCAAAAAGGCGTAGGGCGCCAACCCGCCAACCGCCACCGCAGTCATTCGGCCGGCCGCGCGCAGGGCCCCTCTTCCTCCCAGCCTCCCGGCCAGCGCGACCAGCGGCGGAATCGCGGCCGGCAGCGCGCACAGAGCGATGAAGTGGTGATTGCTCAGGCCCAGACCGAAGGCCAACGCCGCGGCCCACAGCATGCGATCGTCGCCGCGATCGGGACCGGCGCAGAAGCGCAGCAGCGGATAGAGAAACGCCAGCGCAAGCAACGCCTGCAACGAGTAGACCTCTGCGCGTACCGCCTGGAACCAGAAACCGTAGGCCGCGAAAGCGGTCAGCGCCGCCGCCAGCGCGATCAGCGATCCCAGGGCGCGCGGCAGCGAGGGCGCGGTCGCCTCGATCAGCAGCTCGCCGATTCGCTGCAACAGGACGCAGGCCAGCGCGGCGAACAGCGCCGAGGCGATCGCCGCGCGCAGCGCCACCCCGCCCAGAGGCAGCAGCGCGATCGGCTTGACCAGCATCACGTAGAGCGGGTGGCCGGGCGGATGTGGTATGCCCAGCGTCTGGACCGCGGCGGTCAGCTCGGGCGAATCCAGCCAGTAGGGCTCGGGAGATGCGCACAGGACGCCGAGCACCAGCGGGAGCGCGAACGAGACCCACACCGCCGCGCGGGACAGCGGCTGATCGAAAGGTGTCGACGCTTGCCAGCGCATCTCCGACCTCTCGGGATCAACGCCCGCGCAACGGTCGCGCCGGGTTGCCGGCGACCACGGTCAGCGCGGGCACTTCGCGGGTCAGCACCGATCCGGCGCCCACCACTGCACCGCGGCCCACGCGAACGCCGGGCAGCAGCACCGCGCCGGCCCCGATGTCGGCGCCGTCCTCGATCCGGATCGGCTCCAGGCGCAGCTCGGCGTGCAGAACCGGAATTTCGGCGCGGCCCAGCTCGTGCTGGCTCGTCAACGCGGTCACCCGCGGGCCGATCCCCACCGCCCGTCCGATCTCGATTCCGGCCGCACCGTGCAGGTAGCACAGAGGTCCGATCCAGCTCCCCTCTCCGATCGCGATCCGCCCTTCGTGGTAGCCGTCCAGGATCGTGTCGTGGCCGACGAACGACAACGCGCCGACGCTGATGTTCTCGGGATGGAAGATCCGCACGCCGTCCTCGATCACCGCCCCATCGCCCAGCGCGGCCAGCCCGCCTTCCCATCCCAGGCCGTCTCCGCGGGAGCGATAGCCGCGCGTCGCCGAGAGATCGAGCGTCACGGCCGCCTCGTCCAGGCCCAGCGCGGCCCCACGTCGCGGCAGCTCGGCTCGTCGTCGAGAGGACAATAGATGCGGACGTGAAAGTGATCCCAGTGCGACTTGCCGGTGGGCTCGTGCAGCACCTGCTCGGCGCGACGGCGCAAAAGCGGCGACTCTCCGTTCTCTCCGGCATGGGCCAGCAGCAGATCCTCGAGGTGGTCGGCGATGAAGATCCACTGCACGACCGCGCTGTCGCTTCGCAGCAGCTCGCGGACCAGCGCCCAGTTTCTCTCGGTGTCGAAGCGGTAACGCATCGGAGGATCAACCGAAAAACCGTTGGCGTCGAAGGCGACGAACGACTCGCGGGTGACCGGCTCGCCGTCGCCATCGATCATGTAGAAGGCGAAATCCACGTCGCGGCCGTTCTGGTGAGAGCCGTGGTGCTCGATCGGTCCGCCCTTGCGCACCGACAGATCGCCGACCATCAGCGTCGAGCCCGGATGGCGGGCATGCACGCGGTGCGCCGCCCACTTGACCAGCATCACCAGCTCGTGAACGCCGAAGCGGGCCCTCCGCTGGCGGGCGGTGCTCATCATCCGGTATCCCGAGCCCCGCTTGGGCAGCACCTCGCCGCGCTCGAGGCTGCCGTTCATCGGGGTGCCGACCGAGAGCGTTCCCGGAGACGACTGCTCGGCCGGCGGTCCCGCGGCCGAGCTCGCGACGGCCGCCGTGAGCGCGACTGCAATCGTTATGCGAACTGTAAGCGCCGCTCCTCGCTCGCGGTCGAGCATCACCGCACCTCCATCACCTTCTTGTATCATTCGCCCGCTGCGCGTCCCAATTTCCCGCCTCCAAGCGGCCCGCGGCGGAAAAACTGCCTTCGGATCACGCAGCATTGTCGTAAAACGAAAATCATCAAAAGGAGTTGACGCGGCCTCGAGCCGCACCCATAATCACGCTCTCGAAAATCGAGAGGAGAAGAGAGAAAGGAACCGTCGAGAAAAATGGCGTCTTTGCACACCGAAACGAAGCAGGAAATAGTCTCCAAGTTCCGGCAGCACGACAGTGACACCGGCTCGCCCGAGGTACAGGTCGCGCTCATCTCGGAGCGGATCTCCTACCTCACCGAGCACTTCAAGACCCACAAGCAGGATCACCACTCGCGGCGGGGCCTGCTGAAGCTGGTCGCCAAGCGCAGGCATCTGCTGGACTACTTGAAGAAGAAGGACATCGATCGGTACCGTAAGCTGATCAGGGAGCTCGGAATCCGCAAGTAGCGGCCGACTCCGTTGCAACTCCACCATGTGTCCAGGTGAGTCGGATTCATTTTAGTCTGGTTCCCTTTCCGGGTTCCGCGCCTCGGGACGATCGCAGGAACGCGGGCGGAGAACAGGGCTAAAAGAGAAATCGGACCACACCTGGGGCGCATGGCCATGCCGGCGGAAAGACCGGCGGAAAGGCTATAGCTGCCATGATTATCAAAGAGAGCGTCGAGATCGGTGATCGCGAGATCACCATGGAAACCGGAAGAATCGCAAAACAGGCCAACGGCGCGGTGCTGATCACGCTGGGGGAGACCGCGGCGCTGGTGACCGCCGTCTCCTCCGGCAAGCCGCGCGAGGGAATAAGCTTCTTCCCTCTGACCTGCGAGTACACCGAGCGGGCCTATGCCGGCGGCAAGATCCCCGGCGGCTTCTTCAAGCGCGAAGGGCGACCGCGCGAGCAGGAGGTTCTGGTCTGCCGCCTGATGGACCGGCCTATCCGGCCGATGTTCGCCGACGGCTTTCGCAACGAGACGCAGGTGATAGCCACCCTGCTCAGCGCCGACCGGCAGAACAAGCCCGACGTGCTGGCCCTGACCGGCGCCTCGGCGGCGCTGCACATCTCGGACATCCCGTTCGAAGGCCCGCTGGGCGGAATCCGCGTCGGCAGGATCGATGGCGATTTCGTCCCCTACCCGACGCGCGAGGAGCTGGAGCGCAGCGACATGGACGTCGTTGTGGCCGCCACCCGCGATGCGATCGTGATGGTGGAAGGCGGCGGCGACCAGATCTCCGAGGCCGACCTGGTGGGCGCGCTGGAGTACGGACACCGTTCGATCACCCCGCTGCTCGACCTGCAAGAGGCGATGCGCGAGAATGTGGGCAAGGAGCGGCTGGTGGTCCATGTCCCGCCGCGCGACGAGACGCTCGCCGGGCGGGTCGAGGAGCTGTTCTCCGACGAGATCGACGCCGCCACGCAGATCACGGTCAAGCACGAGCGCTACGGCAAGCTGTCCGAGATCGGCGATCGGGCCGCCGAGAGACTCGCCGAGGAGTTTCCCGAGCAGGAGGGTGAGATCTCCTCCGAGGTCGATTCGCTCAAAAAGAAGATCGTCCGGCGGCGCATTCTCGAGCAGGAACGCCGCATCGACGGCCGCGGCCTCGACGAGGTGCGTCCGGTCACCTGCGAGGTGGGTACGCTCCCGCGCGTTCACGGCACCGGCCTGTTCACCCGCGGAGAGACCCAGGCCATCGTCACGACCACCCTGGGAGTCAGCTCCGACGAGCAGCGGCTCGACGGTCTGTTCACCGAGGAGTGGAAGCGCTTCATGCTGCACTACAACTTCCCGCCCTACTCCGTTGGAGAGGCGCGGATGATGCGCGGCACCTCGCGGCGGGAGATCGGCCACGGCGCGCTGGCCGAGCGCGCATTGGAGCGCGTGCTGCCCGACCACGACGACTTTCCCTACACGATCCGGATCGTCTCCGAGGTCACCGAGTCCAACGGCTCCTCGTCGATGGCGACCGTCTGCGGCGGCACGCTCTCGCTGATGGACTGCGGCGTGCCGATCGCGGCGCCGGTGGCCGGAATCGCGATGGGGCTGATCCAGGAAGGCGAAGAGTTCGCGATCCTGTCTGACATCCTGGGCGACGAGGACCACCTCGGCGACATGGACTTCAAGGTGACCGGCACCACCCGCGGCATCACCGCGGTCCAGATGGACATCAAGATCAAGGGCCTGCCGCGCGAGATCCTGATCCGCGCGCTCGAACAGGCGCGCCGCGGACGCGAGCACATCCTGGACCGCATGCTGGAGACCCTTCCCGAGACGCGTCCGGAGCTGTCCAGGCACGCGCCGAGGATCACCACGCTCAAGATTCGTCCCGATCAGATCAGGATCGTAATCGGCCCCGGCGGCAAGATGATCCGCGGGATCGTCGACCAGACCGGCGTCGACCTCAACGTGCAGGACGACGGGACGGTGCTGATCGCCTCGCCGGACTCCGAAGCCGCGCAGAAGGCGGTCTCGATCATCGAGGGGCTGGTGCGCGAGCCCGTCCCCGGCGAGGTCTTCGACGGCACGGTGGCCCGCATCGCCGACTTCGGCGCCTTCGTCAACATCCTGCCCAACATGGACGGGCTGGTCCACATCTCCGAATTGGATTGGGGCCACGTGGACAAGGTCGAGGACGTCTGCAAAGAGGGCGACCAGATGAAGGTCAAGGTGCTGGAGGTGGACTCGGCCAGCGGCAAGGTGCGGCTCTCGCGCAAGGAGCTGCTGGACCGCCCCGAAGGCGCCGAGGCGAGGGACCGCGATCGCGGCGGACGCCGTGGAGACGGAGGGCGCGACGGCAGGCGCGGATCACGGCGAGACGGAGGACGCGATCGCAAGGACGGCCGCGGCGGCGGACGTCGCAAGGACCGCCGCGGACCTCCGAACAAGCACTGATCCGGTTTTCGGGTCGCCCCTCCGCTCGCGGGTGACAACTCGTGCTTGCCGAGCGACGTGCATGCCCATTCGTCCATGGAGCAATACCAGCGGGCGAGCCGGCGCCGGGTGGTCACCTCGTATCTATGTGATAGAATGTGCGGCCGTTCGTGACCAGCCCTCGCCCCGACGGCGAGCGGCGCGGCCGACGAGGTAGCGGCGTGGACTGTATTCAGTGCGGCACCAGCTTCGACTTCTCGGCGGGGACGTGCCCCCAGTGCGGCTGGAACCCCAACGCATTGCACGGCCCGCTGGGCGGATATCGTCCCGGAGAGCTGATCCGCGGTCGCTACGAGGTGGACGAATCGCTGGGATCGGGCAGGCTGGGCACCGCGCTCAAGGCGGTCGATCTCGAGACCGATTCCGAAGTGGCCGTCAAGCTGATCCACCCGGCCCTGATTCCGGACGAGGTGGTCGGCCGGGACTTTCTCAAGGGCATGCGGCGCATGGTGAGAGGCGGTCACGCCCTGCTCAACCGCGTGCTGGACGTCAACTGCGAAAAAGAAAACTATTTCGTCGTCTACGCGCTGCTGGACGGCGTGCCGCTGCGCGACCTGATGGAGAACCGCCGCGGGCAGGGACGCAACTTCACAGTCGACGAGATCCTGCCGATCTTCCGCAAGATCGTCGTTCCGTTCTCCGATGGCGGCGTCGAGGTGCACGGATCTCTGTCGCCGGAGAACATCTGGGTGCTTCCCGAGAACCTCGAGATCCTGGATGCGGCCATCGCCGTGCATCTGCCCCCGTTCGCCGTGGGCTACCGCCTGCGCTCCGAGAACCGGGTACGCGAGTACGTCGCTCCCGAACTGATCGCGGGCATGAGCCCGGACACCAGGACGGATGTCTTCGCGCTCGGAGTCCTGCTCGGCGAGATGCTGACCCAGGTGCGCTACGACGGCCGCCCGGAGCTGTTCCGCAACGCGGATCCCGATCTTCCCGAACCGCTCGACATCGTGCTGCGTCGCGCGCTGCTGGCCGATCCTCGCGGCCGTCACCAGTCGGTCGCCGAGCTGGTCGCCTCGGTCGAAGAGGCCGCCGCCGGACGCAGCCCCACGCAGCCTCCGCGACGCGCCGCCGCGCCGCCGCCGGCCCGCCGTCGGCCCGCTGCTGCTCCGCCCGCTCGGGCCAGAGCGGAGGAAGAGCGTTTCGACGACCTGGGCGATGAAGTCGTGGACCTCGGTGTCGAGGATCTCGAAGAAAAACCGCCCAAGAAGCGCAACTCCCTGGGGTGGGACGACCTGCCCGAGGAGACCGTCCAGGTCTCGATGGCGGACGTGATCAAGGCGCACGTGGAGGGCAAGCCCCGCGGCGAGCAGACCCCTTTGCCGTTGACGCGGCCCAGCCGGAATCCACCGCCCGCCGAGCGGCCCGGCACGCCGCCGCCTCCGGCGCGGCGCCCCAGCGCTCCGCCGCCGTTGCGGGCGCGACATTCCAGCGCTCCGCCGCCGCCGGCGCGCAGGCCGAGCACACCGCCGGACGCCGCCGGACGCGCGGTCGAGCCGCGCCGCCCCCAGCCGCTGCGCCGCGAATCGGTGCCGCCTCCCGCTCGCAAGGCTGCACCACCCGCCGCTCGGCGGGCGGCCGCCTACCGTGAGCTGGACGGCGACGTCCTTGAAAAGCCGGGCGTGGGCGACTCCCAGGAAAGACGCGAAGTCACCCAGGAAATCGACGTGGACGCTTTGGAGGCCGTCGAGAGCCACGGCGGCCCCTCGGAGCACACCCAGGAAATCGAAGCCGAGATGATCGAGCAGGTGGAGCGAGTCAGCGCCCGGGAGGCGGTCAGCGCTCTGGAGAAGCAGGCCCGGAATGCCGACCGTCTTTCCACCGAGGAACTGGTCAGGCGCGCGGAGAAGCTGGAAGGGGTCGATCCGAGATTCGTGCGCGCCGCCGCCCGCCTGGAGTCCGACCGGCGAGGCGGCCGCTCCCGCAAGGCGGCCGAGCTGTTGAAAGAACAGCAACAGTCGGTTGAGGGGATCGATCCTCGTCTGCTGCGCGCTGCCGCCCGGCTGGAGGAGGCTCGAATCGGAGAGATCACGAGCGTCACGACCTACCCCGACGACCCCAAGATCCGAAAGGAGTCGGAGGAGGATTGGCGCAAGCGAATGGAGACGTCCTCGGACGACTCGGTCATCTCCTTCATCGCGCCGCCTATTGTGGAAGAGCCGTCGCAGGTTCGCGGTTTTCCCCGCTCGGTCCAGGGTCGCAAGCAGAGTCGGCCACCCGCGACTCCTCCGCAGCGGCCGCCGTCCCGTCAGAGCGGAAGGCGCAGGGAACCGTCCACGCCTCGCGCACTGTACGACGACAGCGGCGAGACCGATGACGAATCCCACCCCACGATCCTGTTGCGCGCTTCCCGCCTGCGCCCCTGCTGGAACCAGCTGACCGAAACACGGGTGCTGCGGCGGCACGAAATCGCCCTGCCGATCGTCGTCTTCGCGCTGCTGGTCGCGATGGTCACGCTGTTGACGCTGGCCGCGGTCGCCGACTGAACCTCGACGGCGGGACGATGCCGACGCCCGGCATTTGGCTAGAGAACGCTGTTGATCAGGTCTTCGATCCTGGGGCGGGGAACCACGCCCATCAGCGATCCGGCGGGATTACCGTTGTTGAACAGGACCAGCATCGGCACCGAGCGCACACCCAGCCTGCCGGCGGCCATCGGCGCCTCCTGGATATCCACGTAGCAGAATTTCACCCTGCCGTCGTAGCTGTCGACCATTCCGCCCAGCGTTTCCCCCAGCCCCTTGCACGGCCCGCACCAGGTCGCTCCGAAATCGACCAGCACCGGCGTGCCGGACTGCTCCACCTCGCTGGCGAAATTGGCGTCGGTCACGTTGATCAGCTTGTCCGCCATCTGTGGCCCCTTCCGTGTTTTCGCTCTCTCTTTTTTGGTCGAAAATTGAACCATGATTGTCATCGGCCCGCGCGTCTGTCAACGTATTCGCGGCACGGCGACGGCGGAAGAAACCGCCTTTGCCGTGAGATTCCGGCGATGCCGCTGAAAGTGACGATATGGACGGTCGGCTGTCGCGCCAACCAGGCGGACAGCTCGCGCCTGGCTCGGCATCTCGACCGCGAAGCGGTTCTGCTGTCGGAAAACGAGGACGACTGCGACCTGGTGGTGATCAACACCTGCTGCGTCACAGCCGAGGCGGAACGCGATTGCCGCAAGCTGACGCGCCGGGCTCTGCGTCGCCGGCCCGGCGCGCGAGTGGTGTTGACCGGGTGCGCCGTCTCGGCCGGACTCGACTCGGCGTGGAAGCTGGAAAGCCGCGTGGAACGACGCGGAGGCGGAGACGTGGATCCGCTCTTGCTGGCCGGCTGGATCAACGAGCTGGCCGGGGGGAGCACGCCACCGGCGGCGCCGCGACCCGTATCCCTCGGCCGCACGCGTCCGCTGCTCAAAGTGCAGAGCGGCTGCGACCACGGCTGTGCCTACTGCATAGTGCCCCGCGCTCGCGGCGCGCCCCGATCGCTGCCGCCCGAGCTGGTCGGAGAGGAGGCCGCCCGCTTCGCCGAGGCGGGATACCGCGAGCTGGTGCTGACCGGCGTGCAGCTCGGTGCCTGGGGACGCGACCTGAGCCCGAGGCGGTCGCTGGCCGAGCTGGTTGAGCTGGCGGCCGATCGCTTCGCGCCGGGCCGGGTGCGCCTCAGCTCGCTGGAACCGTGGGCCGTAGACGAGGTGCTGCTGGAGGTCGTCGGCGGCCATCCCAGGGTCTGTCCCCACCTGCACGTCCCCTTGCAGTCCGGCGACGACGAGGTCCTGGCGCTGATGAGGCGCGGGTACCGGCGCCGCGACTTCGTGCGCCTGGTCGAAGCGGCCCGCCGCAACATCGACGGGCTGGCTCTGGGCACCGACGTGCTGCTCGGCTTCCCCGGGGAGGACGACAAAGCCTTGCAACACACGCTCGAGGTGCTCGAGGCCGCACGTCCCGCCTACCTGCACGCCTTTCCCTACTCGCCGCGACCGGGCACGCCGGCCGCCGAGCTGGACGTCGCGGGCCCGTCCCGCGGCGAGGCCCGCCGCCGGGTGCGCGTCGTGCGCGAGCTGTCGGATCGTCTGGAGCGAGAGTTTCGCTCCGGACTGATCGGCGCAAGCCGGGAAATACTGGTCGAGCGGATTGACGAACAAAGCGCAATCGGGCTGTCCGAGGACTACGTGCACGTCGCGGTGCGCGGCGCCTCGGCGGTCCCCGGCGACCTGCTGGCGGCCAGGTTGGAGCAGGGACGGGAAAGGGATAGGATCCGCGCCGTCGCGATCGAAAGGGAGAACGCACCGTGACGCTGAAAGCATCGTTGCTCAGCAACCTGAAGAGCAAACAGATGCCCTGCCGGGTCGCCGGGTGCCGGAACAGCTGGACCTGGGAGGGAATCGACCAGCTGCGCTGGACCAGCGACGGCAAGAAGGGCGAGCCGCGCCGGATGTGCGCCCAGTGCTATGCCGAGCACAAGGGGCTGGACGAGATGGAGGTCCCCTGCGCCGCCGAGGGTTGCGAAAACACCTGGACCTGGACACGCACCGCCCGCCTCGCCGCGCTCGAGCGAGGAGCGACCGATCCTCCGCGCAACCGCCTTTGTCGGGACTGCCGCGAAAAGGCCCGCAAGATAGAGAGCCGCGAGGTTCCGTGTCGCGTGCGCGGCTGCGACAACACCTGGACCTGGTCGGGCGCCCGGCGCCTCGAGGCCGACGGCGGCTCCGGCGAGGCCGAGCCCCCGGCCAGGATGTGCGAGCAGTGCTATCGTCGCTTCGGGCAGATCGAGCAGCGGGAGATTCCCTGTCGGATTCGCGGCTGCGAGAACAGCTGGAGCTGGACGCGCTTCGCACAGCTCGAGGCCGCGGCGCAGGGCCGCGACGAGCCCCCAGGGCGGATGTGCCCCGACTGCTCCGAGCGTTTCGCGGCGCTCGAGGAGCGGAAGCTGCCCTGCCGGGTGCGCGGCTGCGAGAACAGCTGGAGCTGGACGCGCTTCGCACAGCTCGAAGCGCACGCCGCCGGTGATGAAAGCCCGCCGGCCAGGATGTGCGAGCAGTGCCACGCGCGCTACCTGGAGTACAGCGACATCGAGGTCGAATGCCGCATCTCCGGATGCAGGAACACCTGGACCTGGAGGCGCGGCATGCAGCTCGAGGCCGCGGCGCGGGGCCGCAGCGACCCGCCGCGTCGAATGTGCTCCGAGTGCGCCGACCAGATCCGATCGCTGGAACCCCGCCAAGCACCCTGCAAGTACGAGGGCTGCCAAGGCAGCTGGACCTGGACGCCCGAGAGTCAGCTCGCCGCAAGGCGCAAGGGCCGCTCGGGTAGCCCGCCCAAGCGGATGTGCGACGACTGCCATAGGTTCCTGCGACAGGCCGAGACGCGCGAGCTGGCCTGCCGGCGCTGCGGCAAGCCGATCACCTGGACCCGCGAGCACCAGCTGCTGGTCGAGCTCGGAAGCTGGGCCGAGCCGACCCTCTGCGCCGATTGCAGGAGCGCGGTCACCAGCTAGCGAAAACCTGGGTGACGACCAGCTCGTCTCCGTCGCGCGCCACGCCGATGCCCACGTGCGTGAAGCTCCGATCGAGCACGTGCATTCGATGCGAGGGGCTCGCCATCAGGTTGCGGTGCGCCCGCGCCACACTGGAGCTGCGCGCGATGTTCTCGGCGCTTTTTCTCGGCAGCAGGTCGTGCGCCCGCAGGCGGGCGGCCAGGTCGTCGCCTCGAGGTCCCACGTGGCCGAAGAATCCCTGCTGTCTCATCGCCTCGCAGTGCTCGCGGGCTATCTCGTCCAGGCGCGGGTCGCGCCGCAGGGGGCTCAGCCCCGACCTGCGACGCGCGGCGGTCAGCATCGAGGCCAGCCGCTCGTCCAAAGCGAGATCGTCGTCCCCCGCGACCAGCTCCGGAGTCACCACCGGACGCACCGCAGGCGCCACCCCGGCGTAAAGGTGCAACAGCGCCGCGACCTCTGGTCCCCGCCCGACGTCGAGCAGGATCTCCAGATCGTGACACCCTCCGCGGTCGAGCTCGACCGTCGTCTCCAGTCGCCGGGAGCCCCTGACCGCCAGGCGTCGCACAGCCCCGTCGGGCAGGCTCTGGTAGGCCAGCAGCCGTCGCGGCTCGTCGACCAGCACGCGTCCGCTGATCCGCAGCCTGGCGCCGACCCGGCTGCGGACCGGGATCGGATCGAGCTCGAGCAGACGCCTGACTCCGATCCAGACGACCAGCGCACCGCCCTCCCCGACCGAAGCGCCGACTCCGCAGTGGGTCCATTCGCCGCCGCGCTCGGCGACGAATCGCTCCAGCGCGGCCCGGCCCTCGGCGTCCGGCGAAGCGACGAACGACTGCACTTTGTAGTCGGTTCCACCCACCGTTTCGAGCTGAAAGCGGAGGTGATCGATGTCGCCGCGGCGGGGGCCGCCGTCCCGCGCGGAGAGATCATCGGCATGGAGCCGCGCCGCCAGCACCAAGCGCGGATCTATCGTACAGCTGCAGCCTTCGCTCTCTCCGGCCAGCTCGCTCCACAGATCCTGCTCTCGGGATCTCAAATCGACCGCCGGCGCCGCTCCCCCGTAGTGTTCGGCGCGAGGAGGCTGTTCCTCGCGCGGGGAGGCCCGATCGGCTTCGGGTCGCGTCGAGAGCTTCGGCCCGGAAACGCTACCGCACCCGACCGCCAGCAACAGAGATCCGATCAGAGATTTCGTCCGCAGCACTTCTTGTACTTCTTGCCCGAACCGCAGGGGCACGGATCGTTGCGTCCGACCTTTGGCTGCTCCCGCTTGAAGGTGGTCGGCTTCTTGCGCTCGGCCGGCGCTCCGGGATCGCCGCCCAGCGAGCCGCGCCCCTCGACGACCTTTCGCACGCGCCGCGGCATGCGAATCCGCTCGACGTCTTCCTTCTCCTCGATATGCACGCGGAAGGTCTTCTCGATCACGTTCTCCTTGATGTTGGACATCATCTCGGTGAACATGTCGTATCCCTCGCGCTTGTACTCCTGCTTCGGATCGCGGTTTCCGTAGCCTCGCAGGCCGATCCCGGCGCGGAGATGATCCATCGCCGCGAGGTGCTCCAGCCACTGCTTGTCCACCTCGCGCAGATAGAAGTGGCGGAAGGCGGCGACGAGCACATCCATGCCCATCTCCTCCTCCTTCTCGGCGACCGCCTGCTCCACCCGTGTAAACAAAGCATCCGCGATGTCCTGCACGCTCCGCAGCTCGTCCAACCCCTGGGGAACGATTGCGAACTTGGAGCGCATCGCCCGATCCAGCTCCTCCAGATCCCAGCTCTCCTCCGTCCCGCCGGGGCAGCAGGACTCGACCATGTCCAGCAGCGTCTGCTCCGCGTCGTCCAGGAGTCGCTCCCGCTGCGCGGCCAGCGAACGCGGCACTTTCTCTACCAAGCGATCGCGAATCTCGTGCGGATCATCGAGGCTCGCCAGGTCCGGCTTGTAGCCGAAAAAGGCGTAGATCTGGCGTTCCACCCGCTCGGGGTCGATCTCGACGATGTCTTCCAGCGTCGGCTCGGGCAGCTCGCCGTCCGGCCCGGGCGGGGGCGGCTCGCGCAGCCGGCTGAGCACGATCACGGTGCGCTCGATCATCTTGCCGAGATGCTTTCTGAAGCGCTCCACCTGCTCCTCCGGCACCTCGACGGCGACCTCCTTCTTGCGCTCGGCGGCCTTCTTGTCCTCCTTGTCCGCCAGGCCCTCCTCGGCCTTGTACTCGCCCTCCAGCACCTGCTTGCGCAGCTCGTAGATCGTCTTGCGCTGCTGGTTCATCACGTCGTCGTATTCCAGCAGGTGCTTGCGCGTGTCGAAGTTGCGGTGCTCGACCTTCTTCTGCGCATTCTCGATCGAGCGCGTGACCATGCGGTGCTCGATCGGCACGCCGTCCTCCATTCCGAGGCGGGCCATGATCCCGCCCAGGCGGTCCGCTCCGAAGATGCGCAGCAGGTCGTCCTCCAGCGAGAGGTAGAAGCGCGAGGAGCCCGGATCCCCCTGGCGGCCTGCGCGTCCGCGCAGCTGGTTGTCGATCCGGCGCGACTCGTGCCGCTCCGTGCCCAGGATGTGCAGACCGCCGGCCTCGATCACCTCGAGGCGCTCCAGCTCGCATTGACGTTTGTTCTCGGCGACGAGCTTGCGAAAGCTGTTCGGATCCTCTTCTTCGTCGACTCGACCGCGCGCCATCATCTCGGCGTTGCCGCCCAGGATGATGTCCGTGCCCCGGCCGGCCATGTTGGTCGCGACCGTCACCGCGCTCTTGCGGCCGGCCTGGGCGACCACGTAGGCCTCGGCCTCGTGGTGCTTGGCGTTGAGCACGTTGTGATCGATTCCCTTGCGCTGCAAGATGCGGTGGATCGCCTCCGACTTTTCCACGCTGGCGGTACCTACCAGCACGGGTTGCCCCCGATCGATGCAGCCCAGGATCTCTTCGACGATCGCGGTGAACTTCTCGCGCTCGGTCTTGTAGACAACGTCCTGGTGGTCCTCGCGCACGCAAGGCCAGTTGGTGGGGATCACCGTCACGTCGAGATCGTAGGTCTTCATGAACTCCTCGGCCTCCGTCTCGGCCGTACCGGTCATCCCGGCCAGCTTGTCGTAGAGGCGAAAGTAGTTCTGGAACGAGATCGTCGCCAGCGTGCGGTTCTCCTCCAGGATCGGAACGTTCTCCTTGGCCTCCACCGCCTGGTGCAGGCCGTCGGACCAACGGCGCCCCGGCATCGTGCGCCCGGTGAACTCGTCGATGATCACGATCTTCTGATCGTCGGTGACCATGTAGTTGACGTCGCGCTTGTAGAGATTGTGGGCCTTGAGCGCCTGGTTTACGTGGTGGAGCAGATCGATGTTCTCGGGATCGAACAGGTTGCCGATCGCCAGCGCGTTCTCCACGCGATCGACGCCCTCCTCGGTGAGCGTCACCGAGTGGCCCTTCTCGTCGACTATGAAATCCGTCTCCTTGCGCAACCGCGGAATGATCGAGTTGACCTGCACGTAGAGATCGGAGGACGCCTCGGGCTCGCCGGAGATGATCAGCGGGGTGCGCGCCTCGTCGATCAGGATCGAGTCGACCTCGTCGATGATCGCGAAGTTCAGCGAGCGCTGCACGTAGTCGTAGATGCTGAACTTCATGTTGTCGCGCAGGTAGTCGAAGCCGAACTCGTTGTTCTGACCGTAGGTGATGTCGGCGTGGTAGGCCCGCTGCTTGGCGACGCGATCCTGACCGTGCAGGGTCGAGCCGACCGAGAGGCCCAGGAAGTTGTAGACCTGCCCCATCCACTCGGCGTCGCGTCCCGCCAGGTAGTCGTTGACCGTGACCACGTGCACGCCCTTGCCTTCCAGCGCGTTGAGGTAGGCCGGGCTGACCGCCACCAGCGTCTTGCCTTCGCCGGTCTTCATTTCGGCGATGCCGCCCTCGTGCAGCACCACGCCGCCGATGAACTGCACGTCGAACGGCCGAATTCCCAGCGTGCGCAAAGACGCCTCGCGCACGGTCGCAAAAGCCTCGGGCAGAATCTCGTCGAGCCTCGCGCCGTTCTCCAGTATCTCCCGGAACCGGGGAGTCTGGGCCTGGAGCTGGGCGTCGGTCAGCCGGCGCATGCGCGGCTCCCAGGCGCAGACCTCCTCGATGATCGGCCGGATGCGCTTCATCTTCCGCTCGTGGGCGGTTCCGACGATCTTCTTGATTATATTGATCATCGCGTCTCGTCCGTCGCTTTGCTTCCCTCTCCTCGCCCGCCTCCGTCGGGCCGGACACAAGCTAGTCCGCCCAAGGCCGAAAGGCAAGTGCCCGCCCTTTGCTCCGCCCGTTTCCGAGCCGCGAAACCGGTGAGCAGAAAAAAGCCGCAGTGCTATGCTGGCGGCGTGACTCGCGAGGAGAAAGCGCGGCGCGTCGCCGCGATCCTGGACGATCTCTACCCGCGCCCCGGCATTCCGCTCGGGCACCGCGATCCGTACACGCTGCTGATCGCGACCGTGCTCTCGGCCCAGTGCACCGACAAACGGGTCAACCAGACCGCGCCGCGGCTGTTCTCCCTCGCCTCGACCCCGGAGGAGATGGCGCAGCTGCCCCGCGAAAAGATCGAGAGCACGATTCGACCATGCGGGCTGGCGCCGTCCAAGAGCAGGGCGATTCGCGGCCTGTCCGAAATCCTGTCCCACGAACACGGCGGCGAGGTGCCGCGTACCTTCGAAGAGCTGGAGGCTCTGCCCGGGGTGGGGCACAAGACCGCCGGGGTGGTGCTCTCGCAGGCGTTCGGTCTGCCGGCCTTTCCGGTCGACACGCACATCCACCGTCTGGCCGCTCGCTGGGGGCTTTCGCGGGGTGAGTCGCCGCAGCGAACCGAGCGCGACCTGAAGAAGCTCTGGCCGCCGGAGATCTGGCGCTACCGCCACTTGCAGATCATCTACTTCGGCCGCGAGCACTGCCCGGCCCGCGGCCACGACCTGACGCGCTGCCCGATCTGCTCTTGGGCCGCAAGCCGCAGACGAATCGCCCAAGAAACCCGCAGAAACCGAAAGAGAGAGGAGATCAGAGCGAACCGGTGACCCGCACGTCGTCCAGCTTCCAGTAGTAATCGTAGTTTCCCACGTACCTGAAACGAAAGCGGAAGCTGGTCCCCGAGCCCAGGTAGGAATCGACCTGGTGGCTGGCGAAGCCGTCCTGGGAGCTGTCGTAGCTCTGCATGGTCTGCCAGCCGCCCTGATCCACCTGGATCTCGACGTAGCCGAAATCGTCCACGTCGTAGTCGTTGTAGTCGTGGTTGTAGGAGAGCGTCACCGACGAACATTCGCCGAGATCGTACTCCGCCGTCAGCAGCCGGTCGTCGAAATCCTCGTGATAGGGAGTGGAGTCCACCCACCAGTACCCGCCGCTCCCGCCGGTCGTGTTGCTCGTGCTGCTCCAGGTCCAGGTATACTGATATCCGTCTCCGTCATAGTTGTCGATCATCCAGCCGCCGGGCAACGGCGACGAGTCGAATGATTCCTCGACCGAAAGGCTGCACGGGCTGGTGTCGGTGTCCGCGTCGGTATCGGTGTCGACGTCGCTGTCGGAATCGGCGTCCCCGCCAGTCTCGCAGCAGACGTCTCCTTGCTGATCGCAGTCCATGCTCTCGTGGATCACGTCCTGCGGATCCTGACACTGCGCGGGAGGCAGGCACTCGTAGATACAGTCGATCTCCGCGTCGGAATCGGTGTCCGCGTCCGTGTCGGAATCGGAGTCGGCGTCGCTGTCGGAATCCGTGTCGGAATCGGAGTCGGCGTCGCTGTCACCGTCCGCGTCGGCATCCGAGTCGGAGTCGGCGTCGGCGTCGCCGTCCGTCGAGGCTCCGCTGTCGTCATCGTCGCCGCCGGCCGTATCCAAGGTCGAAGAGGCACATGCGACCGTAAGCGCGACGACAGCGCAAAACACCCAGCGACCCATGGAGCACCTCCAGGTGCAATCATACCACCGCGCTCGCCCCCGTAGAAGCAATATGAATCCAACCGGAGAAACGAGCTCGGGCTACTGGCGAGTGTACTCCCAGTAGTCGACGCCCTCCGTGCCGCCCTCGGCCGTCGGGTATCCGCCCTCGGTCGAGTAGTAGAGGTTCATCGTGTCTCCGTCCAGCGCGTAGGCGCACTTCATCTCGTCGCCCACCTGCGAATCGTAGTCGCCTTCGAACGAATCCAGGACCGCATCGAAATGATCGGCCTCGTTGTTCCAGGAGGTGACCGACCACTCTGCCGACCAGGCGCTGGATTCGAGCTCCTCGTCGATCATGGTCTCATTCGTGATCTCCAGGCTGGCGGAAAACTCTTCCGATCCCGTGTACAGCCATGTACCGTTCAGCTCGAAATCCTCGGCCGTGTCGGTGTCGGAATCGCTGTCCGCGTCGGTATCGGCGTCCGTGTCCGCGTCGGTGTCCGCGTCCGTGTCCGCGTCACCGCTCCCGTCGTCGTCGTCGTCGTCCGAGCAGCCCCAGCCCGGGCCGAGCGCCAAGATGAGCAACGCCGCCAAAATAATCGACCGTTCAGCCCTTTTCATTTCAGAACTCCCTTCATTCTCAAAAAAACCCACCGATAGAGACAGAGTTGCACGGCGAATATTCCAAACGTCCAAAATCCAGGAAACGA
>CAZHCG010000070.1:0-9289 GCA_964530995.1 uncultured Myxococcales bacterium
GAGATTGAAATTCTCATGGCGACTCTCCTCTTCCCCGCACGGGGCGAAATGCTCTAATTACACCTTTTACTTTTTTCGATACCACTGATAGCTCGAATCGTCAACCGAGCACTCCGCGCTGTAGGGAAATCGTTTCGCACCGGGGTAACTAGCCAGCGACGACCACCGGCGCAACCGATCCACGCCGACCCAGGTGGGGGGTGAATGGATCAAGGGCGGAATCGTGAAATCTCCCAGCTCGCCCCGCCGGCTCCTCGGGCTCAGAAGACCTTCTTGATCCCGGGCGCGTCCCCGGGCTGCTCCGCTCCCGCGTCTCCGGACCCGGCGTCGGGCTCCCCCTCCCCTGCGTCCGCCTCCGGCCCGCCGTCTCCGGCGCTCTCCTCCCCTCCCTCGCCGCAGGAGACGAAGGAGAAGAACACCTCGGAGCCGGCCGGCTCGCGGTCGTCGTGCCAGACCACGCCGAAGCCGTCCCCGGCCCAGGCCAGATCCGGACGCCCGCAGGTCAACGGCTTGCCGTCGCTGACCTCGACCTTGTCGCCGATCGGTTTAGCATCCGGGCCGATGCGGCGAAAGTAGATCGCCGATCCCATCGGCTCCTTGTTGCCCACCCAGGCCACGGCGTACTCGCGGCCGGTGGAGGCCAACGCGACCCTGCCGGCGGCGCCTCGAAAGTCCAGCTTGCGGGTCATGCGGGGCGCCTTGGCCCGCTCCGGCACCGCGGCGAAGAAGACGCGATATCCCGCCTGCTCGCTTCCTGCCACCGGCGCCGCGTTGGTCCAGGCCAGCGCCCACTCGCCGTCGCCCCAGATCACGACCGGCTCGCGGTTTGAGCCGCCCGCCGCGGAGACCTTGACCCGGGGACCCAGCAGGCTGCCGTCGTGCCGGACTCGCTGCAGCAGAATCTCGCGTCCGCCCTCGACCGATCTCGACCAGGCCACCGCGTAGTGCGAGCCGTTCCAGGCCAGGGCGGGGCTCTCGATCCCGCCGCGGTGGACCACGCTCACGTTCCGCTCGTTCTCCCGGCCGGGGCCGGGCGGCGCTCCCATCCCGTCGCAGCGGAACAGCAGGTTGCCCTTCAAGGCCCAGGCCACCGCGCCCCAAGGTCCGGCGGCGACCCCGTTCGCACCGTCGGAGAGCGCCCGCGCCTCGCTGCGGGTCGCGCCGAGTCGGGTCGACATCACTCGCTTCTCGTCGAAATAGACCAGGTGTGTCTCCTCGGCGTCGGCGGCCAGGCTCTGGTCGCGGGCCTTGCCCTGGCTTGGCATCTTCTCCTCGCGGGAGCGCGGTACGCCCTCGCGGTCGAGGCGTACCACGTGCACCGTGGGAAAACGTCCCCGCATGTCCCACCACGAGATGTCGAAGAGCTCGCCGGTCCAGGCCACCACCGGCGAGTTGGACTCGCCGATTGCGCTGGTGACGCGCACGTTCTCGGAAGGCCGCGGGCTCGGGCAGGCCGCGGAAGGCTCCACGACCGGCCGCGGAGGCGTCGCCTCGCCTCCCGGCTGGCGGGGACCGCACCCCGTCCAGACCACGACCATCAGCGCGAAAACGATCGAGCGAGCTGCTGCGTTCATCCCTGTGCCTCCGGCGAGCGGCTTCCCTGCGGGGCACCCGCCCCGCTCGCAGGAAACAACTTGCCCTTTTTTCGAAAAAAAATGCAACCGCCGGGGCCGAACGTCCGATGTAGATCGGTGCCGGGCGGCGGATCGACTCTCGCTCCCGGACAGGAGGCCGCGAAATGCACGAGCTTTCGATCACCGTCCGTACCCCCGAGGCGCCGGCGCGCAGCTATCGATTCGGCGAGGGTCCGATCCGAATCGGCCGCTCCCCGCGCTGTCAACTTTCGATCTGCCACTTCTCCGTTCCGCGCGAGCTGTGCCGCGTCTGGCTCGAGAGCGACAGCGGCGAGGTCCGCGTCGAGGAACGCCCCGAGCTGACCAACCCGCTCTTGCACCGTGGCCGCCCGGTGCGTGGCGGTGTCGGCGGCGAGCGCCTGGAGCTGTCCGTCGGCCCGGTGGAGTTGGAAATAGAGCCCGCCGGCGCGGACACCGGGACGAGAAGCGGCTCGGGGGGGAACCGGCACAAGCTTCTCTGCGGATTCGCCCTGCTCGCCGCGGCGCTGGTCGGCGCGACGCTGGTCGGCAATCGCGCGGGGAACGACCGGGACGGTCTCGCCCTGTCAGAAGAGCTGCCTGCCTCCCCGATCCCGGCCGCGAACCAACCCCGCTGCGACGGGTCGAAGGAATGCGGGATTCGATCCGAGCTGCTGTCGAGCCGCGCCGAGGAGCTGCTGGGACGAGGCGATCCCGCCGCGCGCGTCGAAGCCGCGGTGCTGCTGCGGCGCGCGTCCGTCCTGGTCTCGCGGGTCGATCCCGAACGCGCGACCGAAATCGAGGCGAGGGCCGACGACCTGACGCGCGCCGTGAAGGCCGCCTATCGACGCGCCGCCCTGCGGCTGGAGCGCGCCCTCGCCGCGAACGAAGAGGAGGATGCGGCGTCGGCGGCGGGCGTTCTCGCCGGTTACCTGCGGGCCCGGGGCGACGCCGAGCTGGCGCGGCACCTGGAACGACTCGCCTCGGGCGAGCAAGACGAGGAGTGAAGAAATGAACCGACTCGAAATCTGCACGATCACCGCGTGTCTGGCGCTGGTCACGCTGTGCGGATGCGCCGCCGACGTCGCGCGCCGGCCGATCGACGCCGCCGATCCCCCGGATCTCACCGAAGCCGCGGAACGCCTGGCCGCGCGCGGGGATCACCTCGGCGCGAGCCTTTACCTCGATGCCGCGCTGGCTCGCGGCGCCTCCGAGCGGGAGGTGCTGCCCGACCTGATCGCCGCCCAGGTCAGGGCCGGACGGCTGCGCGCCGCCCGCGACAGCGCGCGACGGCTCGCCGAGATCTCTCCGGAGCATCCCGGATTGCAATCGCTGGCAGCGGCGCTGGAGGAGTCCGTCGCTCCGCAGCAGACCGGCGCCCGGGAGGTGTGGCGATGATCCCGGCCGGAGCATTCCGCGAGTCGATCGCCGGTTTTCTGGCGCCGATCCGCGCCCATCTCGACGACGACTCGGTCAGCGAGGTGATGATCAACAGCTGGAACGACATCTGGATCGAGCGCGGAGGCAGCATCGAGCGCTCGCCCACAAGGTTTCCCAGCCGCGAGGCGCTGGTCGCGGCGCTGACCAACATCGCCCAGTTCAGCGGGCGACCGTTCGACGAGGGACGCCCCATCCTCGAGGCTCACCTGCCGGACGGATCGCGTCTCGAGGCCGTGCTCGATCCGATCGCCGAGCGGGGACCGGTGGTCGCGATCCGCCGTTTCTCGCGCTCGACGCTGACCGTGGGACGCCTGGTCGAGCTGGGATCGCTGACTCGCGAGGCAGCGCTGTTTCTCGGCCGCGCGATCCGCGCCGGGCGCAACACGGTGGTCTCCGGCGGAACCGGGACGGGCAAGACCTCGCTTTTGGGAGCGCTGTCCTCCTTCGTTCCGGACAACGAGCGGATCCTGGTGCTGGAGGACACCCGGGAGCTGGCCCTGCAAAAGGAGCACGTCGTCTATCTCGAGACGCGGTCGGCGGACGACCGCGGACGCGGACGGGTCTCGCTGCGCGACCTGCTGCGAGCCACCCTGCGCCTGCGCCCCGATCGAATCGTGGTCGGCGAAATCCGTGGCGCCGAGGCGATCGATCTGGTCCAGGCGATGAACACCGGTCACCGGGGCTCGATGACCACGGTTCACGCCAACTCTCCACGCGACGCCCTGCGGCGCATCGAGACGATGGCCGTGATGGCCGACAGCGGCCTGCCCCTCGAGGCGCTTCGGACGCAGATCTCGTCCGCGGTCGATCTCGTGGTTCAGGCCGAACGCACCCCGCAAGGCCGCCGGCGGGTGGGCGGAATCTGCGCGCTGGCAAACCAGGGAGACGGTCGAACGGTGCGCACGCTGTTCAGCCGCGACCGGGAAGGCAATCTCGCTTTCGTGTCGAAAAAGAAGAAAGGAAACAACGATGAAAAAGGAGAAAGCTGAACAGGCCGAGCCCGTACCGGCGTTCGAGGAGGAGGCGACACGTCTGTACAGGCCGTCCTCCCAAAGCGGCGTTCCGGTCGCGCCGGACGCGACCGTTGTCGCTCAGCCGAATCGAAAAGACGCGCGGCCTCGCACCACGGTAGAGGTCGTCCCCCCGCGCGGAGCACGTCGTAGCGGTGAGCTGACCGTTCCCTGGGACGCTCCGCGCCCCTGCGCGCTTCGAGGCCTGAAGACACTGGCCGGTCGGGTCGCCGCAATCCCGCGGCGCACGTTGGCGCTGGCCGTCTGCTTCGCGATCGCCGCCGGGCTCGCGCTGCTGACGCTCGGCCGCGATCCCGCCTCGGCCGACACCGTCGCGAGCGCGATCCCGGCCGGGGAAACGAGGCCAGATGCCGGAACCGCGTCGATGACCACGGAGGCGCAAACCCCGAATCTCGAGCGCCGGGCTCCGCAACCGCAGAGATCCGGATCCGCCGACGCCGGCTTGGCCGACGCCGTTGATGCGCTGGCGGGCGGCCGACTGGAGGAGGCGCTCGACGCCTACCGCTCGCTGGCCCGGCGCGAGCCGCAAGATCGCGACCTGGCGCTGGCGGTACGCCTGCTAGAGCTCCGCCTGCGGGAGCTCGAACGATGAGGAAATGCGCGTTGAAGACGTTGCCGTTCGCGCTGGCTGTCGTCGCCTGCGGCTCGGTGGGCAGCAAAGAGCCGGAGCCGGTCTCGCTCTCGGTCTCCGTGAGCGATCACCTCGACCGACCGGTCGCCGGCGCGATCGTTGCGATCGACGGGACCAAGCGCGGCGAGACCGACAGCGAAGGAAACTTCTCCGCTCGGCTGCGAGGCGCCGAGGGTCGCCCCGTGCAGGTCGGCATCGGCTGCCCGCCGGGAAGCGAGCCCGAGGATCGCGAGGTGCAAAAGCTCCGCCTGCGCCGCCTGCGGCGCATCCTTGTCGACGGCGGAGCGGAGCCGGCCCCGATCGAGGCGGGTTTCGTCTGCGCCCCGACCTCCCGCGCCCACCTGCTCGCGGTCCGCACGGACGGCCGCGCCGGGCTGCCGGTGCTGCTCAACGGCCGCGAGGTCGCCGCCACGAACAAGGCGGGAGTCGCCCAGCTCGCGCTGGAAGGCGAGCCCGGAGAAGAGCTGGTGATCACCCTGGACACCTCGCAGCGCCCGGAGCTGCGCCCCTCGAGCCCCTTACGCCGCCTGCGGCTGCCGAAGCGCTCGCGCATCTTCCTTTTCGACCAGTCCTTCGAGCAGCGCAAAGCGAGACGCGGCCGCGGTCGCAAGCGCCGCGGGAATCCGGGCCCGCGTCGTCTGTGACGCCGGTTCTACTCGGGCTCTCCAGAAGCTCTCGGAGACGCGCCTGCAGAGAACAGCGCATCGACATCGAGCTTCACCTCTTCGGTCAACCGTTCGAGCCTTTCGGCCGCGTTGCCTCTCGAGATCGTCTTTTCGGCGTGGTTTTCGTAGATTTCGCGCAGGGCTTCGCGCTCCTGCGGCTCCAGCCCGCCCCGCACCTCCCGCGCGGCGCGGCGCACCAGGTCCTGTTCCGAGGCGCCGTCCCCGGAGGCCGCGGGATCGACTCCGCCGCCGTCGGACCGCGCTTGCCGGCCTTCCGCTGTGGCGCCACCGCCGGCCTCGCCTCCACATCCCACCGCGGCGACCAGCAGCGCGCAGACGCAGCTCAAACGGCTCACCGGGATTCCTCCCCGCCCGCGGCCAGGCGGAGCAGCACCTGCCTGTGCCTCCAGCGCTCGCGGCCTCCGAGCGCCGTGGCTTCCTCGAGCAGCTCGTTGTCGCTCGTCTGCCTGGCGACGGCTCGAATCCTGGACAGCCCAGCCAACCGTCGCAGATGCAGGCGCTGCTCCACGGAGAGCGGATCGTTCTTCTCGCTGCCGGGCGCGCCGGACTCGAGCGCCGGATCCCGCCCCCGATCCGCGAGAATCGCCGGGGCCAGAGCAGCTCCGCCCAAAGCAGCCGCGAACGCCGCGGCGGCCGACACCAGTCGTCGAGCACTCATCATCCAAGTCTGTAACGACAAGCGGTCCGCCGTGCAAGACGGGCGGCATACAGAGGCCGCGGCGTGCGTTGAAAAACAGTCGGCTACCTCGGCGAGCCGCGGATTCGGCCTTGAACTCGCCGGTCGGACTGTGCGACTGTTCAGGTGCGTCTTGGAGGTGAGATTGGGAAGCTTCATAGTCGAAGGAGGAGTTCCGCTCTCGGGCGAACTCAACCCGGCGGGCAACAAGAACGAGGCTCTCCCGGTGCTGGCGGCTACGCTGCTGGCCGGCGGCCCGGTCGTCCTGCGCAACGTCCCGCGCATAGGCGACATCAATACCACGATCAGGATTCTCAAGAACCTCGGCGCGGAGGTCGAATCGATCGGTGAGCGCGACCTGCGGATCGACACCACGCGGGTGGCCAGCGCCGAGCCCGACCAGCGCCTCTGCGCCAGAGTCCGGGCCTCTTTTCTGCTGGCCGGCCCGATGCTCGCGCGCCGCGGCCATATCACGCTGCCCAAGCCCGGTGGCGACCGGATCGGCAGGCGCAGGCTGGACACGCACATGCTGGCGCTGCAAGAGCTCGGCGCCGTGGTCGACATCTCCGGCTCCTACATCCTGACCGCGCCGAACGGGCTGAAGGGCACCGAGATCTTCCTGGACGAGGCGTCGGTGATGGCCACCGAGAACGCGGTGATGGCTGCCGCGACCGCCGACGGCGAGTCGGTGATCTACAACGCGGCCTGCGAACCCCACGTACAGGGGCTGTGCCGCTTCCTCAACGCGATGGGCGCGCGGATCGAGGGGATCGGCAGCAACGTGTTGAGCGTGCGCGGCGTCGGCTCGCTCGGCACGGCCGAGCACCGCATCATGAGCGACCACATCGAGATCGGCAGCTTCATCGGGCTGGCCGCGGTCACCGGAGGCGAGATCTCGATTCGCGACGTGGAGTTCGACAACCTGCGCATGATCCGCATGGCGTTTCGCAAGATGGGCCTCGAGACCGAGCTGGAGAACGACAGGCTGACCGTGCCCCCCGACCAGCAGCTCGAGGTGCAATGCGACATCGGGGGCGCGATTCCGCAGATCGACGACGCTCCCTGGCCCGGTTTTCCCGCGGACCTGACCTCGATCGCCGTGGTCACCGCCACGCAGTGTCGGGGCACCGTGCTCGTCCACGAGAAGATGTTCGAAAGCCGCCTGTTCTTCGTCGACAGCCTGATCTCGATGGGGGCCAAGATCGTTCTTTGCGACCCGCACCGGGCGGTCGTGATCGGCCCCACCAATCTCTACGGCCGCGAGCTCTCCAGCCCGGACATCCGCGCCGGGATGGCGCTGCTGATCGCCGCGCTGCGCGCCAAGGGCCGCTCCGTGATCCACAACATCCGACAGATCGACCGCGGCTACGAGGAGATCGACGAGCGTCTGCGCCGCCTCGGAGCGCGGATAGAACGCGTGCTGGTCTGACGCGACAGCGGTTGACAATTTTCGGCATAAGAGAAATAGCTAGCGGCGTTTTGCTTTTCGCCGCTCGCGTGGCAGCGAGGGGCCGAGCCAAGGAGCCTGCTGATGAACGACTACCTGTTCACCTCCGAGTCGGTGTCCGAGGGGCATCCCGACAAGGTCTGCGACCAGATCTCGGACGCCATCCTCGATGCATGCATCAAGGACGACCATTCATCACGCGTTGCCGTGGAGACGATGGTCAAGACCGGCATGGCGATCATCGCCGGCGAGATCACGACCAAGACCTGGGTGGACATGCCCAAGCTCGTGCGCAAGACGATCCGCGACATCGGATACACCGATTCGTCGATGGGGTTCGACGCAAGCACCTGTGCTGTGCTGACCGCGATCGAGAAGCAGTCGCCCGACATCTCCCAGGGAGTTACGCGAGGCAAGGGCAAGCACAAATCCCAGGGAGCCGGCGACCAGGGAATGATGTTCGGCTACGCCTGCAACGAAACCCGCGAGCTGATGCCGCTGCCCATCTCGCTGGCCCACAAGCTGATGCGCAACCTGGCCCGCCTGCGCAAGCGCGACCGGATCCCGTTCTTGGGCCCGGACAGCAAGAGCCAGGTCACGGTAAGGTACAAGAACGGCGCGCCGGTAGCGGTCGACACGGTGGTCGTCTCCACGCAGCACACCGACGACATCTCGCACAAGGAGCTGACGAGCTGGATCAAGGAAAACCTGATCGAGCCCACGATTCCCCGCAAGCTGACCAACACCAAGACCCGCGTGCTCGTCAATCCCACCGGCCGCTTCGTGCTGGGCGGTCCGTACGCCGACGCCGGAGTCACCGGCCGCAAGATAGTTGTCGACACCTACGGTGGCATGGGTGCCCATGGGGGAGGCTGCTTCTCGGGAAAGGATCCGACCAAGGTCGATCGATCGGCCGCCTACTACGCCAGGTACGTTGCCAAGAACATCGTGGCTGCGGGCTTGGCGGAGCGCTGCCAGATCCAGATCGCCTACGCGATCGGCGTCGCCGAGCCGGTCTCCGTGACTGTGCAGACATTCGGTACGGGCGCGATTCCCGATGACAGAATAGCGAAGCAGGTGGCGGCCAGCTTCGACATGCGCCCGGCGGCGATCATCGAGCAGCTCGACCTGCTGCGTCCAATCTACCTCAAGACCGCCGCCTACGGCCACTTCGGCCGCGGTGGTAATACCTTCAGCTGGGAGCGCACCGACCGGGCCGCAGATCTCGCCGAACAGCTTCTTCCTTAGCCTCGCCTCCCGGCTTTACCTCCCGGCTTGCCGCGAAGCACCCGTTTGGATAGCATTCGCATGAAATCGGTGCCCCTCTCTTTTTCACCGTGGAGGCAACTGTACGATGAAGGTGAACTGTCCGGGCTGCAACGCTTCCTACAAAGTGGATGACGGCCGTATTCCTTCCTCCGGCCTGAAAATGCGCTGTCCCAAGTGCTCCACCTCGTTTCGGGTTGCGCGCGAAGGTGCAGAGGGAGGCGAGGCCGAGACCGGCGACGGTTTCAGGCCATCGGTGATGCCGAAACGGCCCAAACCGGGAGCTCGTCCCGCCCCCCCGCCGAAACCCTCGAATTCTCCGCAGGGCCCGCGCGCATCCGGCGTCGATCCCGGCAAAGACGAAGATCCTTTCGGGGAGATCGATATTCCATCTCTCAAGAAGGACGAGGATCCCTTCGGGGAGATCGACCTGCCATCGCCCAAGAAGGACGAGGATCCCTTCGAGGAGATCGACCTGCCATCGCCCAAGAAGGACGAGGATCCCTTCGGGGAGATCGAC
>CAZHCG010000070.1:9389-24287 GCA_964530995.1 uncultured Myxococcales bacterium
TCGACCTGCCATCGCCCAAGAAGGACGAGGATCCCTTCGGGGAGATCGACCTGCCATCGCCCAAGAAGGACGAGGATCCCTTCGGGGAGATCGACCTGCCCTCGCCCAAGAAGGACGAGGATCCCTTCGAGGAGATCGACCTGCCATCGCCCGCCGGCGCCTCCGATCTTCCCTCGCCCGCCGGCGCCGTCGATCTTCCAGAGCCGATGCAGGGAGTCTCGGATGTGCCCTCACCTGCGGAAGCGGTCGATCTCCCAGACGCAAAAGACGCCGCCGACCTGCCCAAACCCATGCAAGGAGTCACGGATGTTCCCGAGCCGACCGGCGATGTCCAAGACGAGGTCGGAGATGGTCCCGAGCCGCTCGGAAGCTCGCTCGATGGTTCCGGGCCGTCTCCAGACGACCTGGGCGGACCGCCGCAGTCGGCCGATCGGGATCGAGTCGACGCCAGCGGCTCCACCGACTACGGGGAGATCGATCTGCCCACGGGCGACAGCGAGAGAGACGACGGCGGCGAATTCGACGCGTTCCCCACGGAATCGCAAGGCGAGGAAGATGCGGACCAGGATCTGGGGGCACCGCCCAGGGAGAGCCTGGACCTGGCCGAAGACGCCTTCGACGGCACGCGTCGCGGCAGCGTGCTCGACGAAGCGCCGGTAGCCCCCGAGCGGGAGACGGGAGACGCCGAACGCAAACCCGGATCTCAGTTCGAGGGCCGCCGCCGAGTCGAACGACAGAAGCGCCGCACCAAGATCGCGCTGCTGATCGTGCTCGTGGTCGCCGCGCTGGCAGGCGGCGCGCTGTACTTCACGCCCTGGGGTCCGTTCGGAGCTTTCGCCATCGCCCGACTGCTTCCCAGCGGCGCCTCCGAGCAGGTCGTCGCGCGCGTTCGAGACAAGGTGGAGCGCCGACTCGTGGAGGACAGCCTGCACGGCCTCGAAGCGGCCATCGACGAGCTCGAAATCGCTCGCAAGAACCACCCGGACGACGAAGATCTGCGCCTGCTGGGAGTGTTTCTCCACAACTGGCACCAGATTCGTTTCGGCGACAGCCAGGAGCACGCCTCCGAGGCGACGCGCCTCCTGGGAGCGATCGAGCTCGACGAATCGGATTCGCCCTTTGCCCGTCTCGCTTCGGCGAGCAACTCCCTGCTGGGGCTCAAGGTGCCCGCCGTCATCGAGAAGCTGAGCAAGCAAAGAAAGCCGTCGACCCACGAGTTGATGCTGCTGGGCGAGGCCTACCTGGACTCGGGAGAGGTGAAAGAGGCCCTCGGTGCCGCCGAAAAGCTCGCGGCCGAGGAGCAATCGCCCCGCGCCCGCTTTCTCAAGGCCCGCGCCCTGGTGCTGGCCGGGAAAGACGACGAGGCGCTGCCGGTTCTGGAGAAAATCGTCGGAAAGACCCCGCGCCACTTCGATGCGGCGCTAGAGTCGATCCGGCTGCGGCTGCGCGATCGCGACAGCGACCACGAGCTCATCGCAAAACGGCTGAAGGAGATCGCGGGCAAGAGCGACCAGCTGACCACGCCGTCTCAGCGAGCGCGCGCCAACGCCCTGCTGGGACGAATGTACTTCCGACAGCGCCATTTCGCCAAGTCCACCGCACAGGCCGACCGCGCCGAGGAGCTGGTTCCCAGAGACGTGGTGATGCTGGCCGTCAGGGGTCGGCTCGCGCTGCTCAACGACGATCTGGCTCAGGCGGCCAACGTCTTCACCAGGGCGCGCTCCGAAAACCCCGTCGATCGCGAGGCGCTGCTCGGCCACGCCGAGACGATGATCCGGCAGGGCGCTCTCAACGAGGCCAAGGATCTTCTGGCGGGTGTGCTGAAAAAACGAGAGAACGACGCCCGCGCTCACTACCTGGCAGGGCTGGCCGAGCTACGGCTGAAAAACGAAAAAAAGGCAGAGGCCGAACTCGGCAGAGCGGTGGCGCTCGACGAAAGGCTGCTCGACACCTACCTCGCTTTGGCCGATCTCTACATGGAGCAGAGTCGCGAGCAGGAGGCGCTCCGCATCCTGGACGAGGCACGGAGCTCTGTGCAGGAAAAGGCCAGGATCAGCATTGCGCTGGCCGGAGCTCACGAGCAGCGAGGCAATCTCAAACAGGCCGCCCAGGAGCTGGAAGCGGCGATCGAGAGCGAGCCGGAGAACGTGCAGGCGCGCTTCCGTCTGGCTCAGGTGCTGCGCAAGAGGAAGCGCTACGACCGCGCTCTCGAGCAGCTCGACGAAGCGGCGGCGCTCAACCCCAACCATCCGGGGCTGGCCCTCGAGCATGGCCTGCTGATGGAGCTGACCGGCGAGGTGGGCAAGGCGCTCAAGACCTACGAGCGCGCGCTGGCCGAAAATCCGGACGACGTCGGCACGCGCATCCGGGTGGGAGCGGCCTGCTACCTGCTGGGGCGATACGACCGCGCCCGCGAGATGCTGGAAAAAGCGGTCGAGGAAGCGCCGGAATCGGCGGACGCCAACTTCTACTACGGCGAGGTGTTTCGCGTCACCGGCAACACCGCCGAGGCGGTGGGGTACCTCAAGCAGGCCTGCGAGCTGGACGACACCAACGCCGTCTACCACCTGCGCCACGGCGCCGCGTTGCTCGACATGCGCGACATGCCCGGAGCGATGCAGGAGTTCGAACGCGCCAAGGAGCTCGAGCCGGAAATGCCGGAGGTCTACCTGCGGATCGGCGAGGCCAAGCTGCGCAGCGGTATCGCGCGCAATGCGATCGAGCAGCTGGAAAAGGCGCTCAAGCTCGACCCGAAGCTGGGCAAGGCCTACGTGCTGCTCGGCGAGGCGTTCGAGGAGCTGGCCAACCTGGGAGCGGCTCTGCGCTGCTACGAGCGCGCCGTCTCCGAGCTCCCCGATTCGGCGGAGCTGCATTTCAAGCTCGGAATGGTCGAGCTGCAGGCCAGGGGAAACAACGCCGCTTCCAGATCGCTGGCCAAGGCCACGAATCTGGCGAAGCGCCTCCCCGAGCCCCCCCGCTGGCTCCCCGAGGCGTACTATCGGCTGGGGACAGCACAGATGGCGTCGGGAAAGCGCGACTCTGCCGTCGAATTCTTCGAGCGCTACCTCGAAATCGCGCCCGAACACGCCCTGGACCGCCCCGAGGTGCTCTCCAGGCTGGAGGATCTCCGCGCCCGCTGACACACCGCCATTCGTAAAACGGATCGCCAAGGTCGAGTTCGTCGAAGCGACCGAAGTCGCAGTCGGCAGTCGGCAGCTTGAGAACATTGTATCGAGTCGCATCGCCTTGTTCGCGCGGGGCAACCGTAATATGGTGCGGCAATCGGGAGGTTTGGGATCCTTCACCAGATGACCTACAGGAGGATAGCGATGCGCGCGATTATCATCACCGCACTGGCGGCGGCGCTCGCCGCGGCGCAGTTCGGCTGCGACAACGGCGGTGGCGGTGGCGGTGGCGGAGAATCCGACGCCGGCGACACCGACAGCGACAGCGACAGCGACAGCGACAGCGAGGACGACGGGGGCCCGGGCGACGGCGGAGCCGAGGACGACCGCGGCGATCCGGCCGACTTCCCCTCGGACTGCATCGAGGCCTGCCAGAACGCCTGCGACGAGATCGAGGCCTGCGGAGCGGCGGAGAACGAGAGCTACCCGCTCGACGCAGAGGAGTGCCTGGAGCGCTGCCTGCTGGGCCAGGACGGCTACATGTGGGACGACGTCTCGGGCAACTTCCGCTGCTGCGCCTCCCAGGAATCCTGCCAGGACGTGCAGGTCTGCGGCGGCTGGCTGGCGCATCCCGACACGATCGATCCGTGCTCCACTCTCTGCCAGTGCATGTTCGGAGGCTCGGTGCTGGAACAGATCTGGAGCGACGTCGAGCCTCCGGACGGATACCGCTTCCCCGCGAGCGTGATTGCGGTCGAGAATTCCTCGCAGACGGTCGACTACCAGGCGCGCTACGGCGTCGAAGCGATCAGCCTGGGACGCGCCGCCTTCTTGCGTTTCGAGCAGCAGCTCGCCCCGCTCGCCTCACGCGCTCTGCTCGGCAACGAGACGGTGCTGCCCACTTTCGTCGACGGCGCCGGACGCGTCGCCGCGGCAACGGGCGAAATCGTGGCGCGGGTCGCCGACGACGAGGCGCTCGAGAGGTTCGAGCGCGGTCTGGCGGATCTGGATCTCGGCGCGCCGGAGCGAATTCGCTTCAGCGACGATCTTTTCAGCGCCGACGCCGAGGACGGCTGGCGGGCCGCCAGGGCGCTGCCCGAGCTGAACGCGATCTCCGGCGTGGAGGCCGAGCTGGACATGCTGCGCGTCTACGAGCGTCGCTGGGAGCCCAATGATCCGCTCTTCCCCGAGCAGTGGCACCTGCTCAACGACGGACAGGAGCAGCTGGCGTCGTGGGGAATCGACTCGCGCGTCAGCGAGGCGTGGGACCTGACCAGCGGCGATTCCGAAACGCTGATCGCGATTCTCGACGACGGCATGGACATCAACCACGCCGACCTGGCCGCCAACTGCGCCGAGCCTTACAACTTTCCCGACGACTGGGAGTCGATGGTCGAGAGCATGATGTTCGGCTGGCACGGCACCAGCTGCGCGGGGGTTGCGGCCGCGATCGCCGGCAACGGCGAGGGCGGAGCCGGCGTCTGCCCCGACTGCCGGCTGCTGCCGTCACTGCTCGCGGGCGAAGGAGGACCGACTCCGGGACCGGGCTTCCAGCTCACCGACCAGGAGATCGCCGACATTTTCGTCGACATCGTCGATCTGGGAGCCGACGTGATCTCCAACAGCTGGGGGCCCGCCGGAGAGGATCCCAACGTCGACTCCACCGGCTTCCCCGCGCCGGCGCTGCCCACGATCGTCTCGGAGGCGTTCGACTACGCCGAGAGCGACGGGCGCGGAGGGCTGGGAACCGTGATCCTGTTCGCCGCGGGCAACTCCAACCAGAACGCCGACGGGGACACTTACGTGGTCCACGACTACGTGATCGGTGTCGGCGCGCTCGACGACCAGGGTCTCAAGTCCTACTACTCCAATTACGGAAACACGATCGACGTGGCGGCCCCGTCCAACGGAGGCCTGCTCGGCATCACCACCACCTCGGCGGGCGCGGACAGCGACGTCGACCCGCAGTACACCGACTCGTTCGGCGGGACCTCCTCGGCCACGCCGCTGGCCGCCGGCGTCGCGGGGCTGATGCTCTCCGCCGCCCCGGACCTGACCGCCGCCGAGGTGCGGCAAATCATCACCGACAGCGCGGACGAGACCGACCCGGTCTTCGGCCGGTGGACGAGCGGCTTTTCACCTTTCTACGGGCACGGGCGCGTCAACGCCTATCGCGCGGTCTCGATGGCGCTCGGCAGCTGCGCACCCAGCGACGAGTGCCCCGCTCCCTCGGACGTCTGCGACGGCGCCTGCGACGGCGCCGCCTGCGACACCTGCCGCACCGAAGCCGACTGCGCCGACGGCTTCGTCTGCCAGCCGCTTCCGGCCCTGGGCGACTCGTTCTGCGTGGAAAGCGGCGCCGGCTCCTGCGCCGACGGCTTCGAGCTGCTGGACGGCTACTGCCTGCCCTCGCGCGAGGCCTGCGGAATGTGCGACGGCGAGGAGATCTGCAACGGCCGCGACGACGATTGCGACGGCCAGGTGGACGAGGATCTGGACTGCGACGGCTCTCCGCGCTGCCTGCAGCGGGGACGCGGCTGCCCGGCGGAGATGGGCTGCGCAGCGACCAGCTGCATGGACAGCTGCGAGTACGACGACGACTGCGAGGACGGCACCTGCGAGATGGCCAAGGACCGCTGGGGAGATCTGCAGATCGACGTCACGGTCTGCTCGGGAGGCACCCTCGGCTGCCAGATGGGCTGCGAGGTGCTGGCCTCCTCGCTGCCCGGCGACGAGCTGTGGGAGTTCGTGGAGTGCGCCGACGGAGCGAGCTGCGCCGAGATCTTCGAGTGCGCGATGATGCTGCCGATCAACATGTAGCCTCTCCCGCCTTCGCCCAGCGCCCTCCGAAGCGAGAGGAGCCGCAAATGAAAAAACGCGAGTTCCGTTCCGACACGATGACCCTGCCCAGCGACGCGATGCGCGACGCGATGCGCGACGCCGAGCTGGGCGACGACGTGGTGGGCGAGGACCCGGAGGTCAACCGCCTCGAGGAGCTGAGCGCAGAGCTGCTCGGCCACGAGGCCGCCCTGCTGGTTCCGAGCGGCACCTTCGGCAACCAGTGCGCGATCTGGGTCCACACCAGCCCCGGAGACGAGGTGATCGTGGCCGAGACCGCTCACGTGGTCGACCACGAGGCCGGCGCGGCGGCGGCGTTGTCCGGCGTTCAGCTGCGCGCGATCGAGCCGCAGCGCCGCTCCTGGATCACGGCGGACGAAATCGAGCGCCGGATCCGCACGATTCCGGACATCCACCACCCCGAAACCACGCTGATCGTGCTGGAGAACGCGCTGGCGGACGGCACGGTGATGCCGCTCGACGAGATGCGCCGCGTGCGCGAGCTGGCCGACCAGCACGACATCGGAATTCATCTCGACGGCGCGCGTCTGTTCAACGCTGCGATCGCGCTCGGGGTCGAGCCGCGCGAGGTGGCGGCTCCGGTCGACAGCGCGATGATCTGCCTGTCCAAGGGGCTCGGAGCGCCGGTGGGCAGCGTGCTGACCGGCTCTGGCGAGATCGTGAACGCGGCGCGGCGAAGGCGCAAGCAGATGGGCGGCGGCATGCGGCAGGCCGGGATCATCGCGGCGCCCGGACTGGTAGCGCTGAAGCAGGGCGGCGCACGCCTCGAGGCGGATCACCGCAACGCTCGCCTGCTCGCCGAGCGCCTGGCCGAAATCCGGGGAATCCAGATCGACCTGGACAAGGTTCGGACCAACATGGTCTTCTTGCGCGTCGTGGCGCCGGACAAGAGCGAGCAGGGTTTCGTCGACCACATGAACGCCTCCGGTTTCGCCGTCTATCCCCCCCAGTGGTGGGGAATTCGCCTGGCGGTCAGCTCCCGGGTCGACGCCGCAGACTGCGAGGCTTTCGCCCGCGCCGCGGCCGCCTACCTAGAGCGATAGCTCCCTTCGCCCGGCAGCTGATGCGATTCAGTAATACTATACAGTTGCGTTGCCACGGTAAGACACTGTAGAACCATCTCGAAGGTCGACCTGATGGCGCACACCGTTCCCGTCAATATTCTCGTAGTCGACGACGATCCGGTCGCCCGGCACGTTCTCCGCAAGGTCGTCGAGGCCGAGGGCCACCGCTGTGTCGAGGCCGAAGACGGTGAGCGGGCCTTGCAGTATCTGGAACGAACGCGTATCGACGTCCTGGTCACGGACAAGAACCTGCCCGGGATCAACGGCCTGGAGCTGGCCCGCGTGGCGCGCAACCTCGAGTCGGGTATGCCCGTGTTGATGGTCACCGCGTTCGGCTCGGAGGATTCCGAGGCCGAGGCCGCAGAGGTGGGTGTCGAGACCTACCTGCGCAAACCGATTGCGGTCGACCAGATGCGAAGAGCGCTGCGAGCCGCAGTCGAGAACGCGAGCGCGGCGCAGGAGAGCAACGGCCGCGCGGGGATCGGATTTCGTATTTCGGTCGAATCAGAAAGTTCGGTTCGAGAGGACGAAACCCAAAAGATCTCCGTGGGACCGGATCCCGGATCAAAAACAGGCCCCGCGAAAGACGGCGAGGCGCTGTCGGTGGTGGTCGTCGAGCCGGATTCTGACACTCGTCTGCGCCTGCTCGAGGCGATCGCCGAGCTGGGTCATCGCGTCGTCGCCTTTCCGGACGAGCGCAAGGCCGACGCCCACCTGCGCCGCTTCGAGCTCGACGTGCTGGTCGCCCGCCCGGAGACGCTGCGCGCCCGGGACAGCTGGGTCAAGGGAGCCGACGCCGAGGCCCGGCTCGGCGCGATCGCAATCATGGACGACGGAGGCCTGGACCGCTCGATCGAAGCGATCTATCTCGGAGCGCGCGGCACTGTCGCTCCTCCGTTTCGGAAAAACGAGGTCGCCGCAGACTTCTCCCGGGCCGTGGACGAGATGCGTTCCTCCCGCAAGAAGCATTGATCGGCCTGTATGATCGACGCCGATTGGAGCTATACTCGAGCGTCGATGAGCAAGACCCACCACCGCCTCCGGGCCCTGCCGCCGATCCCGGCGCTGCTGCTGGCGGCTCTGCTGCCGCTGGTTTCCTTCCAGGCTCTCGCGCAGGATGCCCGGCCCGCCTCGGATTCAAAGACGGCGGGCTCCGACGATCAACGCGACCCGAACTCGGAGGCGAAAACCGCCGCGGCAAAGAGCGCGAAGACCGATCCGTCGCCCGAGGCGAAAGCGCTGGAGCTGGCCGGTTATCGCCCGCTGGCGACGCTCGTGATCAGCTCGAATCCGATCGGCGCCGAGGTACGCGTCGGCGAGCATCTCTGTCACACCCCGTGCAGGCTCTCGCTGACCCCGGGCCACGCCGTGGTGCGCGTCGACCATCCCGATCGCGAGCCCGAAGAGCTGGCGCTCGATCTGCACGGCGCCGAGCAGCTGCGCCTGCACGCCCGGCTGGGACGGCCCGCGCCCCACGAGATCATCGTTCCGCTCTACTTCGTCGGCGCGGTCTTCACCGCCGGTGGTATCTCCTCGGTGGCGCTCAATGCCGACGTCGATCCCAGGCCGGTCGGCGGATCGTCGGGCGACGCCGAGTCGCGGCGCTTTCACCGCAACCTGGGCATCGCCTCGATCGCGGTGGGAGTTCCGCTGCTCGGTCTGGCCACGTACCTGCTCGCGACCGGGCGCCCCGGCGAGGTCTCCGCCTCGACCGGGCCCGGCCTCTCCAACCTCAGCCTCGGACCGGCCTTCGACGAGCGGGGACGCTTGAGCGGGGCCGGCGTGGCGGCCACCTTCTGAACGAGGAGCCTCGACCGTGAACAGTCAGCCGGAAAAACAGCTAATCCTGGTGCTCAACCCGGGCGGCACCTCGACCAAGGTGGCCCTCTTCGCAAGCGACGAGGAGCTGTGGTCGATCGACGTGCGCCACGACCCGAAAAGGCTCGCCGACTTCGAGCGCGTGGTCGACCAGCTCGGCTGGCGGCTGGAAACCGTGCGCGCCGCGCTCGACGAGCAGAGAGTCGATATCTCCTCGCTGGCGGCGGTCGTGGGCCGCGGCGGCGCGTTGGCCCCCGTGCCCGGTGGCGCTTTTGCCGTCGACGCGGAGATGCTCGACGCGATCCGTTCCGGGCGGGTGCTGGTGGAGCATCCCAGCCTGCTCGGCGCGCCGATGGCCGACGAGATATCCGCCCGGGCCGGATGCCCGGCCTTCATCGTAGATCCGGTCTGCGTCGACGAGATGCTGCCGGAGGCCAAGTTGACCGGTCTTCCCGAGGTGCCACGCCGCGCGCTCTCGCACGCGCTGAGCGTCAAGTCCGCGGCCCGCGAGGTCGCCGGGCGACTGGGCCGTCCGCTGACCGAGCTGCGCCTGATCGTGCTCCACCTGGGATCCGGCTTCACCGTTGCCGCCCAGCGCCGCGGCCGCCAGATAGACCACAACGACGCCTCGGCCAACGGACCGATGGCGCCCACACGCGCCGGCGACCTGCCCTCCCTGGGCTTTGCCGAGCTGTGCTTCTCCGGTCGCTTCGCGCTGGAGCGCGTGGAGAGGATGCTGGTCGGCGAGGGCGGCTGGAAGGCGCATCTCGGCACCGACGACGTGCGCGAGATCTACCGGCGGATCGACGCGGGAGACGAGCGGGCGCGGCTGGTGCTCGACGCCACCTTGCTGCAGCTGACCAAGGAGGCAGGAGGCCTGCTGGCCGTGCTGGAGGGCCGGCTGGACGCGATCGCGGTGACCGGCGGCGTCGCTCGCTCGGAGCGTTTCGTCCAGGAGCTGCGAGGACGCCTGAGCTGGATCGACGCACCTTGGTTCACGCTGGCCGGCGAAGGAGAGATGAAAGCCCTGGCGCGCGGCGCGCGGCGCGCTCTCGAAGGCGAGATACCGGCGCCGAGCATCGCTCCCTACCTCGAGCGCGAGTGGGGGCACGCTCCGTGATCTTCGACGAGCTGCGCGAAAAGGCCCGCAGCCTCGGCGAACGGTGCATGGCGGTGGCCGGAGCCGAGGAGCCGGCGGTTCTCGGCGCGGCCTGCCGCGCCGCCGGCGACGGCTTCGTCCGCCCCGTGCTGCTCGGAAAAAAGGCGGGTAAGGACGCCTGTCGAGCCACGTGACGCTCTACGGCGGGTCGATGCTCGACCGCCCGATCGCGGTCACCGACGCCGCGCTGATTCCCAGCCCGAGCTTCGATCAGAGGCTGGCGATCGTGCGCAACGCCGTGGAGGCGATGCGCTCGCTGGGTATCGAGCGGCCGCGCGTGGCTCTGCTGGCCGCCGTCGATCCCCACACCGCCCGGATCAAGGGAGTCGGCGGCGAGGTCGCCGGCCGCGGCTGAGACGACGGCGGATCGCTGCCGTCAGTCGACGCTCCCGTCCGCGCTGATCCAGATTCGCTGGTCGGCCGCGATCGGTCCGTCCACGTGGACGGTGGCTCCGCCGGGGTAGATCACGTCGATCGCGTCGGCCTCTGTGGCGCTCCCCAGCCCGAAGTGCAGCACCTGGCTGTCCTGACAGCCGGTCCCCGAGCCGCCCGAGACCTGCTGCATCGCCGTCGAGCCGCCGGCGGTGACCCGCACCACCGATCCGATCCCGGCCGCGTTGACCGTGCCCTCGGAGCTCTCGCCGCCCAGCGCGCGCACCTGCAGCCAGTGGTTGTCCCCCGCGGCCGTGTCGTTGCGCAGCAGCTCGCCGGCCACCAGATCGACGTCGCCGTCGCCGTCGTAGTCGGCCGCGGCCGAGCCCCAGCCGCCGTGAACGACCGCGCCAGACTGGTAGTTGACCTGCTGGAAGACGCCGGCGCCGTCGTTGAGGTACATCTCCGAAAAGCGCCCCTCGTAGACGCAGGTGACGAACAGGTCGGCGTCGCCGTCGTTGTCGAAATCAGCGCTGGTGGGGTTGGAGTGTGTCTCGCGGTAGAAGATTCCGGCCGCCTCCCGGTTGTCGGTGAAGTCGCCCTGGCCGTCGTTGACCATCACCCGCGACAGATCGCTGAAGTGGTAGAAACGGGGATGGGCCAGGTTGGCCTGGAACAGGTCGAAGTCGCCGTCGTTGTCCAGGTCGAGCCACACCGATCCGATCGTGTGCCCGTAGCTGCCCGAGACGTTCTCTCCGGCCAGACCGTTGAACTCGGCCAGATCGCTGACCGTCCCGTCGCCTTGGTTGACGAACATGAAGTTGGGATCGAGCCGGTAGTTGCTGACGAACAGGTCGAGATCGCCGTCCAGGTCGAAGTCGGCCGGGCTGACTCCGCGGCCGGCGTGCATCGTGGCCCAGGCGAAGCCGTGATCGTCGGTCCACTCGACGAACGTCCCGTCCCCCTCGTTGCGCCAGACGCGGTCTACGTAATTCTCGTAGACGCCGCCGCACTCGTACTGCGCCATGTACAGGTCGAGCAGGCCGTCCGCGTCCAGGTCGAACCAGGCCGCGCCCTCGGTCGGCGCGTGCTCCTCGTCGAGATCCTCCACGCAGTCGAGGTAGTCCTGCGTGTCCCAGATCCCCGACTCGAGCGTCGCGTCGCGGAACGTCCCGTCGCACTCGTTGTGCAGGAGGATGTCGGGCTCGGTCTTCGAGGAGCTCTGACCGAAGTAGTCGAGGCACCCGTCGTTGTCGTAGTCTCCCCAGACCCCGCCGCTGCTGGAGGCGACGACCTCCTGGAGACCGGCCGCGGCCGTCACGTCGGTGAACGTCCCGTCTCCCTCGTTGCGCCAGAGGACAGGTCCGTTGGTCATCAGGTCGTCGTCGCCGTCGCCGTCGTAGTCGCCCCAGGCCGCGCGGCTGGAGGCGGTCAGCGCCCCGTCGACCCGGAACCATTTTTCCTCGTCCGGAACCGGATCCTCCAGATCCACCAGCAGCCGCACTCCGTAGTCGATCGCCAACGAAGCCGAGAGGCCGTTGTAAAACGTACCGGCCTCGGCTTCGGGCATGTTGATCGCCGAGTGGCAGTCGTCGTAGCCCTCGCAGCTGCCCAGCCCGCTTTCGAACAGGAAGGCCGGGTCGTCCTGCGTCTCCCAGAAATGCGCGACGAAGATCGGACCCGGCACCTCGATCTCGATCGGCTCGTCCAGCCCGTAGTCCACCCACTCGCCCGCCTCGTCCTCGGTCAGGCAGCGCTCGCCGGCCCAGAGCGGATCCCACTGGTAGAAATCGAACCCGTTGCTGCCGAAGTCGGCGTAGATCCCGGCGCCCACCGGGCGGACGCCTTCTTCGAGAAGGTTGCCCCACTGGACGCGGAATCCGTGCACCAGGCCGGGCGAGGGGATATCGAAACGCACCGCCTCCCACATCGGCTCCTCGCCGATCACGTAGATGTTGCCGTTGATGTCGAACTGCCCCAGGGAGGTGTCCGCCACCGTGCCGTCCGCCTCTCCGTCGTCCCAGGCGATCTCGGTCAACCCGTCGGGCAGCTCGTCGCCGGCCGTCTCCTCGCACTCGCCGCTGTCCGTGTCCGCGCCCGCGTCCGCATCGGTGCTCGCGTCAGGGTCGTCCTCCGCGCCGCCTCCACCCTTCTCGTCCCCGCAGGCGCAGGCGAGCGACACGCACCAGAAAAACAGCGTCATCTTTCCGACTTTCATCGATCCCCTCCGATCCGGTCCGATTCACCCGGGCCCGTCGCAAATTGGAGCAGGGGGTGAATATTTTTCGAAGTGGCCTTGTCCACAGTTGTACATGAGTAATAGAATAGTTGCTGATCGTTTTTTCTAGGGATGAGAGAAAGGCAATCCCCGAGCAGGGAGCCGTCCGGTGCCGATGGCCCGGACGCGCCGTTGAGACAAGGAGGAAATACTATGAAGTGGACTGGTTTGTTGCTTGGCTTGGCCCTGGCCGCCGGCGGATGCACGATCAACGCGGGCGACAGCGACGGGGGCGTGGACATCGCGGCCGGGTTCAGCTGGACCTGGTCGGTGGTCGACTACGAGACCGACGAGCCCCTGGGCTGCGGCTACGTGGGCGCCGAAACGGCGCGGATCACCGTGGTCGACGACAACGGAGACATGTGGGAGATCGACTGGCCCTGCTACTATGGGGAAGGCGAGACCGACTCGTGGGAGATCGCCACCGGCCCGGCCACCGTCACCGCCCAGCTGCTGGACAACCCTACGGACGGAAACGTGCTTTCGGAGACCACTTTCGATTTCACGTTCGAGTCTGGAGAGCTCTCCAACGAGCTGGGAGAGGTCGTTTTCGGCGTGGACACGTGGGATGATCCCTCCGACAATGCCGACGCCTCGATCGCCTGGGAATGGCAGTTCGGTCCGGACGAGGACAACATGGAGGTTCCCGGGCAGACGATGTGCCAGGAGGCGGGAATCGACTACGTCAACCTCTGGGTCTGGAACCCGGTCTACGAGCAGTGGTGGACCGACACGGCCTGGACCGAGTTCCCCTGCGAAGCGATGGATCACGACGGTGATCCGTGGGCCGACGCGGTCTGGGCCGGCGTCTGGCTCGAGGACTTCCTGGTGGCCGGTGACTACCAGCTCTTCCTCGGATTCTACCAGGCCGCGGCCTACGACGAGGAGTCCAGCGAGACGACCGACGTGCTGCTCTACTACGACGAGCGCGGCACGCTCGACTCGCCGTGGACCCTGGAGCCCGACGAGAACCTCGATCCCCCCTGCAACGACCTGGGGATCTCGCTGCTCGACGTGGCCGCGCAGCAGTTCGGCGTGCTCAAGATCAACCTGCAGTGGGGCCAGAGCCAGGGCGGCGTGTTCGATTCCTGCTACGACTCCAACGTGGCCACGATGGGCTTCCTGCTGCGCAACGACGGCTGGGTCGCCGCCGAGGTTCCGCTGGAGAACGGCGTCGAGTGCCTCGACTGGCTGGTCTTCGAGGAGGTCCCGGTGCTGGCCGGAGCGTACGAGCTGCTGGTCTCCGGCCTCTCCACGGACAACGAGTTCCTCTGGTACAACCTCTGCACGGGCCTCGATCCAGAAACCGACGTGAGCGTAGACGAGTCCACCGGCTACACCTGCGAGATCGAGAACCAGCTGGCCCAGTAGCTACCCTTCTCTCACCCTCAGTCGAAATCCAGCCCCAGCTCTTCTTCCGAGCGCTCGAACCTCTTGCGCAGGCGCCGCAGACCGTCGTTCAAGATGCGGTGCACTGACGACTTGTGACGGCCGATCAGGCGAGCGATCTCGGGCATGCCGAGATCTTTCCAGAAGTAGAGCTCGACGACCTGACGCTGCTTGTCGGGCAGCATGCTGACCCCCTGTTCGAGCTTCTCACGATACTCCCGGCGGGCCAGCCACAGCTCGGCGTCCTCCTCCTCCTCCTCGCCGCCGTCTTCCTCCCTGGGAGTCTCCTGCTCGGCGGCCCAGGTCGTTACATAGGCCGCGGCCAGCTCGCGGAGGTTGCCGGCCAGGCGGTGGGCGGTCTCCACGGTGTCGCGCGGCGGGGGCGCCTCCGAGGCCCGGGACATCATCTCGTCGGCGTGCTTGAAGTAGGCTATCTTGCGAAGCATGCGCCTGGGGAACCAGCTCGCGTCGGCCATCCCGTCGTAGATCGCGCCCCGGATGCGGGCGGTGGCGTAGGCCCGGAAAGATGCTTTGCGGGAGTGATCGTAGCGATCGACCGCCTGGGCCAGCCCCTCCATCGCCATGGATCGAATCTCTTCGGGATCGACGAAGGCTCCAAAACGCCGAATCATGCCCGAGGCGATCTTCTCCGCCAGATCCATGTGCTCGACGGCCAGCGCGTCGCGATCGACCCGTTCCATGAAAGCGAGAAGCTATCGTCCGCCGCGCGGGCGGTCAAGAAGAGGCTGTCCGTTATCGACGCGCATCCGAAAAAAATGGGGCTCATCCGGATCCAGCCGTGTCGTCTCCTGGCATGCAGCAGAAGCTCCAAAC